>CAYFRE010000029.1:0-19611 GCA_964345455.1 uncultured Syntrophomonadaceae bacterium | reverse complement strand
GCCCCTACGGACCTGGCGGAGCATGAGAGTATTAAGGCAACTCTTATTCAAAAAGTAGGATGCTCCTTTTGGGACAGCCCCTACAGATGGTATGGAAGTAAGTTGTAAACGAAGCGTTACTTTAACAAAAGATCCTTCGGGCTGCGCTCTCAGGATGATAAATACGACGCTTTCATAACAATGACAGGAAGACAAAAAAAGTTGGGGGCATCAGCGATGCCCCCAACCTGTATTATACGTTTACGGAGAGATGTTCCGGTGGGAAGCTACCTTACCTTCCCTGCAGCCCCTTCTTCCGGATAAGCAGGAAGCCGGCCGAAAGCATGAACAGCCCGAGGAGCAAGAAATACGACAGCCCACCGTAAGTACGCGGCAGAGCGGACTTCGGTTCATCTTCAGGTTTTCCCGGTTCTTCGGGTTTCAGCTCATCAGGCTCGGGTTCCTCGGGGGCATCAGCAAAGATGCCGAAATCGCTGAAGTCATCCAGCTCTGCCCAGAGAATCCCATTCTCTTTGTCAATGCCCTGACTGGAAACAAGATCCCACTGCTCCGTTTCTTCGTTGTAGCGGTATAGCCTGAGGTCGTCTTCCTTGACCCCTTCGGGTAATTTCTCCGGATCGTATTCAATCTCGATACGCGCTGAGGTTCCTTCCGGGAATTCGCCATGCTCTATCCGCAGGTATATACCCGCCGGGATCATCCCCGCAGGAGCATCGCTCTCGCCCGCAGCAAAGCGGGTAACTGAGATATAACAATCCTTCACGTCAGTTTTAATTTCCATGCGCACTCCGGATTGGTCAAAAGTAAGATCTGTGCTGCCGGATTCAATGTAGCCAATCCCGGTGGTGCTGAGTGTAGTCATGGCTTCGTCAACGTACCAGGGCAAGAATTCAACATTACCTGTGAAGATATCACCTTTTCCCCCGGGGTTGCTCACATGAGTCGGCCCGGTGGCATGGCCCCACCAGTTGTGTATAGCTGTGAGACTTGTGCCGGATAGATTAATCACTTCCCCGTCAATACTGACATCTTTAACTGTCAGCGGCCCGGTGGCCCCGGTGCGAATTATAATAGCGCTGTGATAAGCTCCTTCACTTGCCGTGAGGCCATTTTTATTGACGCTGAATGTGCCGCCTGTAATGTTCATATTAGAAGCACTGTTGGCTGATTCACTGGCGAAACGAACGCAGTAAGTATCATTGCCGGCACCCTGGGCAATGACGCTGATATTCGTATTGGATACTACCAGGTTGTTGCCCACTTGCAGGTTGATGCCGCTCTTGCAATTTTCAATGGTACTATCCTTGACGGTAAGGTTGTCCGCATAACCGTTTACTGCAACATAAAAGCCGTCTTTGAAGGTGCAGCCTTCAATGGTAATGCCGTCGCACCTGCCATTCATATTCACGGCGTTTTTGCCACCATCCATAAATTTACCTTTTCCATCAAACCGGCATTTCTTAATGACAACATTCTTTGCTTTGTCTAAAATGATATTGTGATCAGTGTTTGCTTCGAAATTCATGTTTTCGATGATGATGGGTGTATAGACATTAGACTTTACAGTAAGTGTGCCTTTGATAGTGGGTAAAGCTCCATCGCCCTCGGGAATTCCTTTAACAGTTACTTTCTTGTTAATTACAATGCTGTCGGAAACGTCATAAGTTCCCGTCGCTACACTAATGATATCGCCATCAACAGTAGAGACGGCATCAATAGCCTCCTGGATTGTTTGAAACGGTTTACTCTCAGTACCATTACCGGCTTCTTCAGCTTCCGCATCCACGTACCAGGTGTTCGGTTCTTGAGCGATTGCCCCGCTGCACAGCAAACCCAGCACCAGGGTAATTGCCGCCAGTATGATCGGCAGCTTGAACTTAAATAAACTGTTCATTTTCTTTCCTCCTTTTAAGAATGGTACAGCCCGGTAAACTATGTTCTTGAAACTATAAGCAAACCCCCTCCAAACATAGCATTTGCCATATTCTGTTAGATTATCCATAATTATTATGTTCCTAAAACTTGCCCTACATGGTGAGATTTGCAGCAAAGGTAGATTGGATAACTTGTAAAGTTCTCTCGTAATTGTGCTTTTTCAATTACGCCGGTAATGTAATTCCAATAAAAAACCGACCTTGTTGGTCGGTTGCGCTAGCAGCTCCACCCGGTCCAAGCGCCCAAGTTGTGGGCCGGGTTTCTATGCCTCCATATTTCAGTAAATCCTACATTGTCAACGAATATCCTTCCCAATTTGGACAATTATTAACTTTATTTAATTCGAATGGCGGTTAATGGATAGATTACCAGGGGTAAACCTTTACAAGCCAAAAAGAGCGGTGGAAAGGTAGCGGTCGGCGAGATCGGGGAGGAGGACAACAATCAGCTTGTCTTTGTTTGCAGGGCGGGAGGCCACCTGCAGGGCGGCCCGGCAGGCGGCGCCGGCGGAGATGCCCGCAAGGATACCTTCTTCTTTGATCAGGCGGCGCGCCGTCTCGAAGGCGGCCGCGTCGGAAACCGGGATAACCTCGTCGAGCAGCTCCTGCTGCAGCACCGGCGGAATGAAGCCTGCGCCGATGCCCTGGATTTGGTGCGGCCCGGGCGCTCTACCGGAGAGAACCGCGGAGGAGGCGGGCTCCACCGCGACAATCTGCACAGACGGTTTTTTCTGCTTAAGCCCCCGGGCCACCCCCGTGATAGTGCCGCCGCTGCCCACTCCGGCCACAAAAACATCAACCGCGCCGTCCGTATCCTCCCAGATTTCCCGGGCGGTGGCGGCAGCGTGCGCCGCCGGGTTGGCCGGGTTGGCGAATTGCTGGGGTATCCAGCAGCGCTTGTCGGCGGCGGCCATCTCCCCGGCCTTCAGGATCGCTCCGGCCATCCCCTCGTCTCCCGGAGTCAGGATCAGCTCGGCTCCAAGAGCTTTCAGCAGTGTGCGACGTTCTTTGCTCATTGTATCCGGCATCACCAGAACACATCGGTAGCCCTTCGCCGCACTGACCATGGCCAGGGCGACCCCGGTGTTGCCGCTGGTCGGCTCGACGATAACGGTCTCTTCTGTGATCAGCCCTTCGCGTTCGGCGGCCTCGATCATGCTCAACCCGATCCGGTCCTTCACGCTGCCGCCCGGATTGAAATATTCGAGCTTCGCCGCCACCCTGGCGGCGCAGCCTTCAGCAACCCGGTTCAAGTAGACCAACGGGGTTTTACCAATCAGGGAGGTGATATTTGGGGCAATCTTCATTGATTTAACCTCCTGCAGGACTTATTAACCAATTTTAGCAGCAGCGCTTGAGTATGGCAAACGGTTTTTCATGAATATGGGAAAGGGTCATCTTCGCAGCGCTCAAGGCAGAGATCCTTCGGGCTTCGCCCTCAGGATGACATGGACAGGGATGGCTTCGCCCTCAGGATGCCAGGAGAGGAGTCCTTTTCCGACAAGGGCTGCCCTTTACGATACCGCCGGTGTAAGTTACAATAATTATGTAATCTTAATTGGATGACAATCATAACTTATAGCAGGGAGGATATGAGATGAAAAAGGGTCTGACTATTTTCCTGGCGGTCGTAGTACTGCTAGTGGTACTGCTGGTCCTGCCTCTCATCGGCAGCTATAACCGCCTCGTGGGCCTGGATGAGCAAGTGAACAACAACTGGAGCCAGGTTGAAAACCAGCTGCAGCGCCGCCTGGACCTGATTCCCAACCTGGTGGAAACGGTAAAAGGTTACGCCGCACATGAAAAAGAGGTTCTGGCCGATGTCAGCGCCGCCCGCGCGAAACTTGCCGGCGCGCAAAGCGTCCCCGAAGCTGCCGCGGCTGATGAAGAACTTACCGGAGCCCTGTCCCGGCTGCTGGCAGTGGTCGAAAACTACCCCAACCTTAAAGCCGACGCCAATTTCCGCCAGCTGCAGGACGAACTGGCCGGAACGGAAAACCGTATCGCCGTGGCGCGGATGGATTACAATACTTCGGTTAAGGAGATCAATGCCACCGTGCGCCGCTTTCCGACGGTGATTGTAGCCCGGATATTTGGTTTCAGCGGCAGGGACTACTTTGAGGCGGATGAAGGCGCCCACACGGTCCCGAAGGTTGATTTCAACAATTAAATGAAACGCTATAATTCCTCATATACTTTGTTTTGCCGGCAAACCATCTCTTAGTGAAAGAAAGAGCAATTCGCTTGTCCTTTCCGAACAGGCTTAATTTAACTGCAGTGAATTATCTCTTAGGGAGAGAGCAATGTGAAACGAGCACTCAGACTAAGCCGCGCAGCTGTTGTTATCGTGGCCGCCGCCATGTTCTGGCTTGCTGCGGCCCTCGTTGAAGCGGCGCCGCAGGTGCCGCCGCCTTCGCCGGCCGCTTATGTAAACGACTACGCCAATCTTCTCGACGCGGAAACCTTTGCGGAGCTCTCCGGCGTGGGCCAGGCGCTTGAGGAAAAGACAGGAGCGGAACTGGTCCTGGTGACGGTGGAAAGCCTGGAGGGCGCGCCGATCGAGGAATACGCCCTGGCCCTTTTCCGCGGCTGGGGGTTGGGTAAGAAAGAGAAAAATAACGGGGTGCTCCTCCTGGTAGACCGGGAAAGGCTGCTGGCCGGGCAAAGCGGGAAAGTGCGTATTGAAGTAGGCTATGGCCTGGAGGGGGCCATCCCCGATGGAAAAGCGGGCTATATCCTTGATTATTACGTTCTTCCCGAATGGGAACAAGAAGACTATGCCGCCGGCATCAGGATGGGTTACCTGGCCCTGGCAGCGGAGGTGGCCAATGAATACGGCATCATCCTTGAAGAAGCCCTGGCCCCACTTGAGGAGTACCGGGACGGTGAGTTAGATAAAGGAGAGTCCATGTCTATAATCGTCTTTCTTTTATTATTCTTTCTTGTTCCCTTTATCTTCTACCTTTACGGACTTCACATTTTCGGGCGCGGCGGCTCTTCTTCCGGGAGAGGGTTCCCCACTGGCGGCTTCGGGGGTTTCGGAGGAGGCTTCGGCGGCGGTTCCTCCGGAGGAGGCGGGGCCAGCCGCTGATAACTCTTCTAAAAAAAATAGTGGGACAGAAACCGTTTCCTGTCCCACTGTCTCACGGTATAGCTAAAGATTCTTTTTGTAGATGCGGTAGATCTTGTAGAGTTCTCCCCCGGCTTTTTTGGCATCGAGGTTCATCGCCGTATTGAATTCGTGGATCGTCGAACCTTCGCCAAAAGTATATCCAAGGCGGTAAGCATGAAGCATGGTGTAATAGTAGAGCGCCGCGGATATACCGCGTTTGCGCCATTCCGGAGTCACAAAGAGGATGAAAAGCCTGGTTCCGGTGATTTTCCGTTTATACCAGAAGAATTTGATAATTCCAAAGGGGAAGAGGCGCCCGTTAAGATGAGCAAGGACCTGGTTGTAATCGGGCAGGGCAACGGAAAAACCGATTGGTTCGCCTTCATTGCTTTCAATAAACAAGACCAGTTCGGGCAGGGCCAGCTGCTTCAGTTGAAGGGTCTCGGCTTCAATCTCTTCCATGCTCGGAGGGATCATGTCCGGCCAGTCGGGCATGGAGCGCTCGACTATTTCTTTGATGATCAGCATCTCCCGCCGGAGCGCTTTTAGATTGAGCGGGCGCACCCGAAAACCATAGCGGCGGCGGACCGCGGCCACGCCGTTTTGCAGGCGTTCCGTGGGCCCATTGGTCAAATCGTAATAGTAGGCGTAGCGATCAAAATCCTTCTCGAAGCCGTATTTCTCGAAAAAATGCGGGTAATAACGGGGGTTAAATGAGTTAAGCAAGACCGGCGGAGAATCAAACCCCTTGATCAGCAATCCGCGGTAGTCATCCCCGTTGCTGGGAGATTGGGGTCCGGTGACCTCTTCCGCCCCCATTTCCCGCAGCCAGGCCAGACCGGCGTCAAACATCGCCCGGGCAGTCGGGTAATCCTCAACAGATTCAAACAGGGTCAGGTAACCTGATTTTTTTTGTTTGGCTTCGTTCAATCGTTGATCAAGTCCCACCCCGATACGTCCGACAGGCTTTCCTCCTCTAAAGGCCAGCATGAAACAGTACGGTCCCAGGTGGAGCAGCGCGTTTTTCTTCGGATTGAGCGTATTATGCATATCCGTGAGTAATGGTGGTACCCAGTTCGGCTCGTTGCGGTATATTTGCCAGGGCAACCTGACAAAAATGTTACGGTCACTTCTGGTTACCACCGGCTTGATCTGGATCTCTGCAGACATCTTATTCACCTCCCTCTGTTTTTGGTAACTGCTTTATTCACTTCTTATTGGCAGAACTCCTCTTATTTATATATTTCCGCATATCTTGTTTATCTCCGCCTTTACTTCTTGTATTTCCAATTGGGCCTTATCTGGTATTATTCAACCAGGGTAAGCTTAACGTGAAAACAGAGCGCTGATTGCATTTTTACCCTCTGCAGAATACGCCAACATCCCTTTCACGGGATCTACTGCATTTGAAATGACAATATATCAACTTTGAGGTAATATAATATTCAACGGACAGCTGTTCTTGCCCTGATAATTTTTATGATGATTCTAACTAATGAATGATGCGTGTAAGTAATGACATTTCAGATGGTGAAGGAAACAGTCTGTCTATGTCGAATACATCCCTGTTATCTTTTTTTCTACATTTGATCATAGAGGGGGAAATATTGGTGAAACTAACAACCCGCAAGATCGTCGTCTCCGGGATACTGGGGGCCATCGCCATCTTGTTAGGGGTAACCCCGCTGGGCTTGATTTCGGTGCCCACGCCGTTAGGGCATGCTACCATTTTGCACATTCCAGCCATTCTGGGAGGGGTCCTCGAGGGACCGCTTGTCGGCCTGCTGATCGGCTTTATTTTTGGGCTGATCAGTTTATTAAGAGCTACTATACCCATGTTCAGCGACCCTCTTGTAGCGATCCTACCAAGATTGTTTATCGGCGTCACTGCCTACCTGGCCTACGCGGCAACAAGAAAGATCAATCCTTTTTTAGGCTACACCCTGGCCGGCATCGTTGGCACCGCCACCAATACAGTTCTGGTATTGGGGGCGGCTGTAATTTTAAAATACCTTCCGGTTGAACTCGCCATCACCTTTGGGCTGGCACACGGTATTCCAGAAATGATCGTGGCTACGGTTTTAACCGTTCTTCTGGTTGGTAGCATTAAAAGGATCAGGGGGTTTGAAGATCCGGTCAACAGCAACAGGTAAGGGTTGGCCCTGACCGGTATCTGAGCCACATTATAATTACGGAGGCCCTTCCGTTGGAACATCTGGTTGAATTTAGAAACACTTCTTATACCTACGGGGCCGGCTCCGAAAAGCCGGTAAAGGCCCTCAAGGAGATCAATTTAAAGATCCAAAAAGGCGAATTCGCAGCCATAATCGGCCGGAACGGATCGGGTAAATCTACCCTGGCCCGCCATTTCAACGGGTTATTCACCCCCACCTCTGGCGAGGTCCTTGTCGGCGGCCTCTCCACCGCCAACGGTGACCGGGAGCAGCTGAAAGAGATCCGCAAAAGGGTGGGAATGGTTTTTCAAAACCCCGACAATCAGCTGATCAGTTCCATCGTGGAAGAGGATGTCGCCTTCGGACCCGAAAACCTGGGGGTCCCCCCGCCGGAGATCAGGAGACGGGTCAACCATGCGCTGGCTGCCCTGAATTTGATGTCATGCCGCCGTGATTCGATCTGCCATCTCTCGGAGGGACAAAAACAGCTCGTGGCCATCGCCGGTGTGTTAGCCATGAAGCCGGATTGCATTGTCCTCGATGAGCCGACCGCGCTGCTGGATCCGCTTGGCCGGAAGCAGGTTCTCGAGAGCTTGAAAAAGCTGAATCGTGACGAAAGAATTGCCATCATTTTTATCACTCATTTAATGAGCGAGGCAGTTCATTTTAAACGGGTGTCGGTCATGGACCAGGGTGAAATCAAGATGGATGGCCCCCCCGAAGATATATTCAGCCAGGTGGACCTGCTTGAAGAGGCAGGCCTCGACATTCCGGTGGCAGCACGGCTGGCCGTTGAATTGAAACAAAGAGGCTTCCCGATGGCCCCGGGCATTTTGCACGTGGAGGAACTTGTGAGCAGCCTATGCCAATTAAAATAGAACATTTAAACCATACCTACAAAGAGGGAACTCCTTTGGCCCGGCAGGCCCTTTTTGACATCAATCTAACCATAGATGATGGTGAATTTATCGGACTGATCGGCCCATCTCAATCGGGCAAGTCGACTTTAGGACAATACTTGAATGCACTTTTCATTCCCAAAAGCGGTAGAGTGCTCATCGACGGGCGGGATACCACCGACCGGAAAACCGACCTGTTGCAGATCAGATTCGAGGTAGGTTACGTTTTTCAAAACCCTGAACACCAGCTTTTTAAAACCACGGTAGGCGAAGATATCGCCTTCGGGCCTGCCCTACAGAGGTGCTCTCCGGAAGAGACCCGTGAAAGAGTCCGGGAAGCAATGTCCCTGGTGGGACTGGGCGAAAAGACCTTTCACGATCGGGATATATTTGCTTTAAGCGGCGGTCAGAAGAGAAGGGTGGCCATCGCCGGTGTTCTCGCCTGCCGCCCCAGGGTCCTGATCCTCGATGGGATTACGGCTGGTCTTGATCCGCGCGGCCGCAAGGAAATACTGAGTGTTATCAAGAAACTGCACCGGGAAAGAAAGATGACCGTGATCTTCATCTCTCACAGCATGGATGATGTGGCCCGCCTGGTTGAGCGGATCGTGGTCATGGACCGTGGGCGGGTGATTGACGACGGCCCGGCGCGGGAGGTGCTCGCCAGGATCAACCTTCTGCAGCAAATCGGCCTCGAACCGCCGCAGGTGATCGAGATTATGCAGCGGCTGCGTGAAAACGGTTTTGCCGTGCCCACCGGGGTATTGAATATCAACGAAGCGCTTTCTGAAATCGTAAAAGTGTTAGGTAGACCGGGGGTGAACGGAAGTTGGAATTAACCAGGAATCTGACCCTGGGAATCTATCTTCCCGGTAAAACCGCCCTGCACTGCCTTGACCCGCGGACCAAGATCGCCGGCGCATCCGGGTTGATTTTACTGCTCATACTAACCAATAATTATGCCGCATATGCTTTTTTCACCGCTTTTACCCTCGGCCTGATCCTGATTGCAAAGATACCGTTCCGTTTTGCCCTGAAGGGGCTGCGGCCGATGCTGCCGATCCTGGTTATAATGTGGTTTTTCCAGATCTTTTTTCAGAAACCGCCGGGATCAAACGTGATCTTCTCCTACTGGATCTTCAATGCTACCGATGCGGGTCTGCATATAGGCACATTGATGTCGATCCGGGTACTGCTGCTCTTTTTGGTGACGACTATACTTACCTTGACCACCTCCACAGTCGAGCTAACCGACGGCGCCGAGGCCCTGCTGAGACCGCTGCAGAAAGTCGGCGTGCCCGCCCAGGAGCTGGCCTTGACCATGGTGATTGCGCTTCGTTTCGTGCCCACGCTGGCTGAAGAGGCAGAGAAAATCATCAAGGCGCAGACGGCGCGCGGTGTCGCTTTCGACCGGGGAAATTTCATCCGGAGAACGGTCAAGCTTTTCCCGGTTTTGCTCCCCTTATTTATAAATGCCTTCAGGCGCGCCGATGATCTGATCACGGCGATGGAGTCGCGCTGCTATACCGGGGGGGCGGGGAGAACAAAGATGAAAGTGCTGCGCATGAGCAAAAATGATTATTATGCCTGGGGAGTGTTGTTTGTCTTTGCTGTTATACAGGTAATCTTGATTTTAAAAGTAGCGCGCCCATACTAATCAAACTAATCAAAGTGGGACACCGGGGACAGTCCCCGGTGTCCCACTTCATCACACTTGCTCAGGCTTTACTTGAAGAGCCGAATAAACGGATCTTTTCGCGGATAATCGCTGTTGCGGCCTCGCGGGCCGGCTTGAGAACGTTGCGTGGATCAATTTCATGCGGGTGATCCGGCAGGTATTCGCGAATGGCGCCGACAAAAGCTTCCCTGATATTCGTATCAATATTGATCTTTTGCACGCCAAGGCGTACAGCCTTTTTGATGCTCTCATCGGGAACTCCCGAAGAGCCGTGCAGGACGATCGGGCAGGCAGTTATTTCGTCGATCTTCTTTAGCCGCTCAAAATCGAGTTTGGGCTCCCCCTTGTAACGGCCATGGGCCGTGCCGATGGAGATGGCCAGGGCGTCAACGCCTGTTTCTTCGGCAAAACGCTTCGCCTCTTCGGGATCGGTAAAAAAGGCTTCGGCCTCGCTGACACTGATATCGTCCTCGGTGCCGCCGATCTTTCCGAGTTCCCCCTCAACGGTAACTCCCACGGCATGGGCGATTTCAACCACTTTTTTGGTCAGCTTGATATTCTCTTCCAGGGGATACTGCGACCCGTCAATCATCACCGAAGAAAAACCGTAGCGGATACACTGAATCACCTGCTCAAAGCTGGTTCCATGATCCAGATGCAGCACCACCGGTACAGATACCTCTGCAGCGGCTAAATTTACCAGGGCGATGATGTACCGCAGTCCGGCATACCTGATTGCGCCCTGGCTGGCCTGGATGATCACCGGAGATTTTTCTTCTTCTGCCGCCCGGGCGATCGCCTGGACAATCTCCATATTGTTGCAGTTAAACGCACCTACCGCATATCCTTCCCGGTCGGCCTTACCCAGCACTTCATTTAATGATACTAGCGGCATCGCTGTCAAGCCTCCTCCTTAATTCTGGCAGATCAAAGTCTTGCAGGTGAACATAGTCCGGCAGCCCGTTCTTGAATACGGGAGTTACTTCCCCCACGATCAGGGGGCGGGCATAATCCAAAAATATCTTCCGGATATAGCTTCCTGAAGGAGCGATCCAGCCGGCGGGCACCTTATGCTCCACGTTGGCCACCCTGGAGAGCTCCACCGTGCCTGTGCTGCATCGGTAAGCATCAGCATTCTCTTCCCTGACCAGTGAGATCATGATCACGGATTTCCCCCGCAGCGCCTCCTTGACCGCTGATGCGCCAACCATGTAGGCTTCACCGGCATCGGTTTGGGAGGCAAAATGGGCCGCTGCCCGCTGCATCGTTCCCAGAACAATACTCCTTACATTCACGCCGATCTCTTCTTCAATCATCTCCTTCAAGGTTTCAGCCAGTCCCCCGAGGCGGGCGTGGCCAAAAGGATCTGTCCCTTTACCGGTAAAAACGTAATCGCCACCGGCATACCGGATCCCTTCCGAAGCCACGATATAAGCATACCTGTACTCGCGGTAAACCTCGGCAACCTCGCGGATGAAGCTCTCTCGATCAAAAGGAACTTCCGGAAGGTAAACCAGGTGGGGAGCGTCGCATTCCTCCTTCTTGGCCAGGGCGGCCGCGGCCGTAAGCCAGCCTGCGTTTCTGCCCATGGCTTCAAGGACTACAATACGGTTGCTGGTGACCAGCCCTTTCAGATCCAGGCCGGTTTCGCGGACTGTTGCCGCCAAGAACTTGGCCGCACTGCCATAACCGGGCGTATGGTCGGTATTAGGAAGGTCGTTGTCGATAGTTTTGGGAACTCCGATGATCCTGAGTTCATAACCCGCTTTACCGGCAAAACGGTTTATCTTGTCCGCCGTATCCATGGAATCATTGCCGCCAATATAGAAGAAATAACGGATCTCGTGTTTTTTAAATGCTCCCAGCAAGCGGGCGAAGTCTTCTTCCCTCGATAGCTTGTAGCGGCTGGATCCCAAAGCTGCTCCCGGTGTATAGCGCAACCCTTCAATAATATGCCGCGGTTGCCTGGATAGATCGAGCAGGTTCTCTTCCAGAACTCCACGGATGCCAAACAGGGCCCCGTAAATCAGTCCGGGTGGATCATTTTTCAGCCATTCCTGGACCACTCCACTGACACTGCTGTTGATCACTGCGGTCGGTCCGCCCGATTGAGCCACGACCGCATTGCCTCGCAGTTTCAACGATAATTCCTCCTTTCGGCTTAATTGTATTTTAATATTAATTTAAGATAATATCTTATGCCGGGGCTGTCTTCATTCCGGCCATTCAGGCAAAGCTTCGAGTGGACATACTTCAGGAGTAATATATGCATTTGAGAGTCAATTATTTAAAGAAGCTGTTACCTTGGTATGATCATCTTCCCAATATCGTTCTTCATCCCGGAGGATCAACCCGGACAGGGTGACGGAGAACCGTCCCCTGACACCTTGTTAGATTGTTCGGCCAAAAGAGGTGCCCACCGCCAGGGCGGCCTGAATCTGTTCGCAGCCGGGATCTATACGCTTGATCTCAGCCACGGCATCGGCAAGTGAAACCGATTCAATCATGCCGCCTTGCAGGCATACCATTTCGTTCCAGCGGCCGGCCCTGGCCAGTTCAACCGCCGCAACCCCGAAACGGGTGGCCAGAACACGATCAAAAACAGTGGGCGTCCCGCCGCGCTGCAGGTGTCCCAGAACCGTGGCCCGGCTCTCCATCCCGGTCCTCTTTTCGAGCTCCCCGGCGACCATCTGTCCGATCCCGCCCAGCCTTTTCGTCTCGCCGGCAAGCTGATAAACCTGGGAGCCGCCTTCCGGAAATGCCCCCTCGGCGGCAACAACGATGCTGAATTTTTTTCCCCTGTCGCGCCTTTGCATGATCTTCTCGATGATCACCCCATAGTCGAAAGGCAGTTCGGGGATGAGAATAATATCACCGCCTCCGGCCATCCCCGCCTGGAGAGCGATCCAGCCGGCGTTGCGCCCCATCACCTCGAGCACCATGACCCGGTGGTGCGATTCGGCGGTGGTGTGCAGGCGATCGATAGCCTCCGTGGCTGTGGCTGCCGCCGTATCAAAGCCGAAGGTCACATCGGTGCCGAAAGATCGTTGTCAATCGTCTTCGGTATACCGATCACCGGAACTCCCATTTTGCTGAATCGATCAGCCAGGGTGAGGCTGCCGTCGCCGCCGATAACAATCAAGCCGTCCAAATCCCATTCATTGAGGTGACGGAGGGCATCTGCCGAGCGGTCTTCGTAAGAGGGATTACCGTCTGATTCGGTTACCCGGTAATTAAAAGGGTTATCCCTGTTGGTTGTGCCGAGGATGGTCCCTCCCCGGTGCAGAATACCGGATACAGCCTCTTCTCCGATCAACCAGGCCTCGTTTTCCACAAGCCCCTTGAAACCATTATTGAAACCGACTACCTCGATATCGTGGCGGAAGAAAGCGCTTTTTGCCACCGCCCTGATAACGGCATTAAGTCCGGGGCAGTCGCCCCCACCTGTGAGAATACCCAACCTGCGCATGGCTTCACCTCCCCCGGGACAACGGGGACGTACCTGTTTGTCCCACTTTCCTGAAACGACGGAAACGTACCTGTTTGTCCGATTAACCCCGCCGGATTTATCTGGAGAAGGAATCGCCCGGCGGGCTAATTCATCACAGCGTTCGTTGTAAGAATCGCCGCTGTGACCCTTTACTTTGAGCCATTCCACCTGATGTTTCGAGGTAAGCGTAAGCAACTCCCGCCAGAGATCTTGATTCTGCACCGTCCTGTTGGCGGCGGTGCGCCATCCGTTCGCCTGCCAGCGCGGAATCCAGCGCCGGCGAAAAGCGTTGACCAGGTAAGCGCTGTCGCTGTGCAGCCGCACCCGGCTTGGCCCGGGAAGCGCACGCAAAGCCTCGATCGCCGCCTGCAGCTCCATCCGCTGGTTGGTGGTATGCATCTCGCCGCCCGATTTCTCGACAACTTCACCGCCTGCCCCGTCACCGATAATCACCGCACCCCAACCGCCCGGGCCAGGGTTGCCGGAACAGGCTCCATCGGTATAAACAGTAACTTTCGGTAAATTCACAATTAGATCCCCTTAGTTATGCTAAAATTACTTGTGGCTATTAATTTACCATACTTCTACGTTTCTGGGAAGACGGTCTCTTTTTGGGAAAAGTTATTGCCGCAAAAAACAGCGAAAACGGGATCAGCCTTCAATAATGGCGATGCCGGAGCTGGTGCCGATGCGAGTGGCGCCGGCGGCAATCATCTCCAGGGCGGCTTCGCGAGTGCGTACCCCTCCCGAGGCCTTTATGCCCATGCCGGGGCCTACGGCATCCCTCATCAGGCGGATATCGGCGGGGGTGGCCCCCCCGGGACCAAACCCGGTTGAGGTTTTCACAAAATCAGCACCCGCCCTTTTTGCCAACCGGCAGGCGGTGATCTTTTCGTCGTCAGTTAAAAGCCCCGTTTCGAGGATCACCTTTACCATCCGGCCGCGGGCCGCCTTGACCACAGCGGCGATCTCTTCATGAATACAATCGATAGCGCCGCTTTTCAGGGCGCCGACATGGATGACCATGTCGATTTCATCGGCCCCTCCGGCCACGGCTTCGCCGGTTTCGAAGGCCTTTACCGCGGCGGTGGTCGCCCCCAGGGGAAATCCGATCACGGCGCTGACGCAGACATCGCTGCCGCGGAGATGCTCGCAAGCAGTTTTCACGTAAGCCGGGTTCACGCAGACGGCGGCAAAATGATACCGGCGCGCCTCGGCGCACAGCCTGGCAATATCCTCCGCGGCTGCTTCAGGCTTCAACAGGGTATGGTCGATAAACCCGGCAAGATTAATCTCTTCACTCATGCTTCTCTCTCCTACGTTTTAAAAGATGTCAGTGAATTCCGGTGCCCGGCACCAAAATTACTGACTAATGATTCTTGATGTAATGACGCCCGGTACGGTCGACGTAGCCGAAGATAAGCTGCGGCTTTGCCGCCGTGGCAGGTTCAATCTCGTAAGCATCCATGATCAGGCGGCGGGCCGTCCCGGCGGGCGGGGCCTCAGGCGCGCAGTTCAAGTGGAGCAAGGCCAGCTCATCGCCGGGGGTCACCCGGTCGCCCACTTTTTTGAGCAGGGTAACTCCGACAGCAAGATCAACAGGATCATCCTTGGTTTCCCGGCCCGCCCCGAGAGCCATCGCCGCCCGGCCGATCGCCTCCGCCCTGAGGCGGTGGATGTAACCGCCCACCGCGGCCGTAACGGGCACCGTTGCCGCGGCCCGGGGGAGCAGTGCAGGATTTTCAATCACCGCCGCATCGCCATGCTGCGCAAGGATCAACTCCCTGAATTTATCCAATGCAGCCCCGCTCTCGATCACTCGATCCAGTTCCTCCCGCCCATCCTGTGGGCTGGAGGCTTTGCCGGCCAGGCAGATCATCCAGCCGCCCAGGATTGAACAGAGTTCTGCAAGATCGGCCGGGCCATTCCCCTGCAGGGTCAATATCGCCTCCTGCACTTCCAGGGAATTGCCTACGGCGAAACCCAGAGGCTGATCCATGTTCGTGATTACCGCCGCGGTGGCACGTCCCGCCCCGGTGCCGATTTTAACCATCGCTTCGGCCAGGGCAAAAGAATCTTCCAGATCTTTCAGAAAGGCGCCGTCCCCGGTCTTTACATCAAGGACGAAGGCGTCGGCCCCCGCCGCCAGCTTTTTGCTCATGATGCTGGCGGCGATCAGGGGCAGGCTGTCCACGGTGGCGGTAACATCGCGCAGGGCATAAAGTTTTTTATCGGCCGGGACGAGGTTCCCCGTCTGGCCGACCACGGCGATACCGGTCTTTTGCACGGCTTTGATCATCGCGGCGATGGAAAGGCTGCTCCTAAAGCCGGGGATGGCCTCGAGCTTGTCCAGGGTGCCCCCGGTATGGCCGAGGCCGCGGCCGGTCATCTTCGCCACGGGAACCCCGGCGGCGGCCACGAGAGGCGTGAGAACCAGGGTGGTCGTATCACCCACCCCCCCGGTGCTGTGCTTGTCGACTTTCAATCCGGGAATCTTGCTCAGCGAGACGGTATCGCCCGATCCGGCCATGGCCAGGGTGAGAGCAAGAGTCTCTTCTTCGGTCATCCCCTGAAAATAGACCGCCATGGCGAAAGCAGCAAGCTGGTAGTCGGGGATCGCGCCGGCGGTATATCCTTTAATCAGGAAGTTGATTTCCTCGCCGGAGAGCTCGCCCCCGTTGCGTTTTTTTAAAATTATGTCGTAGACCCTCACCGGTTATTCACCCGCCTGATCAATGATTAATTCAAGCATACCCGCTCACTGCACCGCTTCTTACCGCTACTGCCCGGATTCATAGGGGATCCCCGAGGCCGCCGGTGGTGTGGAGCGACCGACAAAGCCGGCCAGTGCAAGCATGGTCACGATATAAGGAAGCAGCGCCAGGAGCTGAGAGGGGATAGCCTGCATCCAGGGAAGGTCGCGCAGGACCACGGCCGCGCTGACCCGGATCGCCTCGGAGAGGCCGAAGAGCAGGCAGGCGCCCATCGCTCCCACAGGAGTCCACTTGCCGAAGATCATCGCCGCCAGGGCGATAAAGCCGCGACCGGCGACCATGCCGACCATGAATCCCGAACAACCCGGGCTGATCGTCAAAATGGAGCCTGCAAACCCGGCCAGCAGGCCGCTGCATAAAACGCCGATGTAACGCATCTGCGGCACGTTCACCCCGAGGGTGTCGGCCGCCCGCGGGTGCTCCCCCACCGCACGGATACGTAATCCCAGCGGGGTTTTGAAAAGAATAATCTGCGCAATGATCACGACGATAAAAGCGATGTAAACGCCGGGCACCTGGCTGCCGATGGATTCGTCAAAAAAACGGAGCCAGTTTGCCGGAATCACCGCCTGAATCAGCTTACCGAGTCCCGGAACGCCCAGGATCAGCTTTGTCAACGACCAGACCGGCAGGCGGGGCGCATCACCCATGATTAACTGCCCGCCGCTGCCGAAGATCGCCTTCATCAAAAACGAGGTCAGACCGGCCGCCAGGATGTTGATGGCCACGCCGCTGACGACCTGGTTGGCCTTGAACCTGATGCAGACGAGGCCGTGCAGGTAGGATATGAGCAGGCCGGTAATCACCGCGGCAAGAACTCCCAGCCAGGCATTGTTGGTCAGCATCGTGACCGCGGCGGCAAAGAAGGCGCCGACGGTCATGATCCCTTCGAGGGCAATATTGATCACCCCGGTCCGTTCGGTAAAGGCACCTCCGACGGCGGTGAGCATCAGCGGGGCGGCATTGCGAAGCATGTAGTAGAGCAGGGCGGCTATGGCAGTTGTTTCAATCATGCACGACCACCTCTCTCTTCCGCTTTGCTACCAGCCAGCGGACGATCTCATCGGCGGCCACAAAGAAGATCACCGCAGCCTGGATGATCGCCACGACCTGGCGGGGCACACCGGCCTGCATCTGGATGGCGGCATCGGAACGCATCAGGGCGCCAAATAGAAAGGCGCCCAGGAGCACCCCGGCCGGATGATTCTTGCCGATCAACGCCACCGCGATTCCGTTAAAGCCGAAATCAGGAAAAGTGGCCATCTCCCAAACCCGGAAGCGCACGCCCAAAGTTTGCAGGGCGCCGCCAAGACCGGCAAAGGCGCCGCTGATCAGCATGGCCATGAAAAGGCTGCGGGAGATGCTCACCCCGGCATACTCGGATGCCCCGGCGTTGAAGCCGGTGGCGCGAATCTCAAAACCCAGGGTGGTCCGCCAGAGAATGAGGTAACAGATTACGGTGGCAGCAAGGGCAATAAAGATACCGGTATGGCCGGAGGCCGGCTCAAATGAAAAGAGATCACTCAACTTGGTCAGCTGGATCGATTCGGGGACCGGAGCGGTAGCCTGGTAGTTGGGCACCTTGAATGGGCCGCTAACCAGCCAGTTCACCAGGTAGAAGGCGATATGGTTCATCATGATCGTGTTGATCACCTCGTGCACCCCCAGCCTGGCCTTGAGCAGGCCGGGAATCCCCGACCAGAGAGCTCCGGCCAGCGTGCCCCCGAGGACGGCCAGCGGCAGCAGGATCACCGGCGGCAGATGAGGCCAGGTAAAGCCGATATACCCGGTGGCAAACATGCCCACGATAACCTGCCCTTCCGCGCCGATATTGAAGAGGCCGCAGCGAAAAGCAAAGGCCACCGCCAGCCCGGTAAAAATAAGCGGTGTGACGTAGGCAATGGTTTCCGAGAAATTGCGCATGCTGCTAAAAGCACTTTTGTAGATCGCAATGTAGGCCAGCAGGGGGTTCTTCCCGATAGCCAGGATAACCAGAGCGCCGACAATAAAACCGAAAATTACAGCGATTACAGGTACCTTCAGGTTTTCGCGCCATAAATCAAGGATAATGCCCCCCGCGGTGGATAGTTTATTTCTAAGCCATTCGGGAACAAACTCCCACAATTTAACAAAAAATTCCTTAAGCTGTTTGGCCGGCTTTCTGGACACTGCCATCCCCCCCCTCATCGGGTTTGATCCCGGCCATGAGCAAGCCGATTCTATGTTCATCAGCTTCGCCGACACTGAGTTCTCCGACAATTCTCCCTTCGTAGATTACAAGAACGCGATCGGAGAGCGCCAGAATTTCGTCAAGTTCAAGTGATATCAACAAGACCGCTTTGCCGGAATCACGATAGCGGATGAGCCGCTGGTGAACAAACTCGATGGCCCCCACATCGAGACCTCGCGTCGGTTGGGCGGCTATCAGAAGGTCGGGGTCGCGGTCGATTTCACGGGCCACGATCAGCTTCTGCTGGTTGCCGCCGGAGAGGTTGCGGGCGCTGATTTCCGGGCCGGGTGTGCGCACATCAAAAGCTTTGATCAGGCGCCTGGCATAGCTGTCAACCTCTTTCGGCTTCAGGATACCCTTGTCCGCAAATGGAGGACGGTAATAGCTCTGCAGGACCAGGTTTTCCCGCAGGTCAAAATCGAGAACCAGTCCCCGCTTCTGGCGATCCTGGGGGATATGGGCCAGCCCGGTTTCAGTAACCCTGCGGGGCGGCTTGTTGGCAATCTCTTCGCCGTTCAGAATGACGCTGCCCTTCTCCGCCTTGCTCAAGCCGGTAATCGCCTCGACCAGCTCTTTTTGGCCGTTGCCGTCCACACCGGCGATGCCGACAATCTCGCCGGCCCTCACCTGCAGGCTGATCCCTTTCACGGCATTGGTTTTGCGGTAATCCTTAACCCAGAGATCCTTCACTTCGAGAACCTTCCGCCCGGGCCGGGCCTCCGTTTTGTCAACCACCATCTGGACATCACGGCCGACCATTAGCGCAGCGAGCTGGTCGACAGAGGTATCTTTGGCCGGCAGACTGTCAATAACCCGCCCCCGCCGGATCACGGTGACCACATCGCTGGCCTCCATGACCTCTTTAAGCTTGTGGGTGATGAAAATAATTGTCTTCCCATCCCGGACCAGCATACGCATAACTTCAATGAGCTCGGTAGTTTCCTGGGGTGTGAGTACCGAGGTGGGTTCGTCCATGATCAGGATCTCGGCGCCGCGGTAGAGCGCCTTCAAGATCTCTACCCGCTGCTGCATGCCGACCGAAATATCTTCAATTTTCGCGCGGGGATCCACCGCCAGGCCGTATCTTTGGGAAAGCTCCCGCACTATCTCCCCGGCCCGTTTCTGATCCAGTATGCCCCGGCGGACCGGCTCTTTGCCGAGGACCAGGTTTTCGGCCACCGTAAAGGGCTCCACCAGCATGAAATGCTGGTGAACCATCCCGATGCCAAGTTCAATTGCCGCTCCGGGCCCATGGATGGCCACTTTGCGGCCGCGAATATCGATATCACCCTCATCAGGCTGGTAGAGTCCATAGAGAAT
>CAYFRE010000028.1:0-19761 GCA_964345455.1 uncultured Syntrophomonadaceae bacterium | reverse complement strand
CGCCATCTCCAGCAGGGCGGCAAGGTGATCGGTATGGCTATGCACGCCGCCGTCAGAGAGCAGGCCGACCAGGTGGACACTGCTGTGATGCTGACGAGACCATTGCAGCGCTTCCCGCAGAACCGGGTTTTCAAAAAAAGTGCCTTCCCGGATGGCGCAGGAAATCCGGCTGAAATCCTGATAAACTATGCGCCCCGCTCCCAGGTTAAGGTGTCCCACTTCCGAATTGCCCATCTGCCCGGCCGGCAGCCCCACCGCTTCCCCGACGGCATCCAGCAGGCACCAGGGAAATGTTTTTTGAAAATAATCCATCTGCGGAGTGTGCGCCTGCAGGATGGCATTACCTGTAGGTTCGTTGCTGCAGCCCCATCCGTCCAGAATCACCAGCGCCACCGGATTCAGCACCCGGCCGCCTCCTTCGCCGCAAGAATAAGAGCGGTAAATGAATCAACCTCCAGGCTGGCTCCGCCGACCAGGGCTCCGTTGATGGAGGAGAGAGCGGCAAAGCCGCCAATATTGCCGGCGTTGACGCTGCCACCATATTGTACCCGCAGGGCAGCCGCCGCCTCGCTGCCTAAAACCTTCTCCACGACCCCGCACACCAGGGCGGCGGCGCTATCGGCATCGGCCGGCGAAGCCGCCCGCCCCGTCCCGATGGCCCAGACCGGCTCATAGGCCACAACCAACTCCTTGAGAGCGCTCGGATTGAGCCCTTCCAGGGCTGTCCGGAGCTGCCGCTCCAGGACGGCGGCGGTTTCACCACGGTTGCGCTGTTCCCCCGTTTCCCCGATACAGAGCAGCGGCGTCAACTCATGGTTCAGCGCTGTCTCCAGTTTTCTCCGAACAATAGCATCATCTTCACCCAGGATATGGCGCCGCTCGGAATGCCCGATTATAATATGGCTGACCCCAAACTCTTTTAGCATCGCCGGGGCAATCTCTCCGGTAAAGGCGCCTTTCTCCTCCCAGAACATATTCTGGGCGCCCAGCTTGATGCTGCTGCCTTCAAGTGCGACAGCAGCAGCAGCCAGTGCGGTTAAGGGGGGGCAGATCAAGAGCTCCACCCCCCGGAGATCTTTTTCCCGAAGTTTCAACTCTCTGCAGAAGGCCGTTGTTTCTGAGGCCGTCTTATGCATCTTCCAGTTGGCGGCAATAATCAATCCCATTTTAAGAGCACCTCCACTCCTTTTACTTGACCTCTTTATCTTGCAGAACTGCTATGCCGGGAAGCTCCTTCCCTTCCCAGAACTCCAGGGTGGCTCCACCGCCGGTGGAGATGAAGCTGATCTGCTCCGCCAGGCCGAAGTCTTCGATGGCAGCCACTATATCCCCGCCTCCGACAATGGAGAAAGCCTTGCTCCGGGAGACTGCACGGGCCACCACCTCGGTGCCGCGGTGAAAGGGGGGCGTTTCAAAAACCCCCAGCGGGCCGTTCCAGAGAATTGTCCCGGCAGCAGCGGCAGCCTCGCTGTAGATCGCAGCTGTTTCAGGACCGATATCTACCGCCTTCCAGCCTTCGAAAACCTCACCGGCGGGGACTACCTTGAACTCAGACTCCGGCTCCAGATCCCGGGTGATCGTCAGATCCACGGGCAACTGCAGACAGCAGCGGCTATCTTCACCGGCCTTGAGGATATCCCTGGCCCCTTCTACCAGCTCTTCTTCATAGAATGAATCTCCCATGGGATAATCCATGGCTACAAGAAAGGTGTTGGCCATGCCCCCTCCTATGAGAAGTGTATCTGCCAGTTCCAGGAAGCGCCGGATCACATTCAGTTTATCAGATACTTTGGCCCCTCCCAAAATCGCCGCCAGGGGGCGGGCCGGCTGTTCAATGCATCGTGACAGAAGCTCAATTTCTTTGAGCATCAGGAGACCGGCCACGGCGGGGATATATTCCGCCACCCCGGCGGTGGAAGCATGCGCCCGGTGTGCTGTCCCGAAAGCATCGTTGACAAAAAGATCGGCCGTCTGCGCCAGCCGGCGGGCAAAATCGGGATCGTTTTTCTCTTCTCCCTTCTCAAATCGGACGTTCTCCAGCAGCAGGGCCTCACCGTCAGCAAGCTGATCCACTACCTCCTCTACCGCCGGCCCGACAACCTGGTCAAGCTTGCGCACGGTCCGGCCCAGCAGCTCGGAAAGACGGCCGGCCACGGGATCAAGGCGCAGCTCCGGCCTGGCCTCTCCCCCGGGGCGCCCCAGGTGGGAGACCAAAACCAGGCGGGCCCCTCTTTGCAGCAAATCGGCAATCGTCGGCAAAGCCGCCCGGATCCGGGTGTCGTCCTTCACCCGGCCGCCTTCCAGCGGAACGTTAAAATCAACCCGCAGGAGCACCTTCTTCCCCTTAACCTCAACATCGGCCATACTTAGCTTCAACTGCGGCTCACCATCCTTGGGCTAATTTTCATTGGCAACCATTATTCTACCACAAAAGTAATCTTTAAACGCGGTTGCTTACTGGAGGTTAGCAATTGGAAGTTGGATGTTGGATGTTTGAAATGGGTTTGGGCGACCCATGGGACGCCATTACTTTGGGTTTTCGGAAGCTTGAAGCCGGGGGAAACCGAAATTTTCAGGCAGCGTCAACCTCTGACCTCTAACATCCAACCTCTAATGTCGCCGGCGGCGGTATGAAGCAGGGATAGACAGCTCTTCGCGATACTTGGCAATGGTGCGGCGGGAAATAAAAATCCCCTTCTCTTCAAGCATCTCTGTCAACTGCTGGTCGCTGAAGGGGCTTTGCGGATCCTCCTGCTCAATCAGCTCGCGCAGGTAACTTTTGATGCTGTGTGAAGAGTAATCTTCGCCCCCTTCACCGGTCAATCCGCTGGAGAAGAAAAATTTCAATGGGAAAAGACCACGCGGTGTTTGCATGTACTTGTTTGCAGTGGCGCGGCTGACAGTTGACTCATGAAGCTCGACGGCCTGGGCCACATCTTTCAAGGTAAGCGGTTTGAGCTGCTTTATCCCGTGCTCCAAAAACGGCTGCTGGATTTCAACAATCTTCTGCGCTACGCGGTAGAGAGTCAGACGCCGCTGCTCGATGCTGCGCAGCAGCCAGGTAGCCTTTTCAAGCTTGCTTTTGATAAAAGTAGATAGTTTTTTGTCGGCAATCCCGTTCTGGAACAGCCTATGATAAAAGGGGCTGATCATAAGTCGAGGAGTTAGCTGGTCGTTCATCACGATCACATATTTCTCGTCAACCTTCTCCACATTGATGTCGGGCACAATATAACGCGTTTCCGGTGCGCCGCCGAAAATGGAGCCGGGCTTGGGATTCAAGGTGCGGATAAAATCAACGGAATCCTGGACTTCTTTGATATCGCAGCCAAGCCGGGCCGCAATCTGCCGATAACGACCGTCGGCAGCGGCGGAAAGATAATGTTCGACAATCTTGACCGCCAGCGGCGGGGGATTTTCCTGGATCTGAAGCTGCAATAGCAGGCATTCACGGAGATTTCGGGAGGCGATCCCGGTAGGTTCTAGGCCCTGCACAATCCGGAGACCCATCTCCATCTCTTCCGCCGTCACCCCAAGAGCATCAGCAAGTTCGCCCAGGTCGCTGCTTAGATATCCGTTCGAATCAAGGTTTCCAATCAGGTAGGCGGCAATACTATACTGCCGCGGCGAAAGGTGTATTAAACGCAACTGCCCGTGCAACTCTTCCATCATCGTGCCCGGGCTGTCGGCGTAATTATCAACCGTGGGAAACTCGCTCCAATCCCTGCCCGCAGGGTTTGGCATGTGCCCCACCGAATCCAGATCCATATCCCGGAAATATTCCTCCCAGGGGAAATCATCTTCAGGAAGCTCCTCCGTGGGCTCTTCCTCGCTCCCGGCGTCACTATCACCAATTTCCAGCACCGGGTTGCTCAGGAGTTCCTCCTGGATAAAATCCCGCAGCTCCATGGTGGAATATTGCAAGAGGGTGATCGCCAGCTTTAACTCCGGTGTAATGATCAGCTTCTGGGTTTGCTCAATTTTTAATTGATAATCCAGCCTCATGTTGGCCACTCCCTGAGCTGTTTATTCGACATAAATTCTGTATTTTCCTGCTTCAGGTACAACTCCCGGAGCTGGTAGACCTGGAATCCCTTCCTAAAATATACTTATGCTTTGTTTTCACAAGAATTGCTCTGATCTTGATCGATGTCCCGATCAAGCTGCGCCAGCTGCCTGAACCGATGGTTCACCGCAGACTTGCTCAACGGCGGGTCAAACATCCGCCCCAGCTCTCTCAGCGAAGCTTCGGGATAACAGCGCCGCATTACCGCCGCCGCCCGCAGAGCAGGGGAAAGGCTCTCCAGGCCGATACGCTGCTCCACCCGATCGATCAAGGCCAGCTGCTGCTGGGCCGAAGTAACAACTTTTTCCAGGTTGGCTGTTTCGCAATTGACCAGGCGGTTGACCTGGTTGCGCATGCTCCGGATCACCCTGGAGCTTTCCAGCTGCAAAAGCGCGCTGTCTGCTTCAATGACCCGTAGAAAATCGGCGATTGCTTCCGAATTTTTCTGGTAAAGAAAAAAGTTGCCCCAGCGCCGCCTGATAGAGCTCCGGATGTTAAATTTGCCCAGGCAACTGCTCAGGGAGAAGGCCGCTTCCCGCGAACCGCAGTTGATCTCAAGATGGTAGCCCGAACCGGCAGGAGCGCTTAGCGATCCTCCGGCAAGAAAAGCCCCCCTGAGAAAAGAGCGCCGGCAGCAACGCAGCGGGGGCACCCGGGAGAACACCCTGATCGGGCGGTCCGGTTCAGGACTGTTATTCAAACCAAGCTCCCGCAACAAGGACATGATTTTCTTTCTCCCGGTCACCTGCACCAGGTAGCATTTTTTACCCAGGCGCGGCTCCTGTTTCCTTATTACCGCTGCAGATCCGGCGCCGGCTGCCTTAAACAGGCTGAAGAGATGGCGGGCCACGGCAATATGCTCCACCTCGATACTTAAAATGTACTCGCGGCCGCGTATGGTCAAGTAGCCGCGCAAGAGCAGCAGTGCAGCCAGTTCGGCGCGGCCGCAGCAAGTCGCTCTCTGTTCATGGCGAACCAGCTCCAGTTTGACCTGCCGGGTAAATGACATGATCAAACCCTCCTTCCAGC
The DNA here is from genome assembly GCA_964345455.1 of uncultured Syntrophomonadaceae bacterium. Taxonomy (GTDB): domain Bacteria; phylum Bacillota; class Dethiobacteria; order DTU022; family DTU022; genus JAAZIN01. Next base: position 14,666 of record CAYFRE010000028.1, on the reverse strand, counting down.
AAACTCTCAACGACGGCGAACTTTTTCAAGCATTTGGCCGGCTACGGGCAAAAAGCGGCTGTCCCACGAATTCCAGCCCCCTTTCATCTCTGTCGAAATCTGTCCGATCAGCAAACGGGCCAGGCTTGGTCCGTGATGGCGGGAGAGCATCCGGCGATTGATCAAAGGGTAGCTGATAATCCGGGAAACCAGCTTGCGTAAATTTTGATAGTCAGGCTGAACCAGTTCGGCTCCGCGAGATTTATAGGAGGCCAGCTCTGCCGGTAAAACAGCCAGGTCGGAATTTACCACAACATAATCGATCAGATGCGGTACCGTATGCTCCTGCAGCGTCCGGACATGGTCGGAGGCCCTAAAACCGGTCGTCTCTCCCGGTTGGGTCATTACGTTGCAGACATAATAAACCGGCGCCGGTGAACTCGACAGCGCCTCCACCATTCCCGGCACCAGCAAATTGGGAATTACGCTGGTAAAGAGGCTCCCCGGTCCCAAGATGATGGCATCGGCATCGGCGATTGTCCTCAAGACTTCGGGAAGCGGCTTTACCGCAGGAGGAACCAGGGAGATGCGCTTCAAGCTGCCCTGACGATTATTATGAACGGACTCGCCCAGGATCTTCTCTCCGTAATCGTCCTCGGATTCAAGCTGGACCAGGTCCAGCGTAACAGGGTAAACCTGGCCGCGGATGGCCAGAACTTGGCCCAAAAACTTTACCGCCTCCTGGAAACCAAACATCTCGGTCATCGCGGCGATAAAGAGATTCCCGAAATTGTGCCCGGCCAGTCCGGCGCCCCCGGTAAAACGATGCTCGAAGAGCTTCTCCATGAGCGGCTCCGTATCGGCCATTGCCAAAATGCAGGAACGGATATCACCGGGAGGGAGCATTCCCAGTTCATGCCGCAGACGCCCGGAACTACCTCCGTCGTCTGCGACCGTGACCACCGCGGTGAGGTTGGCGGTGTAATTTTTCATCTCGCGCAAAAGGGTGGACAGGCCGGTGCCGCCGCCTATGGCCACAACTCGCGGCCCGTCGGCAAGATAGCGGCTGGTAAAAAACTTTTCAATCAGGGAAACCCTGGGTTTGGAGAGCAGCGCTTCTCCGGCCGCCCGCACCGCGCGGTAGATGCCATAGAGGATCGCCGGCAGCCCGCCGCAAAGAAAAAAGGCGCCGCAAAGAGAGCTGTGCAGACCGGCAAAAAAGGGCAAGAACGTGTTGAAGAATTCAAGGAGGCTGGGACCGGTAAGCAGGAGAAAGCCCAGCAGGGCCGCTCCCAGGCCGCAGAAAGCCAGCAGGAGCCAGCGCTTTATTTTCAGGCCCGGATAAAGCCAGTATAACATCCCGGCTATGAGAGTGCGCCCTTTGATTACGCTCACCTCTTATTTGCCCCGTTTAGATACACGGGGGTGCGGCTAAACCTTTTCAATATCCCTGTGCTCGATATGGGTCCGGTAGCGGTTTGCCAGGATCCGGCCCAGCTCAGCGGCCAGGGCTACAGAGCGGTGCTTCCCCCCGGTGCACCCGAGAGCCACCACCAACTGCGCTTTTCCTTCACGAATATAGTAGGGAATAGAAAATTCGAGGAGATCCTGCAGCTTCTGGATATACTTGTGCGTGACCATCCACCGCAAGAGGTAATCCTTGACCCGGGGGTCTTCTCCGGTCAAGGGACGCAGATGATCCACGTAATGCGGGTTCGGCAGAAAGCGCACATCAAAAACCAGGTCGGCATCGAGCGGCAGCCCGTATTTGAACCCGAAGCTGACCAGCAGGACCGGCATGCTTCTTTCCCGCTGTCCCGGTTCATAAATCTCGTAAATTTTCTCTTTCAGATCCCGCGGCGAAAGAGGGGATGTATCGATGATCTTGTCTGCTTTGCCTCTCAACTCACTCAAGGCCAGCCTCTCCGCCTGGATCGCTTCAAGCAGACCCACATTGGAGAGAGGATGGCGCCGCCTCGTCTCTTTAAAGCGCCGCAGCAGCACTTCATCGCTGGCTTCGAGAAAGAGAATTTCGTGGTTTATCTCGTTCTCCTCCAGTTCCTGGAGGGCCTCAAAGAGATGGTTAAAAAAAGTGCCTCCGCGCATATCACAAACCAGAGCCACCTTGCTGATTTTCCCCTCCGACTGGCGGCATAGTTCGGCAAATTTGGGGATAAATGTTGGCGGCAAATTATCCACACAAAAGAAACCGAGGTCTTCAAAACAGTTGATTGCATTACTTTTACCGGCACCTGAAAGCCCGGTAATCAGGACAATCTGGATTGCATCTTCCCGGACCATGGCCATTCACCTGTCTCTCTGGGGATCAATGATAAACCTGTTGCGGCTTCTCACCCGTAACTGCCCGGCAACCCGCCCAACGCCTGACCGGCTAAGCTTCCAAAGGAGGCCTGCAGAGAACATGTTCTTCGATTACCCTGGCGACACCATCTTCGGTGTTGGCAGCAGTGATCAGGTCGGCCGCCGCCCGCACTTCCGGGATGGCATTGGCCATCGCCACCCCCAGCCCGGCATACTGGATCATATCGAGATCATTATGACTGTCACCGAAGGAGATGATCTCTTCACGACGGATGTTGAGCTCTCCGGCCAGCCTTTTCAGCGCCTGCCCTTTTGTGGCTCTCCGGTCGGTAAACTCGAGAAAATAGGGGTGAGGTTTGATCATGGTAAATTTACCCTGATAACTGGACTTCAGTGCTGCTTTGACTTTTGAAAATTTTCCGTCCCAGTTGAAGATGGTCATCTTCGTCGGGCTCCATCTCTGCCGCTCCAAAAATAGATCGAGCCGGCCAACTACCTCCACGGTAACATCATACTTTTGACGGTAATATTGTGAATAACGGTTTTCCCGGTTAATATATAAGCGCTCGTCGACATAGGCACAGACCTCTTCACCGTATTCTTCAGCAACGGTGGCTACGACCACGGCGAGATCGCTCGCCAGGGGCCGGTGATAAAGCAATTCGCCGATTTCAGTAGTCTTGATCATGGCGCCCTGGTAATTGATCATCGGCCAGTCTGTATCCAGGGACAGCTCCTTCACGTAGGGGATGCTGGTGCGGTACATCCGCCCGGTGGAGATGGTGATGATCACGCCCCGTTTGACCGCCTCCCTGATGGCCTGCTTGTTGCGCGGCGATATTTTGGAGTTTTCATCTAGAAGCGTTTCATCCAAATCTATGGCCAGCAGCCGGTAACGCATGAAGACCTCCTGTATCACTGTATTTAATCTATTATAACATAAGCCCGATCGCAGCAGCTTAGAACAACCGGGCGAGGCATGCCCGGCCCCTACAAAATTTGCCGTGAAGCATGCCCTATATCCAGTTGCGCTGCACCGGATTAACCCTTTCCGACCTCCGACTTCCAACTTCTGACCTCCAGCATGCGGGCATGCCCCGCCCTACGAATGGAAAGGAGCTGTTTTCTTCAAACCCCGGCCTGTTTCCCCACCTCTCACTTCTCACAGGTGCAGTTTCCGGAAGATCCGTTCAGCCAGGGCGCGGCTGATACCGGGAACGTCGGCCAGTTCCTCCTCGGAGGCGCGGTAGAGCTGCTCCAGGCTTCCGAAGTGCTTCAGTAGGGCGGCGCGGCGCTGCGGACCGACCCCGGGGATCTCCTCCAGCCTGGAATGGGTGGCGCTTTGCCTGCGCAGGCGGCGGTGATAGTCCACGGCGAAACGGTGCGCCTCGTCGCGAATCCGCTGCAGCAGTTGCAGCAGGGTGCTGTTCGCCGGCAGGATCACCGGTGTTTTCTCACCTTCGAGAAATATCCGGTCCGGGTTCTCCGCCAGCGCCAGCAGGGGCATATCAGATATGCCCGCCTGCTGCAGGGCCGCCCGGGCCGCGTTGAGCTGCCCCTTGCCCCCGTCGATCAGCATCAGGTCGGGCCGGGGCCATCCCCGGCGCGCCGTCCGCCGCTGCAGCACCTCCTGCAGAGCGGCGTAATCGTCCCCCGGCGGAGTTTTCCGGAGGTGAAAGCGCCGGTAGCCGTCTTTGAAGGGCCGCCCCTGCTCGAACACTACCATAACCCCCACCGCCGCGCCGCCGCGCAGGTGGGAGATATCGTATCCTTCAATACGGCGGGGCGCCTGCTCCAGTCCGGCCAGTCGGGCCAGCTCTTCCAGGGGACTCAGCTCCTGCCGCTCCGCCCGCTCCTGCTCATCCTGCAGCCTGAGCATCCCGTTGCGCAGGGCCAGTTCGACCAGCTTGCGCCGGGAGCCGCGGCGGGGCACCGCCAGGGCCACCTTTACTCCCGCCAACTTTCTCAACCATTCCTCGAGAGTTTCCCGGTCATCGGGTTGGTGTGAGAGGACAATCTCTTTCGGGGGGCGCGCGCCGCGGCTGTAATATGATTTGATAAATGCTCCCAGCGCCTCGCCGTTGTCAGCATCCTCCGCGGTTCCACCGAGAGGAAAATGCTCGCGGCGGATCAGTTTACCTTCCCTGATAATAAAAAGATGCACCGCCACCGCATTACCGTGGCGCACCAGGGCGAGCACGTCCCGATCCGCGGCCTTCTCCAGCAAGAGCACCTTCTGCTGCTGAGCGGCCACCCGGCGGACCGCCTGCAGCTGGTCCCGTAGCCGGGCCGCCTCTTCAAAACGCTCGTCCAGTGCCGCCTGCCGCATTTTCTCATCGAGCTGCCGTTCCAGGAAGCCGCGCCTCCCTTCAAGAAAGAGGGCCACCTGCTCAACCATGCGGCCGTATTCCCCCGGCGGGACTTCCGCTGCGCCACGGCACGGCCCCAGGCAGCGTTTCATCTGGAAATTGAGGCAGGGCCGCTCCGCCGCAGGCTCGCCGGTGAGGTGTCGGCGGCAGCGGCGCAGGGGAAATATTTTCCCCAGCAGCCGCATGGTCTCATGGACCGCCCCGGCGTCGGTGTAAGGTCCGAAATAGAGAGCGCCGCTCTCCTCGACCTCCCGCCGCTGTTTTACCCGGCGGTTTTTTACCGGCAGGCGGCTTTCCTTTTGTGAGAGGCGCAGATATTCCAACCGCGGGTAAGGGCCCCCGGTCAGGCGAAGGCAGGGGTAGTCTTTGTCGTCTTTCAGGTCAACATTGTAGCGGGGCCGGTATTCTTTGATCAGGTTGCATTCGAGGATCAGCGCTTCCACTTCGGAATCGGTGACAATATAGTCGATATCCCGCATTTGCCCCTGCAGCGCCCTTATCTTTGGCGGCACGGCGCCGTTTACAGCAAGGTAAGCGCGCACCCGCTGCCGCAGCGAGCGCGCTTTGCCGACATAGATAATTGCGTCCACGGCATCTTTGATCAGGTAGACACCGGGGGAATCGGGAAAATGGCGCACTTTTTCGGCAAGCTGCGACAGTATATCCATAAACGGACCCCTTCACCAATCATTATCATTCACTCAAGCCCTGTGGATCGACGAAGCTTTTTCTGCCGGCTGCTCCAGAACCCGGCAAAGCCAGAAACCGGTATATGAGCTGTCCGCCAAAGCAACTTCCTCGGGCGTCCCCGTGGCGACAACCCGGCCGCCGTCCTCGCCGCCCTCGGGGCCCAGATCGATCAGGTAATCGGCCCGCTTGAGCACGTCCATGTTATGCTCGATCACTACCACCGTGTTGCCGGAATCGACCAGCCGCTCCAGGATCAGCAGCAGTTTGCTGATATCGGCAAGGTGCAGCCCCGTGGTCGGTTCATCAAGAATGTAGAGGGTCCGCCCGTTGCTGCGCCTCGAGAGCTCGGTTGCCAGCTTCACCCGCTGGGCCTCCCCGCCGGAAAGGGTGGTTGCCGGCTGTCCCAGCTGAATATAGCCGAGCCCGACATCGTCGATCATCTGCAGCCGGCGCTGCAGCTTCGGGATGGCGCTGAAGAAATCGAGAGCTTCGGATACAGTCATGGCCAGGACATCGGCAATGTTTTTCCCCTTGTAGTGCACCTCCAGCGTTTCGCGGTTGTAGCGCTTGCCCCGGCAAACTTCGCAGGGCACATAGACGTCGGGCAGGAAATGCATCTCGATGCGCAGGATGCCGTCACCGCGGCACGCTTCACAGCGGCCGCCTTTGACGTTGAAGCTGAAGCGGCCCGGACGGTAACCGCGCCGCCGTGCTTCCGCGGTCTGGGCAAAAAGCCCGCGGATATCGCCAAACAGCCCCGTGTAGGTGGCCGGATTGGAGCGCGGTGTCCTTCCAATCGGGGACTGGTCCACCACGATCACCTTGTCCAGAAGCTCCACGCCTTCGATGTCGCGGTGGGCACCGGCCGGCTCGCGGGAGCGGTGCAGGAGCCGCCCCAGGGCGCGGGCGAGAATTTCATTGACCAGGGTGCTCTTGCCCGAACCGGAGACCCCTGAAACGCAGACAAAGAGACCCAGGGGGATTTCCACGTCGATATCCTTGAGGTTATGCTCCCGGGCTCCCCTGATCCAGAGGCGGCGCTCGCCCGGCAGGCGCCGTTCCGCCGGCACGGCGATGGATTTACGCCCGGCCAGGTAGTCCCCGGTGAGCGAACCCGGGGTGGCGGTAATTTCAGAAAGTGTTCCCTGAGCCACAATTTCCCCTCCGTGGGCTCCCGCACCGGGACCGATATCGACAATATGGTCGGCGGCGCGGATGGTCCCCTCATCATGCTCCACCACGATCACGGTATTGCCCAGGTCGCGGAGCTTTTTCAGGGTCTCGAGCAGGCGGGCGTTGTCCCGCAGGTGCAATCCGATGCTCGGCTCATCAAGGATATAGATTACTCCGGTCAGGCCGGAACCGATCTGGGTGGCCAGGCGGATCCGCTGCGCCTCTCCGCCGGAAAGCGTCGCCGCGGCCCGGTCCAGGGTCAGGTACTGCAGCCCCACATTGTTCAAGAATTGAAGCCTCGCCACGATCTCCTTCAACACCTGCCTGGCAATCTGGGCCTCGCGCGGTGTCAGTTCAAGCCGCTGAAAATAGGTCAGCGCCGCGGAGACCGTGAAGGCGGATATTTCGGCAATATTGAGACCGTTCAGGAGAACGGCCAGGCTCGATTCTTTCAGGCGCAGGCCGCGGCAGGCGGGGCAGGGTTTTATCTCCATGTAGCGGGCCAGCTCCTGGCGCACGTCCTCCGATTCGGTAGAGCTGTAGCGCCGCTGCAACAGCTTCAGGATCCCGGGAAAAGGCTTGCGGTAGTTCCGCACCCGGCCGAACATGTTCACGTAGCGAAAGGGCAGCGGCTCGGGTGAACCGTTAAGAAGCAGCTCTTTCTCGGCCTGGTCCAGTTCGGCAAAAGGCTTGTCAAGATCAATCTGAAAGTGATCTGCAGCCGCCTCCAGGAACTGCCGGTAATAGCCGGGATGTCCCGACCAGGGATGGATTGCCCCTTCACTGATTGAAAGCTCCGGGAAAGGGATCACCAGCCCAACAGAAAACTCGGCCCGCACTCCCAGGCCGCTGCATTCCGGGCAAGCGCCGAAGGGGCTGTTAAAAGAGAAGGCGCGGGGGGTAAGCTCCTCAAAGCTGAAGCCGCATTCGGGACAGGCGAAGCGCTCGCTGAAAATCTGCTCGCCTCCGCCAACTTCCTGAATCAGGACCAGGCCCTCGCTGAGCTTCAGCGCCGTCTCCAGGGAGTCAGCCAGGCGGGACTGGATATCTTCGCGCACAACCAGGCGGTCAATGACCACTTCGATGGTGTGCTTTTTCTGCTTGTCCAGAAGAATCTCTTCTTCGAGTTCACACACCTCGCCGTCCACGCGAACGCGGACATATCCGCAGCGGCGCATCTCCTCGAAGAGTTTCACGTATTCGCCCTTGCGGCCTCGCACCAGGGGCGCCAGCACCTGCAGCCGGGTTCCCCCAGGGAGCTCCATGACCTGGTCGACAATCTGCTGCACCGTCTGGCGGCTGATCGGACGGCGGCAGTGGGGACAGTGGGGCCGCCCGATGCGGGCAAAGAGCAGCCGCAGGTAGTCGTAGATCTCGGTTACGGTGCCCACGGTGGAACGCGGGTTGCGCGATGCGGTCTTCTGGTCGATGGAGATGGCCGGCGAAAGCCCTTCGATCTGGTCCACATCCGGCTTCTCCATCTGACCCAGGAACTGGCGCGCATAGGCTGAAAGCGATTCGACATAGCGCCGCTGCCCCTCCGCATAGATGGTGTCAAAAGCCAGCGAGGACTTGCCCGATCCGCTCAGGCCGGTAAAAACAATGAGACGGTTGCGGGGCAAGGTCAGGTCTATATTTTTCAGGTTATGCTCCCTGGCGCCGCGAATAACAATGGTTCCTTCAGTCAATGCCTTACCTCGTTTCTCTACGATGATCTCTCCGCCGGGCCGGCGTGAAACGCGGGGCGGCGCCCCGTTCCAGCTCAAAAATAAGATCGCGCAGCTCCGCGGCCTTCTCGAAGGCCAACTCCTTTGATGCTTGCTGCATCTTCCGGCGCAACTCTTTGATCATCTTCCGGCGTTGTCCCGGATCAAGCGTGCCGGGATCTCCGTCCAGATATTTTTCTTCATCCTCGGCCGCAACGGTGGCCGCGATCAGCCCGCGCACCGGCTTGACTATCGTGCGCGGTGTAATCCCGTGTTCCCGGTTATAGGCCTGCTGTTTCCGGCGGCGCCGTTCAGTCTCGTCGATGGCCCGCCGCATTGACGGGGTGATCCCCTCGGCATACATGATCACCCGGCCGGCGCTGTTCCTGGCGGTCCGTCCGATCGTCTGGATGAGCGAGCGGTCGGAACGGAGAAAGCCTTCCTTGTCCGCATCGAGAATTGCCACCAGCGAGACCTCGGGCAGATCGAGCCCCTCCCGGAGCAGGTTGATCCCGATCAGAACATCAAATTCACCCAGGCGCAGCCCCCTGATGATCGACATCCGCTCCAGGGCATCGATATCCGAATGCATGTAGCGCACCCGCCGCCCCATTTCGCGGGAGTAATCGGTGAGATCTTCGGCCAGCCGCTTGGTCATGGTCGTTACCAGGACCCTCTCCCCGGCTTCGGCGCGGGCCCGTATCTCTCCGTAAAGGTCATCCACCTGCCCCGCTGCCGGGCGCACCTCCACCGCCGGGTCCACCAGGCCGGTCGGACGTATGATCTGCTCCACCACGCTGCCGCTCTGTTCCAGCTCCCAGGGACCGGGGGTGGCTGAAACAAAGATGGCCCGGCCGATCAGGCTTTCAAACTCATCGAAACGCAGCGGGCGGTTGTCCAGGGCCGAGGGAAGACGAAAGCCGTGCTCAACCAGGGTGCTCTTTCTGGACAGATCACCGCGGTACATCCCGTTAATCTGGGGGATGGTGATATGGGATTCGTCGATTACCAGCAGGAAATCCGGCGGGTAATAATCAAGCAGCGTCCAGGGCCGGCTGCCGGGATGGCGCCCGTCAAGATGACGGGAATAGTTCTCTATACCTGAACAGAAGCCGATCTCGTGGATCATCTCCAGGTCAAAGCGGGTCCGCTGCTCGAGCCGCTGCGCCTCCAGGAACTTGCCCGCCGCCCTGAATTCTGCCAGACGCCGCTCCAGCTCCGCCTCTATGGAGGCGGCGGCCTTCTTGAGCTGTTCGGGCGCGGTGACATAGTGAGTCGCCGGAAAGATCGCCGCATGGCCGCGCTCACCGAGGACCCTTCCGGTAAGGAGGTCGATCTCACGAAGCCGTTCGATCTCATCGCCAAAAAACTCCACGCGCAGCGCGGCTTCGGCAAAGGAAGCGGGGACAATTTCAATGACATCGCCGCGCACCCGGAAGGTGCCGCGGTGCAGGTCGATCTCATTTCTTTCGTAATGGATCTCCACCAGTGCGGCGATGACCTCGTCGCGGCCCAGCCGCATCCCCGGACGGAGCGAGAGCACCTGCCTCCGGTATTCCTGCGGCGAACCGAGCCCGTAGATGCAGGAAACACTGGCCACGATGATCACGTCACGGCGCTCCAGCAGGGCGCTAGTGGCCGAGTGACGCAGCTTGTCGATTTCATCGTTGATCGAAGAATCTTTCTCAATATAGGTGTCGCTCTTCGGCATGTAAGCCTCGGGCTGGTAATAATCATAATAGCTGATGAAATACTCCACCGCGTTTTCCGGAAAAAATTCCTTGAATTCGCTGCACAGCTGGGCCGCAAGGATCTTGTTCGGCGCAATTACCAGCGCCGGCCGCTGGACCTGGTTGATCACATTGGCTATGGTATAGGTCTTGCCGGAACCGGTTACCCCCAGAAGGGTCTGGTAGTGGAGCCCTTCCTGCAGGCCTCGCAACAGCGCGGCGATCGCCTCCGGCTGGTCGCCGGCCGGTTCGAAATCGGCTTTGAGCTTGAATTCTCCTGTCATGGGCATCTATCATCCCTCCCGCCGGCACAATTCATTATAGCACAGCAAGATCGCCTTGTTGAGACATCCTTTGTCAGGTGGCAATACCTGGTATCTAGGGTATATCATTCCGTCTAGAAATTGTTGCCTCATCAGGGCCGGTTTATACCCGCCCCATGGCCAGAAGGATCAACATCACCAGGCCGATGCCGATAAAGAGAAAAGCAGTGGCGCTTTTCAGCAAGCGGGGAGGCACCCGCGAGAGAAGACGTCCCCCCAAAAAGACGGCGATGGTATGGTTTAAAAACATTGCCGCCATCGCTCCGGCGAATACGGCTGCCGGGCGGCCGAAGTGGGCGCTCAGGAGCAGCGCCGCCATCTGTGTTTTATCTCCGAGTTCGGCCAGAAAGACCATGGCGGCGGTCTGGTAAAAGCCGGAGCGCCCGGTGGCGGGCCCTGTTTCCGGCTCGCGGCGGAGCAGCGTGAAGAAACCCATGATTATGAAGAAAATACCCGAAGCAGCGGTAATCACAGCCGGATGAATATGAGCGGCCACCAGCCCGCCGGCCCCCACGGCCAGGCCCATCACCAGGGCCAGCCCGGCCATGGCTCCGCCGAGGACCTGCAGCGGCGGGTAACGGCCGGCCATCGAGAGAGAGACCAGCTGAGTTTTGTCACCAAACTCGGCCACAAAGACGCTGATAAAGGCAGCCATAGCGGCAGCGATCAAGGGCAGCCCTCCTTTTTACGGTTACCGTGGACCAAAAAATTCAAGGGTTTTTATGGCGCCCCCATAACCGCCTCAGCAGGCCGGACGCGGCAGCCGGCCTGGCTTCGGCATAGATCGGTGTTTCCCGGGAGGGAGCCGGGATCAGGCCGAGCGCGGCTCCCCGGTGCCAGAGAGAGGCGTGAACGGCAGTTGCAGGAGGCTTTTCCGGGCGTTTCTTCTCTTTGGAACGGCGTTTGTTCAAGACGATCGAAAAGCTGTCTCCGTTCCGGAGCCCCTCGATCAGAACCATGAAGTAGCTCTCTTCAAGGCGCCTCAGAAACTCAACATCGCTGTGCACCGGGGCGCCGTTCACCAGACGGACCTTGTCGCCGGCATGCAGGCCCGCCCGGGAGGCGGCGCTCTGCGGCAGGACCGCCATCAGAAGTACGCCTTCATCCGTGGAGCGATAGCTGGGCGTGCGCGAGTGTTCAAGGCGGTTCCCGTAATGAATAACCGCTTCATGTCCCAGGGGAGCAAAGAGCACCCCCACCAGGGTAAGCGGAGGATAGAATTCCGCCGCCAGGGCCGCTCCAATCAGGAGAACACTGTATATGCTCAGAAAAAGGGCCGTGCCCGCCGACTTTTCACGCGGAGAGGAGGAGAGGGCCAGGTCGGAATATCCCAGCGCGGCCAGGGCGGGAAAAGCAAGATACTGCAGTGTCTGCCCCGGCTCCAGCTCCAGAGCCGGCTTGATCAGGGGCCACCACTCCGGCATGCTCACACCCTGGATCTCGCTCTCCAGGACCACGGTGGCCAGCAGCGCAGCCAGGGGAATGGGCCAGAACCGCTGCAGGCTGAAGGCGCCGACCACCTCACCGCCGGCTCGCTTGAAGTAGAGTGGGCTGCTTCCCCGATACCCGCTGAGATAGATCAACAGCGCCTCCATCAGGTGGAGCAGGCCGATCAGAGCCAGTAGAGCGGGGATATGGATATTCAGCAGCGGAGCCACCAGGGTATGATCGGCCAGCTCCGGGAAAAGCGGTAACAGGAGAAAACGCAGGGCCAGCACCACCAGGGCCACAATCCCGCCGGCATAGGAGAAACAGAGATAACGGGGATGAATCAACAGCAGGATCAGCGCCACCGGCCAGATATAGAGCAGGCCGATCTCCGTCAGGGAGAGGCCCAGCAGGAGCATGATCAGGCTGGCCAGCAGCCCCCCTAAAATTCCCAGAAGGGTAGAAACGGCAACCTGCCGGCCTACCGGGTTGATCGTCCGGCCGAAGAGTTTCTGCTCCATACCGGCCGCGCGCCGGTACTGCAGGTAAACAATCAAGACCACCAGCCAGAGCATCGGGAGAGCCTGAATCATTGTAGCCAACAAGATCTTGACTATTTCAAGATAAGGAATCAATTTTTCAAGAAACAAGGAGCTCAATTGACTTCCCCCCCCGGATCAAACCGGATCCCGGGCTGCTCGATCAACTCGACTGCCCGGCGCAGCTGCGGATCGCGCTCCCGGGGAATCTTCTCAAAGGCCTGCCTGAGCTGTAACCAGGTCAAATCGTCAAACTCACCGCTTGCTTCCAATCCGGCTGCGGCCTGAAACTCGCTCAGCGCCGCGGCGGTGACCTCATCGAAGTATCCTTGCCGTCCGGGTTTGTAACCAAGCTCCGCAAGCATTTCCTGGAGCAGCTGCACGCTGGGCCCGTAATCGCCCCGGGCAAGACGTCCGGGCAGAAAATAGCGGTAATACTTCAGCGACATCGGCGTATCCACCGGAACATCGGGTTCCAGCCCGGCTCCGTTTATATTTTCCCCACTGGGGGTCAGGTAGCAGGCCACCGTCAGCAGTAGAGCGTTACCCCCGGGAAGACTCTCCGGCTGCTGCACCGTGGCCTTGCCGTAGGTTTTTGCTCCAACCAGCAAAGCCGCCCCCCTGTCCTGGAGCGCTCCGGCCAGGATTTCCGCGGCGCTGGCGGTGTCTTCGTTAACCAGGACCACGATGGGATACTCTTTTTCCGGCGCTGAAGAGTGATAGATTTCGCGGACCCCCCCATCCCGCCCGACCAGGCGGGTGATCTCTCCTTCGGGAACAATCAGCCTGGCCACCTTGACCGCCTCATTAACCAGGCCTCCGGGGTTGTCGCGCAGGTCGAGAATCAGCCCCTTCTGCAAGCCGCCGGTCTCCAGGAGACGCAGCTGCCCGGTAAAAGAAGCCCCGGTATTGCTGTCAAAATTGCTGATGCGGATGTAGCCCAGTCCGGGCTGCTCCCAGTGCGAGAAGACCGTGTCAATCTCGATCTCATCACGCACCAGGGTCAGATTAAGTTCATCTTCCCGGCCCGGCCGATTGATCGACAGGGCCACACTGCTGCCTTTCTCTCCGCGCAGGATCTCCGCGGCACGCTCCAGTCCGAGTCCCGGCAGATCCTGCGTGCCCGCCCGGCATATCCGGTCGCCGGGGAAGATCCCCGCAGTGGCTGCGGGACTTCCGGGGATGGTTTCAAAGACGACAATCTCCTCGTCAACCTCGACAATACGCACCCCGATACCACAAAATGAACCGTCTGTCTGGATAAGAAAATTTTCCAGCTCCCGGGCATCGTAAAACACGGTTCGGGGGTCGCCGACAGACTCCACCGCTCCGCGAACAGCGCCACGAACTATCTTGGAGAAGTCCAGCGGGTAAAGATAGCTCTCCTGGAGCCTCTCAAGCACCTCAATAAATATATCCCATTCCCGGTCCAGGGATTCCGGCACCGCAAGATTGTATTCCCGGCCGGACTGTACGGAGGAGGCGCCTTTGGAGATGCCAAGATAATAAGCGGCCAGGTTTGTCCCGGCCAGAAGCAGAAAAGAAAGAAGAACAATGCACCAAAAACGTTTTTCTTTTATCTGAAGCTTCAGTTTTCCCATGGCTGGTTTATGATCCCCTCTCCCATGCGGGTCTATCAAAATTATTATAACCTTCGCCCGCAGAAAAGACCAGAAGAAGAAAGGTCCCTAAACGGTACAATATAAGCCCCGGCAGGCAGCCGGGGCATTTCTCGATGCATGAGCTTAAATTGTAATAGAAGTGAGGCGCTAAAATTTACAGTATAACATGGGGTTTTTACGCACGTCGTATTCCCTTACTTCGAAATGAAGGTGAATGCCTGTACTGTTACCGGTAGTGCCGGCTGTGCCTATGTGCTTGCCGCGCAGCACCTTCTGCCCAACCCTTACTGAAATAACGCTAAGATGCGCGTAGAGCGTGCTGTATCCTTTCCCGTGGTCAATAATGATACAATTCCCGTAGCCTCCATACCAGCGTGCCAGGACAACCGTCCCTGACTCTGCGGCGATTACGCTTCTGCTTCCTGAAGGAACCAGGTCTATACCGCCATGATAGTTTCTACCGGTGCCCCTGCAAACTTCGCAATAGGGTGACGGTTTCACCCGGCATGAATTCATCGGGCATTTCCGCCACCCGAAATATGAACTGATCCGGTAGCTTCCAGCAAGAGGTACGCGGAGATTGTTTATACCGGCGCCCCCGTTTTTTCCAATTAACTCTAAAATCAAGCGGTCCAGTCTCTCCGCATCCCGCTCCAGATCCCTGATTGCTTTCTCTCTGCGAGCAATCTCCCGCTGCAGTTCCTTTAACACGGTTTCCCGGGTGGAGGCAATCCTGCCGACCTCATCCTGATGAGCCAGGATCTGGCGGCGCATTCCTTCAAGCC
>CAYFRE010000027.1:13933-20101 GCA_964345455.1 uncultured Syntrophomonadaceae bacterium | reverse complement strand
TCGTTCCAAAATGATAATGGGACAAAGAGGTACGTCCCCGGTGTCCCACAACGGAGATTTATGGACGGCGGAGCCGGCGCTGCTTCATCCATTCTCCGGTGAAGCCGGTAATGACCAGGGGGACCCGCCGCAGCTCCTCCAGCGATGCTGATCCGGTCATCAGCATGATCAGGCGCAGCTCCCGCTCGAGCTTCTTTATCTCCCTGACCAGGGCACGGCGGCCCCGTTTTAAAAGCAGGTAGATGGGGTAACCGGCAATGCCTACAGCCTTCGCGCCGAGCGCCAGGGCTTTGGCGATATTGAGGCTGGAAAACATACCGCCGGCGGCAATAACCCCGGCCTTGCCGGCAGCGGCATCGAGAACCTCGAGCAAGCTGACTGCGGTCGGCAGCCCCCAGGTGAGAAATTCAGGCGATAAGCGCCGCCGGGAACGGCGGCCCTCTATAGCCAGGAAATTGGTGCCCCCCCGGCCGCCCACGTCTATCGCTGCGGCACCGGCCTCGATCAAGAGGCGGGCCTGCTCCCGGGCGATGCCAAACCCTACCTCCTTGACGATCACCGGGCACTCCACCGCCGCAGCGATCTCTTCAATCCGCCGCAGCGTGCCGCGAAAGCGGCAATCGCCCTCTCTCATGGCCAGTTCCTGGGGGACATTCAAGTGAATCTGCAGCGCCGCGGCATCGATCATCTCGATCGCCCGGCGGGCCAGCCCCGGGGTGGCGTAAGTGCCAAGGTTCGCCCAGATCAACCCTTCCGGGTAAACTTCGCGCACCACCTTGAAGGTATCTTCAACCAGGGGATTATCCAGGGCCGCCATCTGTGAGCCCAGCGCCATCGGCAGGCCGCATTCCCTGGCCACACCGGCAAGGGCCGCGTTCACCTCTTTCGACAGGGACGTGCCTCCGGTCAGGGCATTGATAAAAAGAGGCGACCCCAGCTCCATTCCAAGCAAGCTTGTTTTCAGGGTCACCTCGTCCAGGTCACGTTCTGGCAAACAGTTATGCACAAAATGAACTTCGGAAAAGTCCGCGAGGCTCGGTTTTTGTTTCAGTCTGATGATAATATGCTCGTCCTTGCGGTTAAGCCTCGCCATCTATCCTTCTTCGCTCTCCTGATCTCCTGCCGTTTCCTCCGGCAAGTCTGAAATTTCATCTTCCCCTTCAGTTTTTGTCTCCTGATCGAAAAGATCGCCGAAGACATCGCCCAGGGTCACCGTGCCGGTGTCACCGCCGGTATCGGTGTCACCCGGATTGGCGCTATAATTGCTCTTCCGCACCTCTTTTATGCTCAGGCCGATCCGTTTCGCTTCGGGTTTCAGTTCAAGAATTTTAACATCCACTTTTTCACCTTCGCGAAGCACTTCTGAGGGATGTTTTACATGGTAATCGGCAATCTGTGAAATATGGACCAGCCCTTCCACGCCAGGCCTCAGCTCCACAAAAGCTCCAAAATTGACCAGGCGGGTGATCTTGCCCTTAACCACCTCGCCACTCTTCAGCTCCTGCATTGCTTTGGTCCAGGGATCGGGCTGGGTCTTCCGCAAGCTCAGGCTGATCCGCTCTTTCTCGGGGATCACATCGAGTACTTTCACTTCGATCTCCTGGCCTACCTTCAGTACCTCCTGGGGATGAGCCACGCGCTCCCAGGAAATCTCCGATATATGGACCAGCCCGTCAATGCCGCCTACATCAACAAAAGCGCCAAAGTCGGTCAAGCGCCGGACCACTCCCGGGATGATTGATCCGATCTCCAGCATCTGCAGGGTTTCCTCTTTCTTGCGCAGGTTTTCTTCTTCGATAACTTTCTTGCGCGACAGGATCACCTTGTCCTTTTCCCGGTTTAACTCGATCACCCTGAACCTGACCTTTTCCCCTAAAAACGGTTTGAAATCAGGGACATAACGAAGATCTACCAGCGAACCCGGCATAAATCCGTCGATCCCTTCACCCAGGTCTATGACCATACCCGCGTTGACGACCTGTTTTACCTTTCTCTCTTCGGTGGTTTCATCTTCAAGTAACCGGGCCAGTTCCTGCCATCTCTTATCGCGGGCCAGACGCTTGTGAGAAACAACAACATTGCTCTCCTGTTCATCGACATCGATAACCGTGACCTCTATCTCTTGTCCCGGTTCGAACCGTTCGGCCAGATTTTCCCCATCTTGCAAGTATACTTCCCTGGCCGGCAGCAGGGCTTCACTCTTGTAACCGATATCCAGGAACACCTCATCCACTGCCGCCCGGACCACCTTTCCGGTAACCTGCTCCCCCACCTGAACCAGATTCAGGCTTTCGGCAAAATCAAAATCCTCACCGGTGAAGGTCGCATCTTCCTGCTCTTTGTCTTCAACTGCTGCTTCTTCCCGAATTGCCTCTGTCTGGAGAGTTGCCTGCTCTGCTTCCACCTGTTCCGCTGTTTCAGGAATCGTTTCTTCCTCGATCACATCTGCCCCTGCAACTTTATCTTCCGGGGCTGTTTTCACCTGCTCTTCTTCCTGTTCTCCTTCTATCTCTTCTGTTTTCTGTACTTCGTCTTCCGGACCCTCCTCATCAAATCCTGTTCCCATTTCCAGCTTCTCGTTCTCCATACTTTCCACTACCTCCTTTATCATCCAGTGGGGAGTTGAAGCTCCCGCGGTCACGCCGATAATGCGGTATTTCCGCAGAAATTTGGGATCAAGCTCCCCTGCGCCCGCCACCATCATGGTCGGTTTCAGGCGCCGGCAGGTTTCGGCCAAAGCCCTGGTGTTGGCGCTGGCAGAGCTTCCTACCACCACCATGGCCTCCACTTCGGAGGCCAGCCGGATGGCTTCCTGCTGCCGTATCCCCGTTTCGGGGCATAATGTATCATAAACCTTTCCACCGGGACAGAGCTGCAAAAACAGAGCTTTAAGCTCTTCATAAACAGCTTTCTCCCCGGTGGTCTGGGCAATAAGAGCAGCCGCAGGTTTGATGGCGAGACCTTTCAGCTCTTCTACCGAGGCCACGACATCAATCTCGGCTACCTCCCCGGCCCAACCGATAATTCCCTTCACCTCCGGATGCCGGGCATCTCCGTAGATGACGATCTGTACGCCACTCTCAGCCAGCTTATGTGCCAGCTTCTGAATCCGCCGGACCTTGGGACAGGTCAGATCAAGCACTGTCAAGCGCTTCAGGCGGCCCGCTTTCTCCAACACCACAGGGGGAACGCCGTGTGTGCGGATCACCAAAAGACCATCAGCCGCCTCTCCCGGATCATTGACCGCAGCGACATTGTGCCGGGCCAGGTATGCGGTCACGGCTTCATTGTGGACCAGCGGTCCCAGGGTGGATACCCTGCCGCAGCGGGCTGATTCCTGCAGAGAGGTCTCAATGGCTTCTTTGACGCCCGAGCAAAAACCGGCATGTTCAGCGAGGCGGATACGCAATAATTTCACTCCATCTAAAGCCTTGCACAAGATAGCTTAGTCATTTCGAGGTTTATTATCACCAGAAGAGAGCTTCTGCAAATGATCCATGATCATCCTGCTGCCCTCATCCAGGCGGGCCTTCTTCTCTTCCCGGCTGTTATATTCCAACCTGGGGATCTTAAACACAGGACCGCAGATAATCCGTAGAGGGCGCCCCAGGCGATAGGGGCCGACCACCAGCACTGGCAGAAGCGGAACGCCACTGCGGCCGGCAATAAGGGCGGTGCCCTTTTGCGCTCTTTGGAGATGTCCCGTTATACCGCGGGTGCCTTCGGGAAAAAGGCCGACTACACCGCCCTCGTTCAGTATTTGAAAAGCACGCCGGATAGCCCCGTAATCGGCGGTCTGCCGGTTAACCGAAAAGGCCCCCACCTTGCGCAAAATATACGCGGCAATCGGGTTGCGAAACAGCTCCTCTTTAGCCATAAACTTTATTTTCAGGCGCGTCGGCAGCGTGCTGCCAATGACGAGGGGATCTTGCCAGCTGATATGGTTTGCGCAGATAATCAGCGGGCCCTGCTTCGGAATATTTTCACGCCCGTAAACCCGGCGGCAATAAAAGATACGATAAAAAATTGCAAATATGAAATGGCTGAAACGATATAACAAGAAAGCCACTCCCTTCAATCCCGATGCAGGTTGACGACCTGTAATACCCGCTCCACCACTTCCTCAATCGTCAAGTCCGTCGTATCAATGACCTGAACGCCGGGAGTAATCTCCAGGGGAGAGTCGGCCCTCTCGGAATCGATGCGGTCACGTTCTTTTATTTCACTGAAGACGCTTTCAAAAGAAAGGTACATGCCTTTGTCATGCTGCTCCCGCATCCGCCTGCGGGCTCTTTCCGGTAAGGCGGCATCGAGATAAAACTTGAAAGAGGCATCAGGCATCACCCTGGAAGCGATATCCCGCCCTTCCATGACGATGCCGGCGGATGCGTCGGCGATCTCTTTCTGTTGGTGAACCAGCTTCCGCCTGATCACCGGCAGCTCCGCCACCCGGGAGACCGCCGCGTTGACCCGGGGCTTCCTGATCTCTGCGGTGACATCTTCTCCATCAAGATAAACCCGTTCGTCCGGTCCCAGTAAAATCTCGGTCCGGTCCAGCAGCAACTCTACCTGACCGGAATCTGAAAGATCGGTATTTTCCCGGATCAGCTTCAGGGTTATCGCCCGGTACATCGCTCCGGTGTCAAGATAGGTCACCTTTAAACGGCGGGCCACCTCCCGCGCTACCGTGCTTTTCCCGGACCCGGCCGGGCCGTCGATGGCTATTTTAAACCCAGTATTAATCGACATATCACTTTCTTTTTCGAGATCTTGAGGAAAATACCTTTTTTCAATCGAAAATAATGCATTTATCAAGCCTATTAATCGGCCGGCCATCGATAGGGGATCCCTTCAAGGGATTCTACCCTGCTTAAAAAACAACGCACATTCGCATTCAGCATCAGCAACTGGCTCACCAGCAACAGGGCCAGCATTACGACGGTGCAGATAAAGAGAATACGCTCAAATCCCGGCACCCGCCGGCGAAACCAGCGCTGCAGGTAATTCACCTGTAAATCCCCTCCTGACCATAATTTTATATATCGGAGAGGAATTTATACCTTGCCGGATTTCCGGGACTTATCTTGTCTCTTGCTCTTTCAGTCTCTGTTGAAGCGCCTCCCCGAATTTGAAGAACAGCCGTTCGAGGTCGCGGTTGATCAGGTTAAGCTGTTCCGGTTCGATAAATTCTACCCTGCGGAATTCATCGCGGATGACAAAGCGCAGGAGATCCTCGAGCGAATCTATGGTCGCCCTCAACTCCACCGGCGCATATACAGCATGCGTCTCTTCAACCTCGTCAAAGACCGTGTAAAGTTCAAAAAACTCGATATCTTCGATATGTACCCCCTGGATGGGAACATGGCGCCACATGTTGGCCTGCTGTTGGCGAATCTCCTCGGCCACCTCTTTTGCTCCCCTGCCGCCGAAAAAGAAGCGGGCGGGCCGTGGCAGGCCGCAGTAATCGAAACGCACCCTGATCTTGATCTTGACCGTAGGAGGCTTCTCCTCTGCGGGGATGATAGTTTTCGGGAATTCGGCGACGCTTTCCAGGCGCTCTGTATCCCGGTATGAGCGCAACATGGTCGACTCCCTTCTTTACGGTTGATGTCTTCTACAATATAAAACCCTTTTTTGATAAGATTCTCTTAATAACTGCTAATTCCTGCAACTTGAGCATAAAAATACGCACTTGAGTGCGTGAAGGTCCCATGCGCAGTTCAAAACCCGCGATGTTCCGGATAACCCTGATGGGGCTAATCCGAATGATATACAGGGAAAATGGGTGGCATCAGAAAAAAACCCCGGGGAAGCGCGGCAAGGGCAGGCCGACGAGGCGGTAAAG
Organism: uncultured Syntrophomonadaceae bacterium; assembly: GCA_964345455.1. Classification (GTDB taxonomy): domain Bacteria; phylum Bacillota; class Dethiobacteria; order DTU022; family DTU022; genus JAAZIN01. The sequence goes on along the minus strand of CAYFRE010000027.1, from coordinate 14,256 downwards.
GCGCTGCACCTCGGCTGCGCTGAGCCGGCGGTATCCGCCGCTTTTCAGTCCGGCGGCCGTAAGAAAACCAAACCCGGTCCGCCGCAGTTCCACCACGGGATGACCCGCTGCGGCACACATCCGCTTTACCTGCCTTTTCCGCCCCTCGATGAGAATGATCTCCAGCAAGGCGGCGCCGGGAAGGCGCCGGAGCAGCCGCACCTCCGCCGGAGCGGTAAGTCCCTCTTCGAGAACCATCCCCCGGGTCATCCGGGCCAGCGTACCGGCCGCCGGTACTCCTTGCACCCGAACGCGGGATCTTTTCTCCGCGCCGAACCGTGGAT
>CAYFRE010000027.1:0-13923 GCA_964345455.1 uncultured Syntrophomonadaceae bacterium | reverse complement strand
GGTCAGGCGGTAAGCCAGTTTCCCGTCATTTGTCAGCAACAGCACCCCGGTGGTATCGAGATCCAGGCGCCCCACCGGGTAGAGCCGGGCCGGGAACTTGCCGATCAGGTCAAGAACTGTCCGCCGCCCATGGGGATCGGAAACAGTGGAGAGGTAACCGGCCGGCTTGTCCAGAAGCAGGTAATATTTTTCTACGTCCGGCTCCACTTCACGGCCGTCAACGCTTATCAGGTCTTCCGGCCCGACCTGATGCTGGGGAACGGTAACCACGTTCCCGTTGACCTCCACCCTGCCCGAGGCGATAATCTGCTCGGCTTTGCGGCGGGAGGCCACTCCTGCTGCGGCCAAAAACTTGGCCAGGCGCATCTTGCACATCCTCTCAGGTAAAAGCTGCTACTTGTACAAGGATATTCTATACAGCCATACTAATCCCCTTTGGAAGCAAATATCCGGAGCAAGCCCAGGCTTTCGAGGCGCCGCCCGATCACTTCGGGGTCGGTGCTGTAAAGGCTTTGCCGCTGCAGGTGCTCCCAGAGCGGCCCTCCGGAGAGGCTGAAAACAATCTCGCATCTTTCCCCACGCCCGGTTTTTAAACCGGTCAGGGCAATCAGCTCTCCGCAAACGCAGCCGCGCGGCAGCTCCACCGGCTTTTCGCCCCGGCTCAAGCGCCAGGCATTGTAACCGGCCAGGGTGCCGGTGACGATCGCTTCGGTATGCCCCAGACTTAGACCGGCCCTTTCGCCGGCCGCGAAGAGGTTCTCCAGCGGGGTGACCAGCAGACACCGGTCACGCTCGATCAGCCCACTGAAGCGGATCGAGTTACCCTTGCTCCCCCCGAGGGGATCGCGAAATACAGCCTCTTCAAAACCGTCGAGGCGGCGCAGGATGGTGAGAGGCAGGTAGGGCACCATTATTTTTATGGCTCCGGTGTCCAGAAGGATCAGATTGTTGGCATATGCCTCGGAGCTGTACTGGCGGCAGGCCTTTATCTGTACCGACACGTTGCTTTGCGAAGCGAATACTTCGGGGGGCAGCGGAATGACCGCCAGGCCTTTCTCCCTGACCTCTGCCAGCAGCCTCCCGGCCAGCGATGACGGTTCAAGTTCGCAGGAGCCGCTGAAATAGCCGGGCGCGCCGGCCCGCCTCATGATCACCGTCTCCACGGCCCCAGCCTTGACGGACATGCTTACCCGTGGGCCGAAGGTGGGACAGCGGTAGATGCACATGGCGCAACCGTTACCGAAACGGTTGCAGTTGCCGGCCGGACCGGCCGTGCCGCTGGCATCGACAAAAACTGCCCCCCTGAGAAGCATATCTCCCCCGTCCCTCTGTAATACCCTCACCGCCTCGATCTTTCTATCCCTGGAAACCACATCGACAGCCCGGCATTGCCGCAGCAGCCTGACTCCGTAATGAAGGAGCAGCCGTTCCACCGGAAGCTCGACCTTCTCCACATCATAGAGAGAGGCATGCCGGTGTCCGGGAAAATCAAGATCTGCATGGCGTGCCACGGCGTCGGTAATGGCGATCAGTTCACCCGCTCCCATCAGCTTCAGCTCTTCGGCGGCGGTATAGCGCCCGTTATTGCGCATGATGCCTCCTACCAGTCCGGATGCGAGCAGGCGGTCCGTCCGCTCGACCAGGGTTACCGGCAAACCCTTTTTTGCCGCCGCCAGGGCCGCCGCACAGCCGGCCCAGCCTCCGCCAACCACTACAAGCTGTTCCATCAAGTTGACACGCCTCCAGGACTCTACCCGAATACAATCCGGCAGACGACAATTGCCGCGATGAGGCCGCAGAGGTCTGCCAGCAACCCCGTAGCCGGGGCATGCCGGCTGCGATAAACCCCGGCCGCTCCGAAATAGACAGTCAGGATATAAAAAGTGGTTTCCGTGCTTCCCATCATGGTCGAGGCGATCCGTCCGATCAAGGAATCTGCTCCCTGCCGCTCCAGAATATCGGCCACGATCGCCAGGGAGGCGCTCCCGGAAAGCGAGCGCATCACCGCCAGGGGCAGCACTTCTGCGGACACCTTGAGCCGGGTCAGGACAGGCGCCAGGCAGTTTGCCAGGATCTCCATGGCCCCGGATTCCTGAAAGAGGGTTATCGCCACCAGCATCGCCACCAGGTACGGGACCAGTCGGACCGAGATGGAAAAGCCTTCTTTGGCCCCTTCAACAAATCGATCGAATATATCTACCCGCCGCCAGAGGGAGCCTGCAATCGCCGCGACAATGAGGAACGGGATCAACCAGACTGCCAGAAAATCAATCACCCGGGCCATCATTATATTTTAACCTTCTTTCGCAGCAGACGATCTGCACACAACGCTACCACCGTTGAGCAGAGCGTGGCTATGATCGTGGTGCCCAGGATGTCGGCGGGATTGATAGAACCGGCAGCCGCCCGCAGGGCGATCACTGTGGTCGGAATCAAGGTTATGCTGGAGGTGTTGATGGCCAGGAAGGTGCACATCTCGTCGGAAGCCGTCTCGCCGAGCGGGTTTATTTTCTGCATCTCCTCCATGGCCTTGATCCCGAAAGGAGTGGCCGCATTGCCGAGGCCGAGAACATTTGCACTCAGGTTCATCAAGATGGCGTTCATCGCCGGATGCCCGGCCGGCAGGCGGGGGAATAGCAATCGCGCCAGGGGGCGGAACAGCCTGTTGAGCAATTCCATTATTCCTGAAGATTCAATCAGCTTCATTATCCCCAGCCAGAAAGTCATTGTTCCGATCAGCCCAAAGGCCACCTTTACACCGCTTTCCGCCGCCGAAAAAATGCCCGGCGTAATTACGGCCATATTCCCACGCAAAGCTGCGATTATAACCGATATGCAGAGCAGGGCCGCCCAAAGACAACCGACCAATCTCTCACCTCCCCGCGCACCAGGAAGCCGATAAGATCTAGGATATAACTGAAAAGCCCCCTTCTGCCGACAGCATGGCCGGAACAGAGGCCGGCCCGTTCGAGAAGCTGCTCTCCCAGGTAAACCTCTACTTCGCCTATCTTCACTCCCTCCGGCAGGGGAGCCCTGATCGGCTCATCCAGAGCAATCCTGCAGTGCAGGGTCTCTCTTTCACCCGGCAGCAGCGGCAGGTAGAGGTTCTCTTCCACCGCTACATTAACCCGGCTGTTCCCTTTGAGCACGGGGGCGGTGCAGAGAACCTGGTCACGGTGGAGTATTCTCTGGCGCCGGTAATTCTCAAAGCCGTAATCCAGCAGGAGAACCGCATCTTCCCACATCTGCGGCGCGTTCAAAACAACACAGACCAGCTGCCACCCGTTCCGTGTAGCCGAGCCGACAAAACAGCGGCCCGCCGCAACGGTCCAGCCTGTTTTGACCCCGTCGCCTCCCGGATATAGCTCCAGCAGCCGGTTCTGGTTGCTCATGACCCGGTCCCAGGGGCGCCCGGGCCATGAGATCGTCCATGTAGGGGTGGAGATGATCTGGCGAAAGCGTTCGTTCTGCAGCGCCCGGCAGGTGATCAATCCCAGGTCGAAAGCAGTGCTGTAGTGAGGGCCGTCCGGCAGGCCGTGGGGATTGGAGAAATGTGTATCCACCGCCCCCAGGGCGGCGGCCTCCCGGTTCATCATCAACACAAATTTTTTCTCTGTTCCTCCGATATACTCGGCAATGGCTACGGCGGCATCATTGCCCGAACGGAGCATTAAACCGTAGATCAACTCGCCCAGTGTTTTCTTCTCGCCCTTATCCAGCCAGATCGACGAGCCTTCAGTTGATGCCGCCGCCCGGCTGACTGTGACCATGTCATCTTCATGGCCGTGTTCCAGGGCCAGCAGGGCCGTCATGATCTTGGTCGTCGAAGCGATGGGCAGGCGGCGGCTGGCGTCTTTGGACCAGAGGATCCTCCCGCTGTCCCGATCCATCAATATCGCTGCCATGCCGCTGACCGCCGGCTCTTCTGCCGCCGCCGGGAGGGTAAAGAGAGCCGTCAACAGGAAAACTGCTATGAAGATCACTCGCGGTATTTTTTGCATCACTCTCGCTCCCGGGGAAAGATAGATGAACCGGCATCGTTCATAAATATTCCCGCGGGATTAATTTTATGTTTTTGACTGCAAGCGGCGGGCTTTACCTGTAGCGTCCGGTGTTTTCCTCCTCTGCCCTGGAGCCGCGACGTTCACCTCGCCGGTTAAAGATCTCCTGGAACTGTTCAATCACCTGGGGAGCCACGTCGATGAGCCGGTCGAGCATGGCATGGCGATCCACCGGCAGGAGCCGCACCTGCCCCTGGCCCGCTACCAGGAAGGCAACCGGCTGCACCGAGACACCGCCGCCGCTGCCGCCGCCGAAGGGAAGTTCAGCCTGGTTGTTGTTATGGTTACCGCCGTTGGCCTGCTGCTCGAATTCCGTCCCCCCGGCTGCAAAGCCGAATGAAACTCTGGATATGGGAATGATCACGCTGCCGTCCGGTGTCTCCACGGCATCTCCAACGATCTTGTTTACATCGACCATCTCTTTCAAGTTCTCCATGGCGGTTTTCATGAGACTCTCAATGGGATGATGTTCCACTGGCCACACCTCCTATTTTTTTCACCACGTGCCACAACCTTAACCAACTGTAGAGAGAAAGCGTCACCTCTCCTTCCCAGCGCAAACGCAACTCTGCCGGCCTGAACAGGGGCCGCACTTGAAATCGGGGCCTGTTCGTCACCGAAAAATATTCCTGGAGCAGCCCGGTTAATAAACCCCCAAAAGCCCAGCATCCACCTGCAGCCAGCCCCGTCAGAGCCGGATCATCCCATCCCCACGATACTTCCAGGTCAAAGTGAGACCAGGTGACCTTCTTCAGCAGGGACCTGGCCTGCCGGCGAACTGTTATAACCTCGACGGCTTTTGATATATCTAAAACATCTCTCCACCAGTATCCCGCCTGCCGGCTGGTTATGACGGGTTTCCTCATTTTGCCGGCCATTTTTTGCAGGAGCGCGGCCGGTACCTTGATCCGCCCCGCTTTTAGATGCCAGGTAGATTTCTCATCGACGTCGGCTCTCTTCCACATCTCAAGACTCAATGCAAGAAAGCCCAACTTTATCCTCAGGCTGATTTGATCTTTTTTATTTTCTCTAAGGTAGCGCACAAATATGCGCAGCGGCAGCAGCAGGATCAGACCGGTTAGCAGCAGTAAAATGAATGAGATAAGCAGCAGCCAAGCCCACCAGGCCATGAACGCTCTCCCCTGATCAAACTCCCTTGATGGTTAATACTTTACCCTTTTATGGGAAAATAACGCTTTACAGGGCCATAAAGGAGGTGCAGCCTAAAAAAAAGAGGGGGAATCAGGCGTTCACGATGGGATTAATGATCGAGAGGCGGCAGGTCGCCCAGATCTTTCAAACCAAAATACTTCAAAAAATCCGGCGTGGTTTTGTAGATAAGGGGGCGGCCCGGCCCTTCCTTGCGCCCGCTGATGCGAACCAGCTTGCGCTTCAGCAGATTGTCGAGGATATGTTCACAGCGGACGCCGCGCACCGCCTCGATCTCCACGCGAGTGAGCGGCTGCTTGTAGGCAATAATGGCCAGAGTCTCCAGAGCCGCCTGAGAGAGACTGCCGGATTCCTCTTCACCGAACGCCTTCTCGAGATAGGGCGCCAGCTCCGGCGCGCTGCCCATCCGGTAACCCCCGGCAATTTCGAAAATGCGCAGTCCGCGCCGCTGTAAGACGAGCTCCTGCTGCAGCTCCTCGATCAGGCCGCGTACCTCTTCGGGCGGGATCTCCAGAATGGCGGCCAGTTTCTCCGCCCTGACCGGTTCTTCTTTCAGGAAAAGAATCGCTTCAATCACTGCTTTGTATTGTTCATGTTCCATGGCTGATCTCCTCTGCCAACCTGACCAGGATGGGTCCGAAATGGCGCTCCTGCAGCAGGATTACCTTCCGCAGGCGGGCCAGTTCCAGTAAAGAGATGAAGGTAACCAGCAGCTCCCAGAGCCCTTTATGCCTGAGGAATGCGCTGAAGGGAAGAGTGCGCCCGCTGTGTTCAAGCAGAGAACAGATATAGGTGCTCTGATCGTTAACCGGCAGATCGTCGAGCAGATCAATCACTGGCGGGATTGATCGCGCCGCCGCCGCGGCCTCGAAACGTCTCATGAGCTCGCCGAGCAGGTGAGCCCCCTCCCAGTAGGTGTAATAGGACTGCTGCATCTGTTTATCCGGTATGATCACGATTTTCTCTCCGGCGGTGGAACGGAGGAATATCTTCTGCTGCTCTTCCGCAAGCTTGCCGAGAAGACCGGCGGCTTCCTTGAAGCGGCGGTATTCTTCAAGTCGCTCAAAGAGCTCCTCGGGGCTGTTGATCCGGAAAAGCTCTTCGTCTTCCTCATCTTCGCCGGCCAGGGGTTGCCGGGGCAACAGCATCTTCGATTTCAAACGCAAAAGCGTCGCCGCCATGACCAGGAATTCGCTGGCGATATCCAGGTTCAGCTCCCGCATCGACTGCAGGTAGGCAAGATATTGCTCCGTGATCGAGGCGATGGAAACAGACCAGATATCGAGCTCCGCCTTCTTCACCAGGTGAAAAAGGAGATCAAAGGGCCCCTCAAAAACAGGCAACTTGATCGTGCAGGCAGTTTGCTGCGGCATCAGATTCCCATGGCCCCGCGGACCGCCTCGAGGGTGGCGGAAGCATCCTTCCTGGCCTTCTGTTCACCGCTGCGGAGGATCTCTTCGAGGTAAGCGGGATTCTCTTCGAGCTCACGCCGCTTCTCGCGGATCGGGGCCAAGAATTCATTCAGCTTGCGCCCCAGGAGCTCCTTGCACTGGACGCATCCAATCTCCGCCGTGCGGCAGGCAGATTCGATTCGCGATACCTCCGGGAGATTGAAGATCTCCTGAAAGCGGTAGGCGGTGCATACTTCGGGGCGTCCGGGATCGCGCCGCCGCGCCCGCTGCGGATCGGTGATCATCATGCTCACCTTTTTCTTGATTGTTTCCGGAGGATCCGAGAGCGCAATATAGTTGTCATAGCTTTTGCTCATCTTGCGGCTGTCCATTCCCGGCAGAAGGGTATATTCCCCCAGCAGCGGCTCTGGTACCGGCAGAACCTTACCGTAGAGACGGTTGAAGCGGCGGGCCACCTCCCGGGTGATCTCCAGATGAGGCAGCTGGTCCTCACCCACGGGCACCGCATCAGAGCGGTAGGCGAGGATATCCGCTGCCTGCAGAAGTGGATAGCCCAGAAAGCCGTAGTTGTTGATCTCTTTGCCCTCGAGTTCGCGGAGCTGCTCTTTAAAGGTCGGGCAGCGCTCCAGCCAGGCGATCGGCGTGATCATCGCCAGCAGCAAGAAGAGCTCGGCATGCTCCTTCACCTCGGACTGGCGGAAAAGCACGGCCCGTTCGGGATCCAGTCCCACGCTGAGCCAGTCGAGGATCATCTCCCGGCTGTTCTCTTTCACCTGGTGCGATTCCACATAACCTGTGGTCAGGGCGTGCCAGTCGGCGATAAAGTAGTAACAGCGGTACTTTTCTTGCAGTTCGACCCAGTTCTGCAGGGCGCCGATATAATTGCCCAGGTGAAGCTTCCCGCTGGGCCGCGCTCCGCTGACGATAATTTTCTTTCTATTCTGTTGATCTTCTTCGTTCATTTTTTCACCCCTTAAGTTAGACCCAGGATCAGGAGAACAAACGTTTCCATGGCATTGAACATGTACTGAAATAAGGGCACAATGATCCGCCCTGTCACCCCGCTGAAAATAAGAACCATCAGCAAAAGCGGCGCGTAGGGTTCGATCTGCCGGAAAAAGGCGGCGATTTTGTCAGGGGCCAGGGCCGTCAGTATTTTCGAGCCGTCCAGCGGGGGTACCGGGATCAGGTTAAAGATCCCCAGGAGAACATTGTAAACTGCCAGCGTCTCCATGAAATGAAAGTAGGGCATCCAGTAAAACCCCAGCCTTAACGGAAAATAGAGGAGAAAAAGGCTGACGAAAGCGAGGCCAAAATTCGCCAGCGGTCCGGCAAAAGATACCCAGAGCATGCCAGAGCGGTAATCGCGAAAATTGTACGGGTTTATCGGCACCGGCTTCGCCCAGCCGAAACCGAAGATCAGCAGGGTGATCGTGCCGATGGGATCAAGGTGGCGCAGCGGATTCAGGCTCAGCCGTCCGTGCCACTTCGCCGTGGCGTCCCCGAAATGGTAGGCCACCCGGCCGTGAGCGTACTCGTGTATGGTGATGGCCAGAAGCAGGGCCGGGATACGGTATATTAGCTGCAGCAGATTATCCGGAAAAATTTTATTCCTCCTCTCGCCGCCCCAGGTAGGACTTGACAAAGTTTAGCTCTTCATCATAGCTGCGCAGCTCTCCGTCAAGAACCGCCCGGCGCAGCGCATTCAGAATCTCTCCAAAGATTGGGCCCGGCTGCAAACCGAGCTCTTTCAAAGCGCCTCCCCTGAGCCGCGGCCGGACATGTTGCAAGCTTTCGAGGTAAAGCCTGACATTGTCCTGCACCGCTTTGTTTCTGGCCAGGGCGTAGAGTAAGATAAGCGCCTCCGTGCAGAGGGGATCGAGCCTGTTTACCAGGACGCTAGGGCGAAGATTGCCCCCGTCCTCTCCGGACAGCTCTTCCAGCAGCGGGGGGATCTCCCGGCATCCCTGCAGAACCGCACCGGCCCGATCGCGTGACAGACCCAGCAATCGCATGATAGCCAGTTGATCCTGATGCTCCATCTCCAGGAGCAGTCCGCTCAAGTAAACCAGCTCTTTTTCGGGAGGGCTGCTCCACTCACGCTGCTCCGCCCAGGCCAGCGTTTCTCCGATCCGGTTCAGCCTCTGCCAGGTCTCAGGGCCGGGCGACAGGCGGGGATAAAGATACTCAAGGATATTCAGCTCATGAAGGCGCATCAGGACGGCTACCGGTTCTTCCTCTTCGTAGATCAGGCTGATCTCCTGGGCTAGCCGGCGGCGGCTGACCTTGTCGAGGACCCTGCTGCGCAGCGCTTTCTCGATCAGCGCCAGGGTATTCTCTTCAATCCGGAAACCGAAGCGCTGCTCAAACCGGACCGCGCGGAGCAGCCGCAGCGGATCATCCACAAAGCTGAGGTGGTAAAGAGTCCGGATCAACCCGCGGCGCAGATCCTCCCGCCCGTTGAAAAAGTCATACATCTCTCCGAAGGAACCCGGAAGCAGCGAGCAGGCCAGGGTGTTGATGGTGAAATCACGCCGGTAAAGGTCGCTTTTCAGACTGTCGGTCCCCTCCACCTGCGGCAGCGCTGCTGGAGCGGCGTAAACTTCATGACGCGCCGTGGCAAAATCGAAGCGGAGGCCGTCTTCCAAAAATAGTGAGGCGGTGCCGAACTGCTCGAATACCTTCAGCCTTCCGCCCAGAAACTTGACCATCTCCCCGGCAAATCTAACTGCGTCGGAGATAACCACAATATCGAGATCTCTGGATAGTCCGAATCCGAGAAGAAGATCGCGAATCACCCCGCCGACCAGATAAACCGGGGTGTCCATTTTTTCCGCCCGCTGCCCGAGCAAGAGAAGGCGGCTCTGCCAGCGGGAGGGTAATTTGCTCCGGATCAGCGGACCCAGGTTATCAACCCCATACGACTCCGGAATGCTCTCTGTTTGCAGAAGGCTGCCCCTGGAAAACCGGGATCGTGATTGCCGGTCAAGCCGGTAAAGATAATTCAGGATATCAATCGGGGTGACTATCCCCACTGGCTCTCCCATGTCATCGACCAGAATGATCCTTTCGGTTTTGTTCTCGACAAAAGCCCGGCGTAAAGCGGTGACATGAGTCTGCGGATCTGCGGTAACCGGATGCCGCTTCATGAATCCATGCACCACGGTATCGCCCAGCCCGTTGCGCAGAGCTTTCTTAAGCTCCCTCCGGGTGATCATTCCCACAACTTTACCATCTTCCAGCACCGGGCAACCGCCGTGGCCTTCAACATCAAGAAACTCGTTCACCTCGGCCACTGTCCGGGCGGCATCAACTGCCGCTACCGGCGTGGAGGCAATTTGCAGAGCGGCAGCCGGAGGCGGTAAATATCTCTCCAGCAGTTCAAGCAGCCGTTCTTTGAACGCGGGCATCTCTTCCGTTTTGATTTCAGCAGATACGGAGCGGCGGGATCCCGCGGCGCCCATGGGCCCAAACAGAAGCGGCAGATCGAGATCATCCGCCGTCGTTCTCGCATTAAGATAGATGCCGTCCTTCGCCATGTCAACCAGGATCACGGTCAGATCGACCTCTTCAATCTCCTGCAGCCGCTGCGCCAGTTCCGTGGCCCCGCGGATATGTTCTCCGGCAGAAAGGTTGGCCAGCAGGATGCGGCGTCCGCAGAGCTCGTAGAGCTCGCTTGCCTTCAGCAGGTTCGCCAGGAGGCTTTCCTGGCCGGCCGCCGGGGAGATATGCATATATTCCCGGATCAAAGCGAGGTCAACCCCCTGTTTCCAGAGAAAGGCAGCGGCGGCGGCATCCCGCGGCGTAGTGGCATCACTGGTCAATGAATCGGTGTCCCGGTAAATCCCGAGAAGCATCAGTGAGCTTTCCATTTCGCTCAAGGGAATCTGTCTTCGGCGGATCTCTTCCACCAGCAGCGTTGTCGCCGCGCCGACCGGCTCCACCCGGATCTCGCTTCCTTCAATGTCATCCGGAGTCGGCGGGTGGTGATCGTAAATATGCACCTCCTGCGCCTGATCTACCAGCGGCAGCAAGACACCGAGGCTGCTTCGCTGCCTGCAGTCAACAATAACTATTACATCAGCCCCGGGATAGCCCTCCACCCCTGCGTGTGTCTTTACCGGGAGCTGATCTTCATAATTTTCAATAAAAAGCGCCACATCTGGCTGCATCTGTTCAGGAGCCAGCGCATAACTTCCGGAATATATTTTGGCTGCCGCCACCAGCGCCGCCAGGGCATCAAAGTCTGCATGATTATGTGTCAATATGATTGTCAAGCCGTCAACCACCGTCATCTTTATTACCGGGAAGAACTTACCCTATAGATTATACCATAAAGCAGGGCTCCTCTCTATACAGCCTCGCAGTTGATAGGTGAGAAGTGAGAATGTGAGAGGTATGGGGCTGTAATCCTACCTCTATCCTGAACTCTGACCTCCGACTTCCGACCTCTGAATTTAGCGGCGTTTCCCGGTGCGATCGCGGTCTCCGGTCTGCAGCAAGCGGGGGCGGTAAAGCTGCAGCGGGATGGGGCGGCGCAGAAATACATAGAGAAGCACCTCCGGATTAAATGGAATCAGCGGCCAGAGGTAGGGGAAGCCGAAAGATTTTGTGGTCACCAGGCGGATAATAATCAGGACAAGCCCGGAGATCAACCCGGGCAGGCGAAACAGCCCCGTCAGCAGGATCAATAAAAGGAGGATGACCCGGTTGGCCATGCTCAACTCCCAGCTGGGCGACGAAAATACACCGAGGGCGACCAGCCCGGTATAGAGAAGCACCTCCGGAGTGAAAAAGCCGACCGAAACTGCAATCTGGCCGATCAGCAGCGCGCCGACCAGGCCCAGGGCGGTGGCAAAAGGCGAAGGGGTGTGGATGCTGGCCATGCGTACCAGATCGAGGCCGAAATGGGCAAAAATAAATTGCAAATAGATGGGGATGCTCGTAGTCTCTTTGGGCCCTATAAACTTCAGCGTTTCGGGCAGGTAGCGCGGCTCCATCGCCACCAGCAGCCAGAGTGGAATCAGCAAGAAAGAGAGAAGAATGCCGACCAGTCTGATCCAGCGAATATAGGTGCCGATGATCGGATTCTGCCGGAACTCTTCGGCATGCTGGAGCATGTGGAAAAGAGTAACCGGCACGATCATCACCGAGGGCGAGGTGTCGACTATGATGATCACATGCCCCTCGACCAGGTGATTCGCCGCCACATCGGGACGCTCGGTATAGCGGACTATCGGAAAAGGATTCCAAAAGCTGCGGGTTATAAACTCTTCGACCGTCTTCTCGGCCATCGGCAGGGCATCGATATCGATCTGCGCGATCCTGGCGCGGACGTTCTCCACGATCTGCGGGTTGGCTATATCCTTGATATACATGAGCGCAATGTCGCTGACCGAGCGGCGGCCGGCATTGATTATTTCGCACCTTAACTGGGGATCCCGGATCCGCCGTCTGATCAGGGCCACATTGAAGACCAGTGTTTCCACAAAACCATCGTGCGATCCCCGCGTGATCTTTTCTATATCGGGTTCCTGCGGGCTGCGAACCGGGTACTCCCGGGTGTCGATCAGCAGCCCCCGCTGCTCCCCGTCAACCAGGAGCAGCATCGGGCCGGCGAGGACCTGCCGGAGGGCCTCTTCAAGCTCGTCTACCGGGCTGGTCTCGGCAAAGGGAATAACTTCTTTCATCAGCTTCTCGATCGGTGCGGTAGCAATCTGTTCCCTGGTCGCCTCCAGCAAAGACCTGATCACAAAAACCGAGACCTCGTTATTGCTCAGGCCGTCCACAAAGAGCAGGGCCGCTTTTTTACCCCCGATCATGAGCTCTTTGAGGATCAGATCAAAATTTTCTTTTCCGAGATCAAGCCGCTCTTGCAGGTATGCTTTATTTTGCTCCAGTTTTTTATAGATCGCCGTGGACATGATCCGCGCTTAGCTCCATCTGTTTTTTGTGAAATACTACCCTTTTGGATTGAAGATCAGTGCCGTGAAAAAAGCAAATATGATCGCCGCGGTGATCCCGGTGCTGGTCAGCTCGAACATGCCCGTTAATATACCGATCACACCATGGCGCGATGCCTCTGACATGGCCCCTTTGACCAGGGCGTTACCGAAGCTGGAAATGGGCAGGCTGGCTCCGGCTCCGGCAAATTGAATCAACCTGTCATAGAGGCCCAATCCCCCGAGGATGCCGCCGCCGACCACGAAACCGGAAAGAATATGCCCCGGCGAAAAGGGAGTCAGGTCAAAAAGGAGTTGCCCGATCAGGCAGAACAGTCCTCCTACAAGAAAGGCGATCAGGTAGCTTCCCATGTTCTATCAATCAACTCCTTTCTGCCGGGCGACTGCTCATCCGCGCAATCTGCGGCTACATCTCCAGGGCGACAGCATGGGCCACCCCCGGAATAGAATCGCCCTGGCTCAGGGTGGTGGGACTGTGAAGCGCACCCGTGGAGGCAACCAGGACCCTGTTCAGCTCGCCCGCCTTCATCCGTCTGTACAGATGGCCCAGCACCACCACTCCCGAGCAGGCGCATCCACTGCCGCCCGCCTCGACCTGCTGAGCCTCAGGGTTGTAAATCATCAGGCCGCAGTCATTGTAATTCTGTTCCGGATAATAACCGCTGCGTGCAAGGAGCTTTCGCAGGAGCCCGGATCCGATCCGGCCGAGATCGCCGGTGACGATGAGATCGTAATAGTCCGGATTGCGCTGCAAATCCTGGAAATGCATGACCAATGTCGACGCCGCCGCCGGGGCCATGGCCGCCCCAAGGCTGAAAGCGTCTTTTTCGCCCAGGTCGACCACCTTTCCCGTGGTTACCGCGGTGATCCGCGGGCTCTCCCCGGAAGCGCTGATCACCGCCGCCGCCGCCCCGGTGACAGTCCACTGGGCATGTTTGGGGCGTTGAAAACCGTATTCCGTGGGGTAGCGAAACTGACGCTCTGCGCTGCAATGATGGCTCGAAGTAGCCGCAAGAACATTTTCGGCAAAGCCCCCCGCCACCAGCATGGCTCCCCATGAGAGCGCCAGCGTCAGAGTCGAGCATGCGCCGTAAAGCCCGAAAAAGGGGAGGCCCAGCGCAGCGGCGCTATAACCGGAAACAGTGATCTGGTTCAAGAGATCACCGGCCAGGAAATAATCAATATCATTGAGTTTGATATTTTGTTTTCCCAGCGCCAGTGAGCAGGCTTCCTGAAGCAACTTCCGCTCGGCGGCTTCAAAGCTCTTCTGGTTAATCCACAGGTCCCGGTATACCAGGTCAAAGTCATCCCCCAGGG
>CAYFRE010000026.1:14437-20557 GCA_964345455.1 uncultured Syntrophomonadaceae bacterium | reverse complement strand
GTTCCCCTGGTCGCAGATATTCATTTTGATATCCGCCTGGCCTACCGGTCACTGGAGCAGGATGTAGCGAAGATCCGGATCAATCCGGGCAACATCGGCGGAAAGGAGCAGCTGCGCGAGCTCTGCCGCAGGGCCGACGCTCACGGCGCCGCCCTGCGGATTGGGGTTAACGCCGGCTCCCTGGAGCGGCACCTGCTAAAAAAACACGGGGGAGTCACCGCCGCCGCTCTGGTCGAATCGGCACTGGGCCATCTCGAGGTTGCGGCAAGAACCGGTTTTACCCGGACAGTGGTTTCGCTGAAAGCCTCCGACGTGCTCACCACGATCGAGGCCTACCGCCGTATTGCCGGGCAGGTGAGATGCCCCCTGCATCTTGGCGTCACCGCCGCCGGCCCCCTGGAAAGCGGGACGATCAAGGGGGCTGTCGGAATCGGAACGTTGCTGGCGGAAGGGATCGGCGATACCGTGCGCGTTTCCCTGACCGCGGATCCCCTGGCCGAGGCGCGCCTGGCCCGACAAATCCTGGAAGTGCTGCGCCTGCGTCCACAAAAGGGCCCGGAGCTGATCTCATGCCCCACCTGCGGACGATGCACAGTAGACCTGGTTGCCCTGGTCGAGCGGGTCTCCGGGCTGCTCCGGGATTACCCTCAACCGGTGAAGGTGGCCGTGATGGGATGCGCCGTCAACGGCCCCGGTGAAGCCAGGGAAGCGGATATCGGCATCACCGCCGGCCGGAAACACGGCCTGATATTTCGCCGGGGTAAAGTTGTTCGCACGGTGGCGCAAGAGAGGCTGCTCGAAGCATTGCAGGAAGAGTTGAAACAGTTTGCCGTCCGGAAGGCATAACGGCTGCCCGGACAAATTCACGGGAGGTAAAAACGTGCGCATAGCGGCAATTGTACCTGCTTACAACGAAGAAAAGACCATAGAGGACGTTCTCTCTGTCCTGACAGAATGCAAGGAGATCGACCAGGTAATTGTCGTCAGCGACGGCTCAACCGATGATACAGTGAAGATAGCCCGGCAGTTCAAGGGCGTGGAGGTAGTTGAGCTCTTCGAGAACAGGGGCAAGGGAGGCGCCATGAAAGCGGGCCTGGAGCATACCCCGGCCGAGATTATCCTGTTCCTCGATGCCGACCTGATCGGGCTGACCGAAGATCATATCGATGCGTTGCTCAGGCCGGTGCTGGAGAACAAAGCCGTGATGAGCCTGGGGTTATTTGGAAAGGGGCGGGTGGCCACCGATCTGGCGCAAAAAATGGCCCCTTATTTAACCGGACAGCGGGCCATGCGTCGGGATCTCCTGGCCCATATTTCAGACCTCGACCTGACCCGCTTCGGAGTGGAGGTGGCGCTGCACCGCTACGTGGATGAGAACGACGTCTCCGTGGCCTTGGTAACCCTTTCCGACCTCTCCCACCTGATGAAAGAGGAGAAGCTCGGTCTCTGGAAAGGGCTCGCCGCGAGAGGCAAAATGTACTGGGAGATCATAAAGTATGCCGCCAGGACCGACCCCCATTTAAAATAGCGACAAATTGTTTCCTTTTCCTTGCATTTCAAGTCCGTTTGTGATAATCTTTTAAAGGCGACGCGGGTTCTCTGGCAAAGGGTGGGTTTTCCCACTCTTTCCTGTTAAATGAACCTCTTTTGAAGGGAGTGGACGCATGTCCAGGGATGAACTGAAAGACAAACTGATCCGGTTGGTGCATCCGCTTCTCGAAGAGCGCGGATTGGAGCTGGTCCGGCTGGATTACAACGCAGGCCGTAAAGGGCACCTCTGTGTCTATATTGACAAGCCCGGAGGAGTAACCATTGCCGACTGCGAGGCGGTCAGCCGCGATATTTCAGGATTGCTTGATGCCTATGATCCGATACCTCAAAGCTATATCCTTGAAGTCTCCTCGCCTGGCGTGGAACGCTCCTTGAACCGGGAAAGCGATTTCCGGCGTTATCAGGGTGAAATGGTGAAGATATATACCCATGAGCCGGTTGCGGGAAAGAAATATTTTGGCGCCAAACTGCTCGGGACTGGAGAAGACTTTATTGAACTGCTTCCTGAAAACGGGGAGACGGTAAGGATACCATTGGACCAAATAAAAAAAGCTCACTTATGGTTCCGGCCGTAAACGGAGCTGGCGAAGAAAGGAGGTTAGGTCCAAATTTCGGTTAACAGCAAGGAGCTTATTGCCGCTTTGAAGGCTATTGAAAAAGAGAAAGGGATCGAGCTGGAGATTCTCTTTGAAGCCCTGGAAGTAGCTTTGATCTCGGCTTACAAGAGAAATTTCCAGGCTCCCGGCAATGTCCGGGTAAACATTGACCGGGAAACCGGAACGATAAAGGTCTTTTCACAGCTTAAGGTGGTCGAGGAGGTCGAGCAACCGCAGCAGGAGGTCGGGCTCTACGAGGCCCGGGTTTATGATTCACGCTGCCAGCTGGGCGACCTCGTCGAGGTAGAGGTAACTCCCCGGGAATTCGGCCGGATTGCCGCCCAGACCGCCAAGCAGGTGATCATCCAGAGAATCAGGGAGGCGGAGCGAGCATTGATCTACAGTGATTTTCTGGATCGAGTTGAAGATATTATTACCGGAACGGTGCGCCGTTTTGAACATCGCAATGTAATTGTCGATCTGGGACGGGTTGAGGGGATCCTTCCCGTGGAGGAGCAACTGCCCCGCGAACGCTACCGGATGAACGAAAGAATAAAGGCCATCATCATGGAGGTAAAGAAAAGCAGCAAGGGACCCCAGGTGATCCTCTCGCGCAACCATAACGTGTTCCTGAAACGGTTGTTTGAGTTGGAGGTCCCGGAAATATTCGAGGGGATCGTGGAAATAAAAGCGGCCGCCAGGGAGCCCGGCTACCGGGCCAAGCTGGCGGTTTATTCCAAAAACAAGGATGTTGACCCGGTCGGCTCCTGTGTCGGTCCGCGGGGCAGCCGGGTCCAGGCCATAAGCAGCGAGCTGCGGGGTGAAAAAATCGATATCATCAGGTGGAGCGAGGACCTGGAGGAATACCTGTCCAACGCTCTCAGTCCGGCCAAGGTAGTCTCGGTGGAGCTGAATGAAAAAAAGGCCCTGGTGATTGTCCCCGACAACCAGCTTTCGCTGGCCATCGGCAAAGAAGGGCAAAATGCTCGCCTGGCTGCGAAGATCACCGGTTTCAAGATCGATATCTGCAGCGAAACGCAGATTGCCCAGCAACGCCTCTCGTCGCTGGGTTTGGGCGGCGATGAGACGGATGAAAATTCAGCCGCGGAGACCGACGCTGAAGGAACCGCAGAGACGGCTGCCGAAGAGTCTTTGGCCGGTACCGCAGATGATGGTGGAGAAGAGGATCTGCCCGGTGCCACAGCAGAAGAGACGGAGAGCGCTTCGGAAGAGGGGTAGGCGCACTTGATGAAGGAGGCGGAAGGGGAGAATGGCCAAACAGCGTAAAATTCCCCTGCGGATCTGTGTGGGCTGCCGGGAGAAAAAGCCGAAACGGGAACTGCTCCGCCTGGTGCGCACTCCGGATGGCAAAGTCCGTCTCGATCCGGGCGGAAAAATTTCCGGCCGCGGCGCCTATATCTGCAAGCAGGCAGCCTGCCTGAAAACAGCGCTTAAAGGGAAGAGACTAGAGAAAATTCTGGAACATCCTCTCTCCGAAGAGGTCATCGCCGGAATCACGGCGATGCTGGAATCTGGAGATGAGTTTACATCTTAAAGGTCTCTACAGGGAGGGCTTTTAATGGAGGTGTGTTAAATGGCAAAAGTTAGGGTTTACGAGCTGGCCAAAGAGCTGGGCACCACCAGCAAAAAGTTGATCGAAATCATGGAAGGGATGGACATCGAGGTCAAGAACCATATGAGCACGCTGGAAAACGAACAGGCCCAGCGTGTGGTCGCGATCCTTACCGGTAAAGTGGAGAGCGATGAAGGGAAGAAAAAGAAAGAGGCGCCACCTCCGAAGGAAGAGACGGGCGCGCGCGAGGAAATAAAGGACGGAGCGGCCCATGCGGAAAGAAGAATAAAAGAAGAGAAACCTGCTGCAAAGGCGGAGCCGGGACGCAAACCGGGTCATCCACCCGCCGGTAAAAAAGCGGCGGTGAAGAAGATACGGCGCCGGGTAAAAATCGAGGGTCGCACTACTGTCGGTGAGGCCGCCGCCATTTTCGAGGTTACCCCGGCAGAGCTGATCACCAGGCTTCTCGATCTGGGTATTGTCGCCAACATCAACCAGGCGCTGAGCTCAGAAGCGATCGAGCTGGCGGCCGAGGAGTATAACCTTGATGTTGAGTTTGTCGACGATCCGATAGAGCAGGAGCTGCTTGGTGAAGATAAAGGCGGCGGTAAAAACATGGCCGCCCGCAATCCCGTGGTCACCGTGCTGGGGCATGTCGACCACGGTAAAACCTCGCTTCTGGACGCCATCCGCGAATCCAATGTTACCGCCGGCGAAGCAGGCGGCATTACCCAGCATATCGGGGCTTACGAGGTGGAAACATCCGGCAAGAAAATTGTCTTTCTGGATACACCCGGGCATGAAGCTTTTACCGCCATGCGCGCGCGGGGCGCCCAGGTTACCGATATGGCCATTCTGGTTGTGGCAGCCGATGACGGGGTCAAACCGCAGACGATAGAGGCGATCAACCACGCCCGGGCCGCCGAGGTGCCGATCATCGTGGCGATCAACAAGATCGACAAGACTGGTGCCAACCCGGAACGGGTCAAGCAGCAGCTTTCGGAACAGGGTCTCGTCCCTGAAGAATGGGGTGGCGAAACCATCTTCGTCAATGTAAGCGCGCTGCAGCGGGAAGGACTCGACGAACTGCTCGAGATGATCCTGCTGGTGGCTGAGGTCGGCGAGCTGAAGGCAAATTCCGAACGTGCGGCCCGGGGGACGGTGATCGAGGCTCATCTTGACCGGGGACGGGGCCCGGTAGCCACTGTCCTGATTCAGGACGGCACGCTGCGCGTCGGCGCCCCGGTGATCTGCGGCACTGCTACGGGAAAGGTCAGGGCGATGCTGAATTACAAGGGAGAGCGGGTCAGCAAGGCCGGGCCGGCCACTCCGGTGGAGCTGCTCGGCTTGAATGATGTCCCCCTGGCCGGTGACAGGTTCCAGGCGGTAGCCGATGATCGCCTTGCCAGGCAGGTTGCCGAGAAGCGCTCCCAGAAAATAAAGGCCGCCGCACATCAAAGACAGCGGGTCACGCTCGACGATCTCTTCAAGCAGATCCAGGAGGGGGAATTCAAGGATCTCAACCTGGTAATCAAAGGTGATGTCCAGGGTTCGGTGGAAGCGCTCCAGGAGGCCATAATGAAGCTGGGCCTAGACGAGGTTAAGATCAAGGTAATCCATGCCGGCGCCGGAGCAATCAATGAATCGGATGTCATGCTCGCCTCCGCATCAAACGCCATCGTGATCGGATTCAATGTCCGCCCGGACAGCAATGCGCGCCGGCTGGCCGAGCAGGACCAGGTCGATCTGCGCCTTTACCGCGTGATTTACGAAGCCATCGCCGATATCGAAGCGGCGGTCCACGGGATGCTCAAACCGGTCTACCGGGAGCAGATTCTGGGCCAGGCAGAAATCCGGCAGGTGTTCAAGGCTTCGCGGGTGGGCAATATCGCGGGATGCCATGTCACCGAGGGAAAAATCACGCGCAACTCCCTGGTCCGCCTGATCCGCGACGGCGTGGTTGTCCACGAAGGGAAGCTTGCTTCCCTGAAGCGGTTCAAGGATGATGTCCGCGAGGTCTCCAGCGGTTTTGAATGCGGCATCCTTCTGGAAGGCTTCAACGACATTGCCGAGGGAGATCTTATTGAAGCGTATATGATGGAGCAGGTCAACTGACCGGCGCCGGGAGGCGCGGGGAGGATCACTATGTCTCTAAACAGAGCCCGGCGTGTCGCCGGGGAGATGAAAAAAGAGATCAGCCGGATTATGGCCAGGGAGATCAAGGATCCCGGGATTGCTTCGCTGACCAGTGTCACCGCGGTGGAGCTCTCTAGAGATTTACGCCATGCCACTGTCTATGTGAGCATCTACGGCAGCGCGGCGGAAAGGGAGAGAACCATGCAGGCGCTGCTGCGGGCAACCGGCTTTATCCGCAGCGAAATTGGCAGGCGGATCCGCCTG
>CAYFRE010000026.1:0-14427 GCA_964345455.1 uncultured Syntrophomonadaceae bacterium | reverse complement strand
GAATTTGCCGAGGATCGCTCCCTGGAATACGGGGCTCATATAGACAGTGTCTTAAAATCATTGCAGAAGGACAATCATGAGTAATGAAAGACCATAAAACAGTGATCGGGCTCTTCCGGCAGATGAGCGCATTTAACCTGGTTTCGCACATTCAGCCTGACGGTGACAGCATTGGCTCACTGCTGGCCCTTGGCGAGGCCCTGGTGCAATCGGGGAAGCTCGTGCGTCTCTTCACACCGGCCGCCGTCCCCCGGAAATATACCTTTCTTCAGGGCAGCGAAAATATTTCTGCGGACAGCGGCAGCTGGGACGGAGATGCGGCGGCGGTGGTTCTCGACTGCAGCGACCTCGAGCGGACCGGCCATTTCAAAGATGAGATCATCCGTGCCGTTGCGGTAATCAATATCGATCACCATGTTACCAATCGCTACTTCGGGACTGCAAATCTGGTCGATCCGGCAGCCGCGGCTACCGGGGAGATCATCTTTGGCCTCCTGAAGATGATGCAGCTGGATCTGACTCCATCCATGGCCGAGTCTCTTTACGTGGCTATCTCTACCGATACAGGTTCTTTCAAATTTGACAATACCACCGCGGATACCCACCACACCGCTGCCGCGCTGCTGGAGTCCCATGATCTCAACCCCGGGATACTCTCGCAGCGGATCTTCGACGAGCATCCCCTCTCTTATTTTCTGGTTCTGAAAAAGGTGTTGGGCACGCTCGAGCTCTACGGAGAAAGCAAGATCGCCGCAATCACGGCCAGCCGGGAGATGCTGGATCAGTGCGGAGCTCAGGTGGATGAGCTTGACGGGATGATCAACTATACCCGCAATATTGAAGGCGTGGAGATCGGGATCATGTTTTTCATTGACAGAGACGCCGAGGTCAAGGTCGGCTTCCGTTCGAAAAGTATCGATGTCAGCGCGCTGGCCGGGAAACTTGGCGGGGGAGGGCATCCACGGGCTGCCGGCTGCCGCATGAAAGGCGCATACGGCCCGGTCAAGGAGCAGGTCATCCGCGAAGCGCTGCTGGCTCTCAACCACACGGTTGAAGATCTAGCCGGCCGACCGGGCTGAGTAATGTAGAAGAGGGAACGGCGGATATTTATGGATGGGATCATAAATCTGAACAAGCCGGCAGGGATCAGCTCGCACCACGCCGTGGCCGGAGTGCGCCGGCTGGTGCCGGGCGTGAAGGTGGGACATGCCGGAACGCTCGATCCAGCCGCCACCGGGGTGCTGCCGCTCTGCCTGGGCAGGGCCACCAGGGTGGCCGAATACCTGGTGGAGTTGCGCAAGGGTTACCGCGCCGCGATCAATCTCGGCGTCACCACCACTACCGGCGATGCCGAAGGAGCGGTAGTCTCCAGGAGTGATCTGCCTCTCCTGGAGCGGACGGATATTGAGGAACTGCTGCATTCCCTGACCGGTTTGCAGCAGCAGGAGATCCCGGCATATGCCGCGGTCAAATACCGAGGGCGGCCGCTTTATGACTATGCCCGCCGCGGGGAAGCGGTCCCCGTTAAAAAGCGTAGAGTCGAGATCTACCGCCTGGAGCTGCTGGCTTTTTCTCCTGAAAGGGCGCCCCAGTTCATCTGCGAGGTTGAATGCTCAAGGGGGACCTATATCCGGGCGCTGGCTGAAGAGATCGGGCGCCGCCTCGGCTGCGGAGCGCATCTCCATGCCCTGGAGAGGTTCTTCGTGGGGCCCTTCGAGATTGGTTCCGCCGTCTCTCCGGACGATCTGGAAAGAGCCGCCTCCGGCGGCAGCTTCAACGAGATGCTGCTGCCCATGGATCGGGCCCTGGCACATTTTGAAGCTCTCACCGTACCCGACACCGTTGTGAACGACCTCCGTGCAGGCCGGGCGGTTCCCTGGCGCCGGCTGGAACAGGCCGGATTTGACGCTCCGCCGGGTCCCCGTCCGCTGCGAGTTTACAATTCCCGGGGGCATTTTAAAGCCTTGGCCCGCATTCACGGCGCCGGAGGCGATATTATCTTGAAAACTGTAAAATTCCTGGCGCCATCGTAAGGAGAAACAAGAAACGAAGTATGGAGATCATCTACAGCCTGAACAGCTATTCCATTAAAAAAGAGCTTTACCTGGCCCTCGGCAATTTTGACGGGATTCACCTCGGACACCAGGCCGTTATCCGCAGCGCCGTTAACCAGGCGCGTGCCGGCGGCGGCGCAGCCGGAGTGATGCTGTTTGAGCCCCATCCTTCGATCCTGCTGCATCCGGAGAGGCCTTTCTGCCTCCTCACCGGGATCGAAGAGCGGTCCGCACTGATGGCGGCGCTGGGACTGGACTACCTGTTTGTGGAGCCATTCACCGCCCGGACGGTCTCCATGTCTCCGGAAGAGTTTATCCGCGATACCCTCCTGCATAAATTCAAGATAAGAGGGGTATCGATAGGTGATGACTATTCATTCGGGCGGGGCGGCACCGGGCGGGAAGATCTGATGCAGGAGTACGGAAAAAGATTGGGCTTCACAGTTACGGTCAGTCCCATGAAGAAAGCTACCGGAATCGTCATCAGCAGCTCGGAGATAAAGAAGCTCCTGGAGGAAGGAGCGGTTGAACGGGCCGCCCTCCTGCTGAACTACTATTTTCACCGGAGGGGACATATAGTGCCGGGTCACGGACGGGGGAAGGAATTGCTTTACCCGACTGCCAACATGATCCCCTCGCCGCGCCTGGTCTGGCCGGGCAGCGGGGTCTATCTGACCGCGATCGGCGGCCTGGGGCAGCGGGTCCAGTTCGGACTGACCAACGTGGGGACGAAGCCGACTTTCCATGACGACGCTTTCTCCATGGAGACTCATATACTTGATTTTGACGGTGATCTCTACGGCCGGGAGATCACGGTTTACTTCCTGATGCGGCTGCGCGATACGAAAAATTTCTCCTCCGCATCGCTGCTGCGGAAGCAGATCCGGGACGATATCAGCCGGGGAAGAGAGATCGCCGGATCTCTTTTCGCAGATATCGGGGAATTCGTGGAACCGGCCCGGTTCATCCGGCCCCATGGAGATTGATTTTACTTTTGCTTTTAACTGTGTTAGAATTTTTTTATGTGAACCGCGGGCTAGGTTGAAGGCTCTCCCGACCTTTTACTTGGCTGGCGGCGATAATAATACAAGGGAGGTAAAGATCATGCTGGCCCAGGAGAAGAAGCAGGAAATCATCGAGCACTACCGGATTCATGAGACCGATACCGGTTCGCCGGAAGTGCAGATTGCCCTTCTGACCGAGCGAATCAACACGCTGACCGAACATTTGAAAGAGCACAAGAAAGATTTCAACTCGCAGCGCGGATTACTGAAGATGGTTGGAAAGCGGCGCGGCCTGCTCAATTACCTGCGTAAGAACTATCCGCAGCGCTACCAGGAAGTGGTCACCCGTCTAGGCCTGCGGAAATAAGACGAAGCAGATCAAAGAAATGAAAGGAGGTTTTTCAGAACTTGGAAACATTTTCGCTTGAATTGGAAGGCAGAACTCTGAAGCTCGAAACAGGCCGCCTGGCCAAACAGGCCGGCGGTGCTGTTTTGATCAGTTACGGCGAAACGGTCCTTCTGGTAACCGCGACCATGTCCGATGAACCCCGCGAAGGGGTTGATTTTTTTCCACTCACCGTTGATTATGAAGAGAGGCTCTATGCCGTGGGCCGCATTCCCGGAGGCTTCATCAAGCGCGAAGGCCGTCCCACGGAGAAAGCAATTCTCAGCGCTCGCCTGACCGACCGTCCCCTGAGGCCGCTTTTTCCGCAAGAGCTGCGCAATTCCGTCCATATTGTCTCCACCGTTCTATCGGTCGACCAGAACTGTCCTCCGGAGATACTCTCGATTATCGGCGCTTCGGCGGCGCTGTCAATCTCCAGGATTCCCTTCGGCGGGCCCATCGCGGCTGTCATGATCGGCCTGGTGGACGGGAAACCGGTGATCAATCCGGACCTGGAGCAGTCGCAGCATAGCAGGCTCACCCTTACCGTCGCCGGCACAAAGGATGCGATCACCATGGTCGAAGCCGGTGCCCAGGAGGTCAGCCGCGAAGATCTGCTTGCCTGCCTCGGCGCGGGACACGAGACGATCAAACAGATCGTTGCGCTGCAGGAGGAGATGGTCGAAAGGGCCGGTCTTCCCAAGATAGAACTCTCTTTGTTTGAACCGCTGCCCGAACTGGCGGCACAGGTGGAACCGTTTTTACTTCAGAGGATCGACCGGGCTCTGCGCGACGCTGACAAGCAGGAGCGCGAAGAGAAACTGGCCGCATTAAAGGAAGAGGCCATGGCGCAATTCCTGGAAGAATATCCCGACCATGAACGCGATATCAAGTATCTCTTCGAAAAGGTGCTCAAAGAGACCATGCGTACGATGATCCTGCAGGAATCTCTGCGTCCCGACGGGCGCAAGCCGGACGAGATCCGTCCGATCAGCTGTGAAGTATCGGTGCTGCCGCGCACGCACGGCTCGGCCATATTTACCCGGGGGCAGACCCAGGTGCTCAACGTCTGCACTTTGGGCGCACCGCGGGATGTTCAGATCCTCGACGGCCTCGGTATCGAAGAGTCAAAGCGATTCATGCATCATTACAACTTTCCGCCGTACAGTGTGGGCGAAGCAGGTTTCATGCGCGGCCCCGGGCGGCGCGAAATCGGCCACGGCGCCCTGGCGGAAAGGGCCCTGGAATTCGTTATCCCCAGTGAAGATGAGTTCCCCTATACCATACGCCTGGTATCAGAGGTCCTTGAGTCAAACGGCTCCACCTCGATGGCCAGTGTCTGCTCCGGCTCCCTCTCCCTGATGGATGCCGGAATTCCCGTCGCCAAGGCGGCGGCCGGAATTGCCATGGGATTGATCAAGGAGGGCGAGAACGTGGCCATCCTTTCCGACATCCAGGGGATAGAGGATTTTCTCGGTGATATGGACTTCAAGGTAGCCGGAACCGCAGAGGGGATCACCGCCTTGCAGATGGATATCAAAACAACGGGGATCTCGCTGGAGATTCTATCTAGGGCTCTCGAGCAGGCGGTCAGTGGTTACAGGTACATCCTCGGGATCATGCGGGAGAAGATCGAACGGCCGCGGACCGAACTTTCACCTTATGCGCCGCGGATGATCACCATGCAGATAGATGTGGACAAGATCCGGGATGTGATCGGCCCCGGAGGGCGCATGATCAACAAGATCACCGCTGAAACGGGAGTAGAGATCAACATTGAATCTGACGGCAAGGTTTATATCCTGGCCGTGGATCTCGAAGCCGGCAGGAAGGCGCGGGAGAAGATCGAAGCGCTGATTGCCGATGTCGAACCGGGCCAGGTTTATACGGGCAAGGTCACCCGGGTCGAGAAATACGGCGCCTTCATCGAGGTGCTCCCCGGAAAGGAAGGGCTGCTCCACATCTCACGCATGGATCACCGCCGGGTGGAACGGACCGAGGATGTGGTCAAACTTGGCGATGAAATCAAGGTCAAGGTAACGGATATTGACGAAAAAGGAAGGATCAATCTATCCCGCAAGGAGCTGCTGCCGAAACCGCCCGACCTGCCGCCACGCGACAGGGATAGGGGACGGCGACAGCGTTCCCCGCAACGCTCCAAACAAAAACCCTAGCTTCTAGGGTTTTTTTAATACCCGCATAAGCAAAAAAATATGGGCATAGAATTTAACAAGTCAATCTTGAAGAATCCACGGAAGTGGTTGCGGATATGTTCAGATCCTGGCGCCGGGCTGAAATATTGGGGCTCTGTTTGATCATGCTCCTGGGAGTGTTGCTGGCAACCACCGCCTTGCAGCAACTCTCCCCGGCGCCTCCCGGGGCGATCCATTTTGCGCCTGGCAGCTCCTCCCGGGTTGCCCTTACGTTTGAAACCTTATGGAGCAGCGAGGGCCTGGAGGAGATTATACAGGTACTGCAGGAAGAAGGTGTCCAGGTCACCTTCTTCCTGACTGGAACATGGCTGAAAAACCATCCCGCGGCGGCAAAACTGATCCTGGAGCAGGGGCATGAAATCGGCAACCATACCCTGAACCATGCCAACCTGCTTTATCTGACCGAAAAAGAGATCCGGCATGAAATTGACGGTTTCATTGAAGCGGCAGAGGAGATCCTGGAATATCGTCCGGTTCTTTTCCGGCCTCCGCTGGGTCTTTACAACGGCATTATCCTGCAGCATGCCTGGAAAAACCGCTGCCGGACAGTGCTCTGGTCGGTGGAATCATACGATTACCTCAGCCGGGATGCCGCCGAAGTAAGCGCGCGGGTCGGGAGCAGGGTGCACGGCGGAGCGATCATCCTTTTCCGGGTGGGCGCCCCGGTCATCCCCGAGGCTCTGCCCCGGATCCTGGAGCTCCTGCGTGAGCGGGGCTACAGCCCGGTGACCGTTTCCGGGCTGCTTGAAGAACTTGAATAATCCGTCGGCAAACGAACCGGTGACTGAACCGGGCGGAGAGGAGAGTGGTCCGGCATGGCGGAGGTGAAGCCAAAGAAGTGGTGGTGTAAATGGGCCGCTGCGGCCCTGCTTCTTGCCTCGGCGACGGCGGTGCTCTATTTTCAATTTGACGAGCCGCTGAGGCGTCATTTCAACGGAGTCAAGGCCGGAGTAACGCTGCAGGGTGAACCGGTGGAGCGCCTTTTTCGCCCCGAAGTGGGGGCGGTGGTCGCTCGGATGGCCAGGTACCAGGGACGGGAGGCGGTAAGCGCGCAAATCGATATGGAGAATGAGCGGATCATTCCCGAGTTGAACGGGCTGGAAATAGACCGGGAGGCGACCGTTGACCTGGTGATGAAAGCGCCGGCAGGGGAAAAGGTCCTGCCGGTCTATCGCGAACTGCTTCCCCCGGTACGCTGGGATCACTACCCGGCCTTACCGGCGGCGCAGGGCAATCCGCGCAAGCTTTGCGTATCCCTGATGATCAATGTGGCCTGGGGCGAAGAGGATCTTCCGGAGATGCTAAGGGTGCTGCAGAACGAGAGAGCCCGGGCCACTTTTTATCTGACCGGCCGATGGGCCGAGAAAAACGAAGAGCTGCTCCAGCAGATCACCGCCGCAGGGCATGAGCTGGGAAACCATGGGTATGCAGATGACGAGGTTTTCCCGGAGCTCGATTCCTGGGGGATGGCCCGCTCCATCCGGCAAACAAACGAGATAATCTTTGATGCCGTGGGCTTCTATCCGCTCTACTTTACCCCGCACAAGGGAGAATACAACGAGTTGACCCTGGAGATCGTCTCCCGGCAGGGGATGCGCACGGTTCTCTGGAGCCTCGATACGGTTGACTGGCAGAAGCCGGGAGTAGATCAAATGCGCGAGAAGATCGTCCGCCATCTGGCCCCGGGACAGATCATCTTGATGCATCCGACCACGGATACCGTGCAGCTGTTAAGGGAAATCCTGCCGTGGATCAGGGAACAGGGTCTCTCCGTGGTCAGCGCGGCCGAACTGCTCGATCCGGGCTGGCCGCGATGAGAGGGCCTGTCAGCCGGGGCCGGCAGCTTCCGGGATATATCTTGCCGGTTCTTCTCTGCTGCCTCGGCCTGATCTGGATCGCCGCCACCGGCTGCTCCATCTTCCCTCCGGCGGGAAACCGCGTCCGACGGGGAGTGGAGCTGGAGGGAAAGCCTGCTGAAGGACTCTCGCGACGTGAAGTTGAAGCCCTGGTCGAGGAGCTGGCCGCAAAGATCGATCATCCGCCGCGCAATGCCTTTATCGATCCGCATAGCGGCGAGATAGTGGCCGAGGTTACGGGCTTGCAGATTGACCGCACCTCCACGGTAGAGAAAGGCATGACCGCTCCCGCGGGCGGCAAGGTGCTGCCGGAGGTGATCCAGCTTGATCCGGAGATCACGGTGGCCCATTTTGCGGTGATCAATCGTGAAATCGGAGCTTTCCGGACATGGATTGGAGGGGGAGGCGGCCGGGCCACCAATATAATTCTTGCCACCGCCTCATTGAACAACTACCTGCTTCTGCCCGGAGAGGTCTTCTCATTCAATGCGGCCAACGGTCCGCGCACGGCTGAGCGAGGTTACCGGCCGGCCCCGGTTATTGTCGGCAATACGGTGGTCCCCGGCTTGGGCGGGGGCGTCTGCCAGGTCTCGACCACACTCTACAACGCGCTTCTGCGGGCCGACCTGGAGGTCGTGGAACGTTATCCGCACAGCCAGCCGGTGGGTTATGTACCCCCGGGGATGGATGCCACTGTGGCCGATACCCTGGATTTCAAGTTTCGCAACAACACCGACCGCCTGATCATGATCCGCAGTTCAAACTGGAACGGCAGCATTGATATCCGCATATGGCAGGAGTAAACGCTTCAGCTGCCGTATAATAGAGATAAAGGGCCAGGCTTTTGTCCAAAGCAAAGTGAGTTGATCCGGTGCCTGGCACCAAAGCAACATACTGAGGCTATGACCGATGTGGAAGAGCCTTGCGGGTCGTCTCTGCAACCCTGGCCTGACAAACTGAACAAGGGTGGCTGATCAGATGAAACAGGAGACTGTGCAATTGCCGGTAGAGATGATGGCCCATGCCGGGGGACTGCCCCTGCCCGCCTACATGACCGCTGGAGCGGCGGGGCTGGATCTATATGCCGCGGTTGCGGAAGATGTGACCTTGACGCCGGGAGCGGTGCAGTTGATCCCGACCGGGCTGAAAGTTGCGGTCCCGGGTGGGTACGAACTGCAAATACGCCCCCGGAGCGGGCTGGCCGCCCGTCACGGGATCGGCCTGCTGAATTCTCCGGGAACGGTGGACGCCGACTACCGGGGCGAAATAAAGGTTATATTGATCAACCTCGGCCCTGCGCCTTTTAACGTGCGCCGGGGAGACCGTATTGCCCAGATGGTCCTCTGTCCTATTCCCAGGGTAAAGCTGGTCCCGACCGAGGCGCTCCCGGATACGGCGCGGGGAGAGGGCGGTTTCGGCCATACCGGCATTGATCAATGAGGGGAGACCAAAATGCGTTTGAGCGAACTGGCCCGCAAGGAACTGGTTGATCTGGAGGATGGTAATTTCTGGGGACCTGCCGGCCGTGCCGACCTGATGATCGATCAGGGCAGCGGGGAGATCAAAGCGCTGGTCTTGGCCGGAAAAAGCGGCATTTTCGGTTTCGGCTACCGTGACGAGGTCACCATCCCCTGGTCCAGCGTCGTAAAAATAGGCGGGGATACGATCGTCATATAGATCAAGAAGAGCTGATCGTTTAAAATCCGGAAAGGCATAAAAATGCCCGCCCCGGAGATAATAGCCTTTAGAGTGTGACAGCACTTAAGGAGGCTAAACGATGAGCAAAGTTGTAGTGGGAGTATTTCATGACCGGAATCAAGCCGAGGAAGCCCTCAAAACCTTGAAGGAGCAGGGTTTTGACCGGGATATTTCACTCCTTGCCAGGGACGAGCAGCAGGGAGGCGGCGGGCAGGGAGGCATGGGAGGACAGGATCTGAGTGAAGGCACCTTTTCCGGAGGGGCGCTGGGAGGGATCGCCGGCTTGCTGGCAGGCGTGGGCGCTCTCCTGATTCCGGGGGTCGGCCCGATTATAGCCGCAGGCCCGATTGCCGCCACCCTGACCGGTGTGGTTACCGGAGGGATCGCCGGCGGATTGATTGATTACGGCCTCCCTGAACAAAGAGGAGAATATTATGAGGAGCAGGTCCGCCGGGGCGGTATTCTTGTAAGCATGAAGGCCAGCGATGAAAAGGTTGAGGAGGCCGCCTCGATCCTGCGGCAGTACGGCGCTTCCGACGTCGAGGTCCACCAGGTCGCCTAGGCGGCCCTGACAATTAAAAATATTGCCCGGCCCGGGTTTTTTACCCGGGTTTTTTTAACCCAATCTTGCAGGAATACATATACTGAATTGAAATGGTTGGGAGGCGGGAGCTTTGCCGGGGCAAGACTTGAAAATTATTGTCTGCGGCGGCGACAGGCGCGAAATAGAGCTTTACCGGTGCTGGAAAGAATCCGGAGTTAAGGTCAAGATGGCCGGTTTTGAGCAGGCTTCCGGTATAGAAAGCAGTGATATCGCCCGTGAAAAAGAATTTGCCGGCGCCGGCGCGCTGATCGCGCCGCTTTCGGGGATCAGGGCCGACGGTACCGTCAAGGCGCTCTTTGCCGCGGAGAGACCTTCCCTGACCGCTTGCCTGGCAAAAACAGGCCCGGAAGTGATCCTGCTGGCGGGCGCGGTGGCTCCCCCGCTCAAAGAGCAGCTTGCTGAAAAATGTAACCTGTTGATTACCGGCAAAGATGAAGAGCTGGCTTTGCTCAATGCCATTCCTACCGCCGAAGGAGCGATTCAGAAAGCAATGGAGCTCTCGCCGGTGACCCTGCACGGCAGCATCGCCCTGATTATAGGGCTGGGCCGCTGCGGCACGGCCGTGGCCAGGACATTGCAGGGCCTGGGCGCCCATGTAAGGGTGCTGGTGCGGCGGCGGGAGAGCGCAGCGCTGGCTTATTCGGCCGGCTTCCGGCCTTACGATATCGGCTCTGCGGCTGCAGCGCTCGCGGAATCGGATTTTATTTTTAACACCGCTCCGGCGCCTATCCTGAAAGCAGATCTCCTGAAGCAGGTTAAGAAAGAGGCTCTCATCCTGGACCTGGCCTCGGCGCCGGGAGGGACCGATTTTGATGCCGCCGCCGCCTTGGGCCTGACCGCCGTGCTGCTGCCCGGTCTGCCGGGGCAGGCGGCTCCGCGAACTGCCGGAAGGATCCTGGCCCGAGTTTACCGGCGCCTGATTGACGCGACCCAACAAAACACAGATCCTATTTGAAAGGAAGAGGAGACATGTCGACCCTGAAGGATAAACGGATCGGGGTGGCGCTGACCGGATCTCACTGCACCGTAGAGGCAATATTGCCCCAATTGGAAAAGATGGCCCTTGCAGGCGCGGAGCTCTTTCCCATTCTCTCTCCCGCGGTGCGGCAGACTGACACCCGCTTCGGCACGGCTGCCGATGTGCTGCGGAAAATTGAGCAGATTACCGGGCGGCAACCCTGGATCAGCATTGTTGACGTGGAGCCCATCGGGCCGAAGAGACTGCTCGATCTTCTGCTGATTGCTCCCTGCAGCGGCAATACCATGGCTAAACTGTCAAACGGGATCGTCGATACGGCGGTCCTGATGGCGGCAAAAGCGCAGCTGCGCAACGGGCTGCCGCTGCTACTCTCGATCTCGACCAACGACGGGCTCGGCCTGAATGCCCGCAACCTGGCCCTGCTCTTCAATATGAAGAATATTTTCATGGTTCCTTTCGGCCAGGATAACCCAGGGGAGAAGCCCAATTCCCTGGTCGCCAAAGTTGACCGGATCTTGCCGGCGGCGGAAGCGGCCTTGTCCGGCCGGCAACTGCAACCGGTCCTGGTAACTTTGATCTAGGGCATCCGCAAGAACCGGCCGCCTGCGGATTTTACATCGAGCCCGGTTATGCTATAATTATGGAGGTGCTTTTTTGTCGATTGCAATGGGAACTGTGATTACGGCCATGGTAACCCCCTTTGACGAGAGGGGGGCTGTGAATTATAAAGCTGCCGCCGGCCTGGCCCGATACCTGGTCGAGCACGGCTCCACCGGTCTGGTGGTCTCGGGAACCACCGGGGAGTCGCCGACCCTGACTATGGAGGAGAAGCTGACGCTTTTTCGTACAGTTGTCGAGGCGGTGGGAGGCAAGGCGGCTGTAATTGCCGGCACGGGAAGCAACTGCACCGATTCGGCAGTCTACCTGACGAAAAAGGCGGAGCAAACCGGGGTGGACGCGATCTTGCTGGTAACCCCTTATTACAACAAACCGACCCAGGAGGGGCTCTACCGGCATTTCCGCGCCATCGCCGGATCGACCGATTTGCCGGTGATGCTTTACAATGTACCCGGACGGACCGGCGTGAATATGACAGTGGAGACAGTGCTTCGATTGGCGGAGATAAAAAATATTGTGGCCCTGAAAGAGGCCGGCGGAAACCTGGAGCAGGCAGCGGAAACCTGCGCCAAGGCGCCGCCCGGCTACAGCGTCTATTCGGGTGATGATGCGCTGACCCTGCCCATGCTCAGCGTGGGCGCGGTGGGCGTGGTCAGTGTGGCCTCGCACCTGGTCGGCCCGCAGATTGCCGCCATGATCAACCTCTTCAAACAGGGGCGGGTTAGGGAAGCGGCCCGGCTGCACCTGGCGTTGCTGCCGCTGTTCCGCGGTCTTTTCATGGCGGCGAACCCGATCCCGGTCAAGGCAGCCCTGAACCTGATCGGTATAGAAGCCGGCAGTCCCCGCCTGCCGCTTCTGCCGCTTGAAGGTGAGGCCCTTGCCGGTCTGAAAGAGCTGCTGCGCATTCGCGAACTGGCGGGTGCTTGAATCGATACATCAATCTTAGAAGGAGTAATGATAATTTGAAAAAAACGAACAGCAGCCTGCGGGTTATCCCGCTTGGCGGCGTCGGGGAGATCGGTAAGAACATGTTTCTCTTCGAATGCAACGATGACGCTATTCTCCTCGACGCCGGCCTTAAATTTCCGGAGGAAGAGATGCACGGCATTGATATCGTGCTGCCGGATATCACCTACCTTCTGGAGAACAGGGATAAGCTGCGGGCAATCATCCTATCGCACGGACACGAGGATCATATCGGCGCACTGCCATACATTATTGCAGAGCTACCGGTACCGGTATACGGAACCCGTCTCACTCTCGGCCTGCTGAAGGCCAAGCTCGAGGAGTACGAGCAGCTTCCCCCGGTAAAATTTCATAAAATCAAAGCCGGCCAGAAGTTGACCCTTTCGGATAATTTCCGCCTCGAATTTTTCCGGACAAACCACAGCATTCCCGATACAGTGGGCGTGATCCTGAACACCCCCGCCGGTGTCGTGGTCTACACCGGTGACTTCAAGTTTGACCACACCCCCGTAGACGGGCAAGTTACCGACTTTTACAAACTGGCAGAGTTGGGGCGGCACAATGTTCTCCTGGCCATGATCGACTGCACCAATGCAGATCGCCCCGGCTTCACCGCGTCGGAGAGTGAAGTGGGGGAGACGATCGACGAGATCTTCCGCCTTTCCCGTAGCCGGATCATCTTCGCCACCTTCGCCTCGAATATTCACCGGGTTCAGCAGGTAATCGATGCGGCGCAGCGTTATGGCCGCAAGATCTGCGTCACCGGGCGCAGTCTGGAAAACTCGATCAGGATATCTTCCGAGCTGGGTTATCTTGATATCCCCAAATCGATCATGGTGGAGCTGGACCAGATCAAAAGGATCCCGCTTGAAAAGCTGGTTATACTGACCACGGGCAGCCAGGGGGAGCCGATGTCCGCCCTGACCCGCATCTCCACTTCCGGTCATAAGCAGGTCGAGATCATCCCCGGAGACACGGTGGTGATCGCGGCAAACCCGATTCCCGGAAATGAAAAGCTGGTCGCCAGGACGGTGAACAATCTTCTCCGGCGGGGGGCGGAGGTGATCCACCGCTCTGTCTCCGGGGTGCATGTCTCCGGGCACGGCAGTGAAGAGGAGATCAAGCTGATGCTGAACCTGCTTCAGCCGCGTTACCTGCTCCCGGTGCACGGTGAATACCGCCACATGGTGCGCTGTTCCGGGATTGCCCGGAAACTGGGTATTCCCGGGGAGAATATCTTTCTCATCGATCCAGGAACGGTGCTGGAGTTAGCCGG
The DNA here is from genome assembly GCA_964345455.1 of uncultured Syntrophomonadaceae bacterium. Lineage (GTDB taxonomy): Bacteria > Bacillota > Dethiobacteria > DTU022 > DTU022 > JAAZIN01. The sequence goes on along the minus strand of CAYFRE010000026.1, from coordinate 774 downwards.
GGGAGAGGCCTCTGTGACCGGCGAAGTGACCGCAGGCAAGGTCATGGTTGACGGTCTCGGTGTGGGTGATGTGGGCAGCGTGGTCCTGCGGGACCGCCGCCTGCTTGCCGAAGAGGGGATTGTCATTGTCGTGGTGGCCATGGATCCGCAAAAAGGCCGGCTGCTGTCTGGCCCTGAGATCATCACGCGCGGATTTGTCTATGTCCGTGAATCCGAAGAGCTGCTGGAAGATGCAAGGTCGGCGGTGGGCGGCCGCATGGAGACACTCAGCCCGCAGCAGCTGCTCGACTGGAATATCGTCAAATCACACGTGAGAGATGAAGCTGCCTCCTTTTTCTTCGAGAGGACCGGGCGCCGGCCGATGATCATGCCGGTGATCATTGACGTGCCCCTTGAAGAATAAAAGGGACAGCTCCACATTTATGTCAACCTGCGAGGTACTAAGGATATCAGCCCGTAGCTTTTACAGGAGACGGAAAACAAGATTCTTCGCTACGCTCAGAATGACAGTGAAAGGGCTTCTCTCAGCATTCATAGCGGCGAAAAGTTGTAGGGGCGAGGCATGCCTCGCCCTGAGTCAGGCAGGATACATGCTTTGCACGCATGGATTTGTGGTGTCCGATAACGGGTTTGGGCTGCCCATGGGCAGCCCCCGGCAACTCCAACTTCCTACTTCCAACCTCCGACCTCCAATGTGCGTGTAGCGACCAGATCGGCGCCGCTGCAGGCAAAATTTTCGGCGACCAGGTCCCCGCAGCGCAGAGGCGCGGCCAC
>CAYFRE010000025.1:18987-20861 GCA_964345455.1 uncultured Syntrophomonadaceae bacterium | reverse complement strand
ATTCCCTATCATTACAACACCTGGCCGTTGATTGAAGCGGACCCGCAGCTCTTCAAAGATAGGGTGGAGCAGCAGACTGATTCAGAATGCATCATCCTGCAGCCGGGAGAAACGTATAACTTCTAACCAATCCCTTTCCCAAACACCCGGTTAGTTAACCCGGCGCTTTCCATCGGGAATTATTACAGGTAGAATAATGAAATAAATCCAACCGGAGGTGTCCTGATGACCGAGATGATTTCATATGTCCGGATGTCGCTTCCCGAGATTGAAGCCCTGGACCGGGAGAAAACCATTTTCTTGATGGCGGTAAGCCCCATCGAGGTCCACGGGCCCCATCTGCCCCTGGGCACCGATGTCTTTGTTGCCGAAGAGCTGCGGCGGCGCTATGCGGCCGCGCTGCACCAGGAATTCCCGGGTTATACCCTTGTGGCGCTACCCTCTCTCTACCTGGGCTCGGATGCCCTGCCGGTAAAAGGTTCTCTTTCGGTGCCGGCGCCCTTGCTGCGGAAAGTGCTGCTGGCCTATGTCAAGGGGCTGGCGGCGCAAGGTTTTCGCTACCTTTTCCTGGCCGATAACCACGGCGGTCCGCGGCACCAGATGGCCATTGAGGCGGCTTCGCGCCGGGCCTGGCGCAGACACCGTTTCTACCTGGTCGATCCTTGCAACCACGAATTCAGGCTCAGGGTTCAGCATGACCCCACCTTTCTGAAAGAAACGGGCCTGCAGCCGGGCAGCTGCGGCGATGACGCGGACGCCCACGCGGGCACTAACGAAACATCGCTGATGCTGCAGGCGGATCCGGAGCAGGTCAGGGAGAACTGGCACGCGGTAAGCCCTTCGCTGCCGCCGTCTCCGGCCGGGGCTCTCTTATTTCTTGGACGCATTGCCGGACTTTTTTCGCGCACCCTCGGCGAAGACATGAAGCATCTCGCCGCCACCCTGGCCTGGGTGGGGGATCCGCAGATGAAGCCCTACATGGGCGCCCCGGCCCGGGCTTCCGCGGAGGCCGGCGAAGCGATGCTGCAGGCGCGTACCGCGACGGCCATGCGCTTTTTCCGCGATGCCCTTGCCGGAAAAGAGATCCGGATAACACCGCTGCTCTGGAGCCTGCGCCTGCTGCAGATCCTGCCGGAGTAATCAAGTATATCCCCGCGCGGAGGTATATTCAATCCCGAACTCGTCTAAGTATATAGAAATAAAACGGCAGTGCTGCGGGGTTGGTTGTGATCGAAGATCAGGGCATGGTCCGGGCGGTTCTGGACGGTAAAAGAGAGATCTACCGGCGCCTGATGGAAAAATACCAGGGCCGGGTGGCGGCGGCGATCTCGAGGGTGGTCGGACCCCGCCCGGAGGTGGAAGACCTGGTCCAGGAAACATTCTGGCAGGCTTACCGCTCCCTGGGACGTTTTCGCGGCGAAGCAAGGTTCTCAACCTGGCTCACGCGGATCGCTGTAAACAAGGCCATCGACTTTCAGCGGCGGCGGCGGGAAGAGCGTTACTATCTGACAGTTGACGATACGCCGCTGGCGGAGATCCCCTCTTCCGAAGAGGAGCCCGAACCGCTGCTCCTGGCCAAAGAGCAGCAAGAGCGGCTCTACCGCTATCTGGATCGCCTGCCGCCTCTCTACCGGCAGGTGCTGCGGCGCCATTACCTGGACGGCTTCTCCTATCGTGAAATCGCCGGGGAGGCCGGCGTCCCGGTGAAAACAGTTGAATCGAGGCTTTACCGGGCCCGGAAACTGCTGCGCGCGCTGTGGTTGCGTCATAAAAAAAGTCCCGATTTCGATACTTAATTTTAGTTTATTAATGGGTGGTCTTATGTTTTCAGCTGCAAGGTTAACTGCTCAGTTGATTATTCCATTACTAATTAT
>CAYFRE010000025.1:8212-18887 GCA_964345455.1 uncultured Syntrophomonadaceae bacterium | reverse complement strand
TCAGGTACAAGGAGAAAGGGATCGTGGCGCCAAAATAAAAAAAGCCGGTTTATTAAACCGGCTTTTGGTTTCAAACGTTAGCAGTTCATGACTCAGGGAAGCCCGAATCTAACTTGACCACGTTTGCAGCCTGGGGTCCGCGGTTTCCTTCGACGATCTCGAATTCTACTTCTTGCCCTTCCTCCAGGGTTTTAAATCCTTCTTCCTGGATTTCTGAGTAATGCACGAACACATCTTTTCCGTCTTCTACCTCGATAAACCCGTACCCCTTCTGGGGGTTAAACCATTTAACCCGACCTTGCATTAAATAAGTTACCTCCTAAACTCCCTGCCGGATGCAGGGCAAATTTCGATTCGACATTAACATATAATCAGGAGAAATGCAAGATCAAGAAATATGTATAAAATTGTCTTTATTGGACTGCCGGCCCGAATTGAGGTATATTTGATCCTGAATCAGAGCAACAAAGGCGTAAGGCCGCCATGGAGAGGCGTGATTACATGATTGTCGGCGTGGGGGTTGACCTGGTTTCCATCGCCCGGATCGAACGGGCCTACCGCCGCCGCCCGCGGCGTTTTCTGAGGCGGATTTTCAGCACCGTCGAGATCTCCCTGCTGATGCCACGGCGGGCCCTCTTTAAGGCGATGGCCGCCCGTTTTGCCGCCAAGGAGGCGGTTTTAAAAGCAATCGGCTGCGGTCCCGGCCCGGCGTCATGGCAGGAGGTCGAGATCATCGCTCCGCCGGGCAAGCAGCCCCAGGTGCGTCTTTCGGGGATTGCCGCCCGCCTGGCCGTTGAGAGAGGGATCAGCGGGATCGCCCTCTCCATGACCCACGAACCGCCCTTTGCCGGTGCCATCGCCGTGGCCTACAGCTATCAAAACCGGGAAGGTTGAGTTCCCCCTTCTCCGTGTTTTTCCAACTTCCTACTTCCAACCTCTAACCTCCAACAAGAGGCCGCCGGCCTTGATTACCCGGACCTGGCGCGGGGATAGTTCATGTCGCGCCGTGAAAGTATAGCCCTGCGTACGGTTGGTGACGGTGACGCTCCCCCTGTCGAGCTGCTCCCGCAGATTGCCGATCATCAGGATGTCGTCCTGCTGCAATCTCTCGTAGTCATCAGGAGATTCAAAGATCAGGGGGATGATCCCAAAATTGACCAGGTTGGTATGATGGATCCGGGCAAAGGATTTCGCCAGGACAACCTTGATCCCGAGATGCATCGGCGCTAGGGCGGCATGCTCCCGGCTCGAGCCCTGGCCGTAGTTTTCTCCGCCCGCCACCAGGCCGCTGCCGGCTTCACGGGCTCGCCGGGAGAAGCTCCCGTCCAGCGGGGCGAAAACAAATTCGCTGATCGCGGGGATATTGGAACGCAATGGCAAGATCTTGGTCCCTGCCGGCATGATCTGGTCGGTGGTGATATGGTCCCCTGTTTTCAGCAGGACGGTCATGGTAAGATCGTCGGCCGGAGGGCTGTTTAGAGGCAGGGGCTTGATGTTGGGCCCGCGAATAATCTCCACCCCGCTGCCGTCCCCGGGAGGGCTGATGATCATGCGGTCGTCGATCAACGGCGGCGGGTCCGCAGGAAGCACCGGAAAATCTCTCAATTCACGCGGATCGGTGATCCGGCCGCGCAGGGCGCTTACCGCCGCCGCCGCCGGTCCGGTGAGGTAAACCAGGGCGTCTGCGGTGCCGCAGCGTCCGCGGAAGTTGCGGTTGAAAGTGCGCACCGATACAGAGCCGGAAGGGGGCGCCTGCCCCATCCCGATGCAGGGGCCGCAGACCGGCTCGAGGATCCTTGCCCCCGCTCCAATCAGCTTCTCCAGGGCGCCACTGCGCGCCAGCATTAATAGAACCTGCCGCGAACCGGGAGCGATCACCAGGCTGATCCGCGGGTGAACGGTTTTACCGTCCAGGATCTCCGAGACCAGGAGAAGGTCGTGGAAGGAGGAATTCGTGCAGCTGCCGATGGCGACCTGGTCCACGGAAAGAGGGCCGATTTCGCGGATTGGCCTGACCGCGTCGGGACTGTGCGGGCAGGCCGCCAGCGGTTCCAGTTTGCCCAGGTCGAGAGTGATCTCGTCGTCATAAACGGCGCCGGGATCGGCTTGCAGCTTGCTCCAGGCCTCTTCCCGCCCCTGGGATACGAGAAAACAGCGCGTCACCTCGTCGCTCGGGAAAATCGAGGAGGTTGCCCCCAGCTCCGCGCCCATATTCGTGATCGTGGCCCGCTGCGGCACTGTCAGTTGTGCCACTCCGGGGCCGCCGTATTCGATGATCCGGCCGACGCCTCCCTTGACCGTCAGGCGGCGCAGCAGCTCGAGGATTACATCCTTGGCTCCGGTCCAGGGAGGCAGTTCTCCAACCAGGTTTACCCGGAGCACCTCCGGAACGTTCAGGTGAAACGGGCCGCCGGCCATGGCCACGGCCACATCCAGCCCCCCCGCGCCGATGGCCAGCATACCGAGCCCGCCCCCGGTGGGCGTATGGCTGTCCGAGCCGAGAAGAGTTTTTCCCGGGACGCCGAATCGTTCCAGGTGAACCTGGTGGCAGATCCCGTTGCCGGGCCTGGAGAAGTGGATGCCGAAGCGGGCTGCCGCCGATTGCAGGTAACGGTGGTCGTCGGCGTTCTCAAAGCTGCCCTGGAGGGTGTTATGATCAATGTAGCTTACCGAAAGCTCGGTGCGAACCCGTTCGATGCCCAATGCCTCAAACTGCAAGTAAGCCATGGTGCCGGTGGCATCCTGGGTTAGCGTCTGGTCGATGCGGATAGCGATCTCCTCTCCCTGCCGCAGCCGGCCGGAAAGAAGGTGTGCTTTTAGAATCTTTGTCGTTAAATTATCTGACATGCTGCCTGTCCCTCTTTCTCTATCTTTCGCGAATTGGTTAAAATATAGCAGAAGAGGGTCCGGGCGTCAACAAAACAGAGCGCAGAGCTACCGGGATGAACAATCTCACAGGCAGTACAGGTTTGGGGCTGTCCCAAAAGGAGCATCCTACCTTTTGCATAAGGGTTGCCTTAATACTCTTATGCTCCGCCAGGCCTGTAGGGGCGACCCACCGGGTCGGCCCAAACCCGAATTCTCCTTGCACAGATAAACGCATAGAAGACATAGGTCTCCGGACCGCGGGCGGGGCATGCCCCGCCTCTACGAAATTAATTCCGCGCAACAACAAAAATAATTTAGTGCCAAACCCCATACGATTTTTAAACGCAATTTTCTTCTAATTCCCGAATATTTTCCGGTACAAGTGTTCGAAACTCTAACATCCAACTGCCAACATCCAGTAGCTGTAGGGGCGACCCACCGGGTCGGCCCAAACCAATACCTGTAAACAAAACAGCTACCGGGTTGGAAGCAAAACACTACTGGAAAGATCATGGCACCCTTTTGCAGCAATTTGTTCCGCCAGAGTTGTAGGCGGAGCAGTACAAAAAAAGCAGGAATCTTTTTTGACGCCGGCGCATATTATACCATTGGGAAGGGACTTCACCCGGTCTGTTGCTCGAAAGAGTGGATATCTCCAGGGGAGAAGTCCCTTCTTTAATCAATTGCAGAAAGGGCTTATACGGGATCTTGACAGTGATGAAAAGCGGTGCTATTCTTTTCTGTAGAGAGGGCTATTTTTTTAAAATGTAATTCCGAGTAGTTTGGTCGGAATTAAACCTGGAGGGATTCCATGAGACTATCAGCCAGGGTGGAATACGGTGTCAGGGCCATTGCTGTTCTCGCTCTTCACGATCAATCGGGCCCGCTGTCTCTGCGGGAAATCGCCAGGAGTGAGGAGATCTCTTACCAGTTTCTAGAGCAGATTTTTCCCGATCTGCGCAAAGCCGGCCTGGTTGGAAGTGTCAGGGGCGCCAGGGGGGGCTATTACCTGGCCCGTCCGCCGGAGCAAATCAATGTCGGCGATATAGTCCGCGCCGTGGAAGGTCCGATTGCCCCGGTAAACTGCCTGGCTGCTAATGGGAACCGGGAGCCGTGCTGCCACCGCGGCGAGGCTTGCCGGACCCGTCATGTCTGGGAAAAGTTGAGAGACCGCATCAATGAGGTTCTCGACAGCGTCTTTCTTGATGATCTTATTGAATCAAAACCGGACCCATTGGTTAAATAATCAATGGACCATGAGGAGGTCAATGCTTTGCCAAAACGGCCAATCTATCTGGACCATGCAGCCACCTCGCCGCTGCGTGAAGAGGTACTCGAAGCGATGCTACCTTACCTCCAGGATAAATACGGCAATCCTTCAAGCCTGCATTCTCCGGGCCGGGAAGCCCGGGCAGCGGTTGCCGGGGCGCGTGAAAAAACAGCCCGGGCGCTGGGCGCCGGGCCGGATGAAATTTTCTTCACCTCGGGAGGAACCGAAGCGAACAACATTGCCATAAAGGGCACGGCGCGGCGGCAAAAGAAAAAGGGACACCTGATCACCTCTTCGATAGAGCACCACGCCGTTCTTGATGTCTGCAAGGAGCTTGCAGATGAAGGTTTCAAGGTGACATTTTTACCGGTGGACCGGTACGGTATGGTCGACCTGGAGACAATAAAACGGGCGCTGACGCCGGAGACATTTCTCATCTCGATCATGACGGCCAATAACGAGGTGGGCACCATTGAGCCTGTGGCCGCGATCGGGGCGCTGGCCCGGGAGCGCGGGATCATATTTCACACCGATGCCGTCCAGGCGGTCGGCCAGATTCCCCTGAATGTGCGCGAGATGAATATTGACCTGCTTTCTCTTTCCGCACACAAGTTTAACGGTCCCAAGGGGGTGGGCGCACTCTATGTGCGCAAGAACATTCCCGTGGCGCCGCTCTACCGCGGAGGCGGCCAGGAGCGGAAGCTGCGGCCGGGGACCGAGAATGTCGCCGGCATCGTCGGGCTGGCCCGGGCCCTGGAGCTGGCCGTCGAAGAGCTGCCTCGAAAATCCGGGCACCTGCAAGCGCTGCGTGACCGTCTTATAGAGGGGCTTCTCGGGATGGGCGATGTCGTGCTCAACGGGCACCCCTCCGACCGCCTGCCCGGTAATGTCAATGTAAGTTTCAATTATATTGAAGGTGAAGCGCTGCTCCTGGGGCTGGATCTGGAAGGGATCGCCGCATCCAGCGGTTCGGCCTGCACTTCAGGTTCCCTGGAGCCCTCGCATGTCCTGCTGACCATGGGGCTGGAGCACCAGGTTGCCCGCGGTTCTCTCCGGCTGACCCTGGGCCGGGGGAACAGTGATGCCGATGTGGACTATCTGCTGGCGGTGATCTCGCCGCTCGTGGAAAGGCTGCGCCGGATGTCGGCGCTTTACCCCCGGCAAAGTTGAAAAAGGAGGCCCTGATCCATGTACAATGACAAAGTAATCGATCATTTTACCAATCCGCGCAATGTCGGAGAGATGCCCGACGCCGATGTCATCGGCGAGTCGGGAAGTTTCAAATGCGGTGATACGATGAAGATCTATTTAAAAATCGAAGGGGACAGGATCGCCGATATCAAGTTCCAGACTTTCGGCTGCGGCGCCGCCATTGCCAGCAGCAGCATGCTTACAGAGATGGTCAAGGGGAAGACCCTGGAAGAGGCTAGGCGGGTGACAAACAAAGATGTTGCCGGCGAGCTCGGAGGGCTGCCTCCGATAAAGATGCACTGCTCCAACCTGGCCGCCGATGCGCTGCAGGATGCAATCAACCGCTACCAGAACGGGGAAAAGGGGGACATGTCCTGAGCGGCCTATTCCGGCAGGTCGCATAAAATCTCTCTCCCGGCATATATTTTAATATTCTAAAGCCGGGAGGGTTTTTTTGAACCGGAGAGCGGGTTCAGGGAAAACGGGACGGATGAGCCGGGTCTACCGGTGGGGCGTACCGGAGCAAAAAAGCCGGGGCCGGACCTACGTTTTTTTCAGGGCCGGCCGCCGGCAGAAGCAGAAAGCGTTGCCTGATATGACGCGGCAGCGAAAGATGCTTGCTGCCGCGCTGATCATGATTTTGCTGACGCTGCTTTACTGTGGTTTGCTCCGCCGTCCGGTTTTGGAAACGGCATTGTATCCGGATGAAAGGACCGGTAAAACGGTAGAAGAGTCCGCAGAGAGCTTTTACCTGCGTTTTTTGCAGCAGGTTCTGGGACATGAAATCCCCGGCCTGGAGCCGCCCGCGGCCTCAAATACCGATCAGATCTACGGCGCTCTCTGTAAGGTGGTGCATTCCTTAACCGGCATCGATCCCCGCGACCCCTGCTCTGTATTGGACATCGAGCTCGGCGTGGGGACGCGCGTCTCTTTACCGGTGACCATCCCGCCCTCTTCAGCCGTTCACGGCGGCAAGCCGCCGGATACCCTGCCCGATTCCCCGGATCCGGCAGAACCTCCCTGGGGAGGCTCTGCTTTCCCCTTCCCTGTTCCCGGTTACGGCGAGGCGCCGGTTTTACTTTACCATACCCATGCCAGCGAAGCTTTTACCGCCGGTTCCGGGGAATCTTCTTCAGCCGGCCGCTCCATCGTCACGGCAGGTGAGGAACTGGCGCGGCTGCTTGAAGAAAGCTACGGCCTGCAGGTACTTCACCATCGCGGTGTTTATGATCTGCCGCGGCGTTCCGCCTACAGCAAGGCCCGTCCGGTAATCGAAAAAACGCTTGCTGAAAACAGCGGAATTCAAGTGGTCATCGATCTGCACCGGGACGGTGTCGCCCGGACCAAGACCACGGCCAACCTGGAGGGCAAGGAACTGGGCAGGATTCTTCTGGTTCACGGCACCCGCAACCCGGGTAGTGAAAAGACCCTCGAGTTTGTCATGCGCCTGCAACATGAGCTCGAAGCGGTTGCACCTGGTCTCTCCCGGGGCATTCTCAAGCGGGATTTCACGTACAACCAGGATCTTCACCCCTGCGCCCTGCTCATCGAGCTGGGCGGTCACGAAAATAGCATCGATGAGGCGCTGCTCTCTCTTCCCTATCTTGCCGAGGCTCTTGTCCGCACCTACTATATCTTTTTTATGCAGGATTGAATATTCCAAACCCTTTCCGTAAATGTTAATAATGAGCAAATGTATACCGGAAGGGAGCTTACCGTGGTGCGCGAATTTGCCATCTCGCTGGCGATCCTGCTGCTGGTTACCATCCTGGTCTACGGCGGACTGAACCTGGTCGAGCTGAGCATGGCCGGGTTGCTGGCCCGTGAATGCAGGCATGAGGCTTTCTCCATCCGGATGGACCCACAAGGGGCGCTGCTGGTTGCCTTTGCCGGCAGAGCGGCGCGTTTTCATGCCGGCGAATTCTATGCAGCGCTAAAACAATGGTGGGACAGGCTGCTTGATCGCTCTGAAGCGATTTTACACGGGTAAATCCTTGACAAAACCCCGTCCGGATGGTATTTTGATAGAGGAGTTAGCACTCGTCTCCCATGAGTGCTAACATGACAGAGGGGGATGTCAGGTGGAGCCTCTTAGCGAAAGGAAAAAACGGATCCTGCACGCTGTTGTGGCTAGCCATATCCGGACGGCTGACCCGGTCGGTTCGCGGACCGTGGCCAGATCTTATCGTATCGGGCTTAGCTCGGCCACGATACGCAACGAAATGGCCGATCTTGAAGAGATGGGCTTTCTGGAGCAGCCGCACACCTCTGCCGGGCGGATTCCTTCTCAGAAAGGTTACCGTTATTACGTGGATCACCTCATGGCCAAAAGCAAGCTCAGCGATGAAGATGAACTCTCGATCAGCCGTTCCTTGAGCATTGAAAAGATGCGGGAGATCGAGCAGATCATCGCCAATGCGGTGAGAGTCTTGTCGTTGGTGACCAACCAGACTACCCTGATCATGGGCCCGCAGTTTCAGAAAAGCACTTTTCGGCAGATGCGCATCCTGCCTCTCGACGAGAGCAGGGGGCTGGTGGTGCTGATTACCGACAGCGGTTTTATCAAAAACAAGGTTATCGAGCTGAACCAGAGCCTCTCTCCGGCCGAATTGCACCAGGTCGTCTCATACCTTAACCAGAAGCTCTACGGACTGACCATTGATCAGGTCACCACCTCACTGATCAATGAACTGAAGCGCGATCTTTTCAGGCGCCTCGAGATTCTGGAGCAGGCCTTTATCCTGCTGGAAGAAAGCCTCCGGGAAGAGCAACAGGCCCGGGTATTTCTGGGGGGAACCACCGATATTTTGACCCAGCCCGAGTTCAAGAGCGTGGAAAAGATTCACCGGATGCTCTCTCTATTTGAGCAGGAATCACTATTATTTGAAATTTTGGAAAAAGGTTTATCCGAAGACGGGATTGTGGTTAAAATCGGCACAGAAAATGAGTATGAAGATATTCACGAATGCAGCCTGATCACGGCAACCTATAAAATCAATCAGCGGGTCCTCGGGACCGTCGGAGTACTCGGTCCGACGAGGATGGATTACCGGTGGATTATCGCCGTCTTGCACTGCCTGGTAGATCAGCTGAACCGGACATTGAGTTCAGATCTGTAAGGTCAAGGCGGCCATACCTCATACGAACAGGAGTATCGTGATGGAAAAGGAGAAGAAAGAAACAGTAAACATCGCAGAGAATGCCGGGGAAGCTGCGGCGGATATGGAAGATTTACCGGAAAAATCCCCGGGTACGGTTCCTGAAGAAAGGGCGCCGGAAGCAGATGAAGGCGCGGAGACGGCTCCGGCAGGGCCGGAGGCTGAAGCCGCGGCAGCGGACTGGGAGCACGAGAAAGAAGAACTGGTCAGTCTGGTGCAGCGGAAGCAGGCCGATCTCGATAATTTTCGCCGGATCAGCCGGATGAAAGAAGAAGAAATCCGGACGTACGGTCTCTTTGAGTTTCTGGAAAAACTGCTCCCGGTCATCGATAATCTGGAGAGGGCCCTGGTGACGGCCAGTGAAGATGATAGCGTTCCCGAATCTCACCTCAAGGGACTCTTGATGATCCAGAAGCAACTGTTGCAGCTGCTCGAGCAAGAAGGCGTGGTCGAGATCAAGGCTGCGGGAAAGCAGTTTGACCCACACTTCCATGATGCCGTGATGCAAACCGCAGAAGGCGGGGGCGAACCTGGCAGTGTGGTTGAAGAGCTCCAGAAAGGTTATCTTTATAAAGATCGGGTTCTGCGCCATGCTAAAGTTAAGGTAATGCAAAGTCAGCTGTAATTAAGAATATTGGCTGTGACTGTAAAAGGAGGTTACCGGGATGGGTAAAGTAGTAGGAATTGATCTGGGCACGACAAATTCGGCGGTAGCTGTGCTCATGGGAAGCGAACCTGAAATAATACCGAACGCCGAAGGGAGCCGCCTGACCTCGTCAGTGGTTGCTTTTACCAAGGACGGTCAGCGGCTGGTGGGGCAGGTGGCCAAGAGGCAGGCCATCACCAACCCCGAGAGGACGATCCTCTCGATCAAACGGGAAATGGGTACGGGGCACCGGGTAGAGATCGACGGGAAGAAGTTTACACCCCAGGAGATCGCGGCGATGATCCTGAAGAAGCTGAAGACCGATGCTGAAAATTACCTCGGAGAGAGCGTTACCCGGGCGGTGGTTACCGTGCCGGCATACTTCAGCGACAGCCAGCGCCAGGCCACGAAGGATGCCGGAACCATTGCCGGGTTGGAGGTGCTGCGGATCATCAACGAGCCGACTGCGGCGGCTCTCGCTTACGGTCTCGACAAAAAAGGGGAACAGAAGATCCTTGTTTTTGACCTCGGGGGCGGCACCTTTGACGTCTCCCTGTTGGAACTGGGTGACAACGTGGTCGAGGTCCTGGCCACCAGCGGCAACAACCGACTCGGAGGCGACGACTTCGACGATCGGATCATGAATTACGTAGCCGATGAATTCAAGAAGGAGCAGGGCATCGATCTGCGCCAGGACCGGATGGCCCTGCAGCGTCTCAAGGAGGCGGCGGAGAAAGCGAAGGTGGAGCTCTCTTCGGTAACCTCCACCGACATCAATCTTCCCTTCATCACTGCAACCCAGGCGGGCCCGAAGCATCTCGAGATGACCCTGACGCGGGCCAGGTTCGAGGAGCTCACCGCCGACCTGGTTGAGAAGACCATGGGGCCGACCCGCCAGGCGCTCTCCGACGCCGGCCTGAAGCCGGAACAGATTGATGATATCATCCTCGTGGGCGGTTCGACGCGCATCCCCGCCGTCCAGGAGGCCATCCGGCGCCTTCTGGGCAAGGAGCCACATAAAGGGGTCAACCCCGACGAGGTGGTCGCCCTGGGAGCCGCTTACCAGGCTGCAGTGCTCGGCGGCGAGGCCAAAGATGTTCTCCTGCTCGATGTAACCCCGCTCTCTCTCGGCATCGAGACGCTGGGTAACGTCTTTACCAGGATTATCGACCGCAATACCACCATTCCGTCAAACAAGAAGCAGGTCTTCTCCACTGCTGCCGACAACCAGACGAGCGTGGAAGTCCATGTACTGCAGGGCGAGCGTTCGCGAGCTTCCGACAATAAAACGCTGGGCCGCTTCATGCTGGATGGGATTCCGCCGGCGCCGCGGGGGGTGCCGCAGATCGAGGTGAGCTTTGATATAGACGCCAACGGAATTGTCAATGTCTCGGCGAAAGACCTGGCCACCGGCAAGGAGCAGCATATCACGATCACCTCCTCCAGCGGGCTGGAAAACGAGCAGATCGAGAAAATGGTTCGAGATGCGGAGTCTTACGCCGAGGAGGACCGCAAGTGGCAGGAGCTGGCGGAGGCGCGAAA
>CAYFRE010000025.1:0-8202 GCA_964345455.1 uncultured Syntrophomonadaceae bacterium | reverse complement strand
CCGCAGATCGACGTCACCTTCGACATCGACGCCAACGGCATCCTGCACGTTTCGGCCAAGGACAAGAAGACCGGCAAGGAGCAGAAGATCGAGATCAAGGCAGGCTCCGGCCTGTCCGAGGACGAGATCCAGAAGATGGTGCGCGACGCCGAGCTCAACCGCGAGGAAGACCAGAAGTTCCACGAACTGGTCAACGCGCGCAACAAGGCCGACGCCCTGGCTTACCAGGCGGAGAAGTCGCTGAAAGACCTGGGTGACAAGGTCGAGCCGGCCAAAGCCGAGGAGGCGCGCAAAGCCGCGGCGGAGCTGCGGGAGGCGGCCCGCGGAGAGGATCTGGATAAGATCAACCAGGCCACCGAGAAATTGAACGGCTATCTCCACGAGCTTTCGGCAAAGCTTTACGAGCAGGCCCGGGCGCAGCAGGCCGGAGATGCCGGCGCCGCCGAAGAGGGCCAGGGAACGGCGGATGAAGGACAGACCGCAGATCAGGATGAAAATGTGGTTGACGCCGATTATGATGTCAAAGATGATGAAACCAAATAACCCGGTCCGGGGGATGAGAGAATAGATGGCGGAAAATAAAAGGGATTACTACGAAATTCTCGGATTGGAGCGGACCGCTTCGGCCGAGGACGTTAAAAAAACCTACCGCAGGCTGGCGCGCAAGTATCATCCGGATTTCAACAAGGATGACCCCCGTGCGGAAGAAAAGTTCAAGGAGATCAACGAAGCTTACGAAGTTCTCTCCGATCCCCAGAAGCGGGAGAGCTATGACCACTTCGGTCATGACCCCGGATTTGGCACCGGCGCCGGTGACGGGTTCGCCGGTTTTGGCGGGTTTGAAAGCATCTTTGAAGATTTTTTCGGCGGACTGGGCGGCTTTGGGAGGCGCCGCCCGCCCGGACCGGAGCAGGGGAAACATCTGCGCTATGATCTCGAGATTACTCTGGAGGATGCTTTCCGCGGCGGGATGAAAGAGATCAGGGTGCCCCGTTCGGAGACCTGCCCCGAATGCCGGGGCAGCCGGGCCCGTCCCGGAACCAAACCCGAGACCTGCCCCGCATGCGGCGGCAGCGGGCAGCAGCAGGTCACCCGCGACCCTCTCTTCGGCCGCGTGGTCAACGTGCAGACCTGTCTTCATTGTTCCGGAAGGGGTACCGTGGTGAAAGAGCCATGCCCGGCGTGCCGCGGCCAGGGCCGGATCGTCCGCGAGCGGACCATCGAGGTAAAAATACCGGCCGGTGTGGCCCATGGGACCCGCCTGCGCATCCAGGGCAGCGGGGAGGCGGGGCTGCGCGGCGGACCGCCGGGAGACCTTTTTGTTGTCATCGGCATGCGCAGGCACAAGCTTTTCCGGCGCGAAAAGGATGACCTGATTCACGAGCTCCCCCTGCAGATGGTCCTGGCGGCCCTGGGCACCGAGGGTGAGGTGCCGACCCTGGACGGGACGGCGAGGATGAAGGTTCCGGAGGGAACGCAGCCCGGAACCGTTTTCCGGCTCAGGGGAAAGGGAATGCCGCGCCTCTACGGCATGGGAAAAGGGGACCTGAGGGTAAGGGTAAAAGTGGTTGTTCCGAAACGGCTCACGGCAAGAGAAAAAGAGCTGTTGGCGGAGCTGGCGCAACTTGATCCCCAGTCAGAAAAAGGCAAAGGCTTCATTGACCGGGTGAAAGATGCCTTCGGCGGGGGACAATAGGCCGGGTAAGGAGAGCAGATGCACTATTTTTTCAAGGAAGAGCCGGCCCTGGCGGCGGGCCGGGTAATTGAACTTGACCCGGCCGATCTGAATCATGCCCACCGGGTTCTCCGGCTGCGTGAAAACAGCGCGGTGGCTATCGCCGACGGCCGGGGATCCGCGTTCAAGGGAATGGTGGAATCGATTGGCCCGGAAGCCGCTTTCATCCGGCTGGGTGAACCGCTGCCGGCGGCTGAATCACCCCGACGGATCGTGCTGCTGCAGGGGTTGGCCAAGGGAGAGAAGATGGACCTGATTATTCGCCAGGCGGCAGAGCTGGGGGTGCAGCAGATTGTTCCCGTTTTCACGGAGCGCAGCATTCCTCGTTTTGGCAAATCGCGCGAGGCAGGCCGCATGAAACGTTGGCGGAGCCTTGTCCGGGCGGCGGCGGCGCAGTGCCGCCGGGCCGTTCTCCCCGAGGTGGCCCCGGTGCATGATTTTGACCAGGCGCTGGCCTTGCTGGACGGGCAGAGAGCGGTGGTGCCGTGGGAGGAAGAAAAAGAGCGCGGCCTCGCCAGCCTGTTGAAGCAGCCTCTTGCCGGGAAGGAGGCTGCTTTTATCTTCATCGGCCCCGAAGGAGGTTTCAGCATGCGGGAGATCGCGTCGCTGACCGCCGCCGGGGCTTTTACCGTTCATCTGGGGCCGCGGATATTGCGCGCCGAGACAGCAGCCGCGGTAACCGTCGGCCTGATCCAGGCCGCGTGGGGTGATCTGGGGGTGGGTTCAAGATGAAAAAGAAAAAAGTTGCTTTCTACACTCTTGGCTGCAAGGTCAATTTTTGTGAAACCGAGGCGCTGCAGACCCTTTTTGAAAAATCAGGCTACAGCGTGACCGATTTTAACCGGCCGGCCGATCTTTACGTGATCAACACCTGCACCGTCACCGGCCTGAGCGATCACAAATCACGCAAGGCTATCCGCCGCGCCAGGCGGCGCGCCCCGGAGGCGATCATCGTGGCCACGGGATGCTACGCTCAAGGTTTTCCGGCAGAAATTGAGGATATGGAGCAGGTGGATCTGGTCATCGGCACGCAGGGTCGGGAAAAGCTGCCCCAGATCGTGGCCTCGCTCGAACAGGGCGCCCCCCCCCGAGGGCTGATCCGGCCATACGGCGCTCGGGGCTCTTTTGAGATGCTCCCGGTAGCGCGGCGCCGCGGCCGGACGCGGGGTTTTCTGAAAATACAGGAAGGCTGCAGTCAGGGTTGCACCTACTGCATTATTCCCACGGTACGGGGGCCGCTGCGCAGTCTGCCTCCCGGAGAGGCGGCGGAGCGCGCCCGGGCCATGATTGACAGTGGATACCGGGAGATTGTCCTGACGGGGATTCATTTGGGTCTTTACGGAGCCGACCTGGAGCAGGTTACCCTGGGGGCTCTCCTGGATGAACTTGAAAAGATACCCGGGCTGCTGCGCATCCGTCTCAGCTCGATCGAGCCGTCCGATATTACCGGGGAGCTGGTCGAGCGGATCATCTCTTCGGAGAAGATCTGCCCGCACCTGCATATCCCTCTGCAAAGCGGGGATGGGGAAATTCTGAAACGGATGAACCGTCTCTACACTCCCGAGGAATATCTTTACCTGGTCAGGTGGCTGCGGGAGCTGAAAAACGACCTGGCGATCAGCGCCGATGTCATGGTCGGTTTTCCCGGGGAGAGTGAAGAGCACCACCGGCGCAGCCTCTCGTTTGTCAAGAAGATGCGCTTCAGCCGGCTTCATGTTTTTGCCTACTCACTCCGTCCCGGAACACCGGCGGCGGAATTTCCCGGCCAGGTTGAGAAAGCGGTCAAGGAGCGGCGCAGCTGTGAGATGATTGATCTGGGAAACAGGATGGCCGCTTCGTTTCGCCGGAAATTTATCGGCTCACTGCAGGAGGTCCTTATCGAAAAGGTCCGCCCTCATGATTACGGAGAAGGCTTTACGCCGTATTACCTGCGTGCCAGGGTGGCACTCGACGGCAGGGGGCGTGGCTGGGCGGGGAAAACGGTAGCCGCAAAAATCGAAAAAGAAGAGGGACAATTTCTTTGGGGGGTTCCTTCACGACAGACATAAACAGCCGCGCGGTGCATAGAAATATGGTATAAGTCCCTTAGGAAGGGGAGAGCTTTCTATGCACCGTTTTCTTGTCATTGAGGCGAAACGCCTGCTGCCCCTTTTGTTTCTGCTGGTCCTTCTGGTCAGCCTCTCGATCTATGACAATTTCTTTCGTGAATATCCGGTTGTGGCTCCCGAAGATGAACTAAAAAACATGGTTACTTTTGTCACTGCAGACCAGGGTGAACTCAGCGCTCCAACCTCGTTCGAGGTAATCGCATCCATGGAAGCCTGGGCCAGGTTTGAACAGGAGCACACGTCTTTGCCCGATTACCCGTTTAACCCCGCCTACGAGTATGCCATCAGCGCGGTGAACGGTGAAATCAAAAGTGTGCAGGTTTATCCCCAGGAAGACGGCGTGGTCCAGGTCCAGGTGAGGGTGGATGAACAGCCGTACAACTATCACCTGATCACCGTGGAGCGGGAGAAGATCGGAGAGCAGACCCGCTGGCTCTTTCTGGATGAGAAGGATCAGATCATGCACGAGATTCTCCTGCCGGGCGAAGATGGCGAAACTCAAAGCGATCCGGCCCCGGAGGAGCCTTCCGGGCCGGATGCTGAATCAGCCGGCGATTAACGGACCGCCGGCCGGAAATCTTCTTCAATCAAGGCGGCCAGCTCTGCCAGCGTACCCCGGTAGTCAGACGGCAGGGCTTCCTCACCGCGGTCGATGACATCTCCTTCAACGAGAAAGGTACCCATGCCGGCCCTGGCGGCGCAGATATCCTCCAGGGTGTCGTTTCCGGCCATGAGGCATCGCTCCGGAGGGATCTCGATCTTGCGGGCGATCTCGAGGTAATATTCCGGGCGGGGCTTGCAGTAATGCATATTTTCAATGGTGGTAATCAGGTGAAAGGATGCGGCGGAGAGCCCTCCCCAGGAGAGGCGTTCGATCACCGCGCTGCGGGGGAAGAGCGGCGGCGTGGCCAGTACCAGTTTCAGGCCCTGCCGCCGCGCCGCCGCCAGCACGCTCCCGGCATGAGGGCGGGGAGCGCCCCATGAGCGCAGGCGGGGAAACTCATCCTCGTAGAATCCTTCGATCAGCGGGTTGATCGCCGCGCGTTCCACTTCCAGGCGGCGGCAGAAGTCACCGTAGAAGACGGCCTCGTTGGTCCGGCCGGAGTCGTCACTTTCAATCGTTGTTTTTGTGGCCTCAAGCAGGTGGTAGGCGAACTTCTCCGGAGGGAGGCGGTCTGAAAAGTATTTCGCCAGCGCTTCGATATAGGCCGGGATGAATCGAATCAGGTCAAGCTTGAGCAGGGTTCCGTCGAGGTCGATCAGCAGGGCATTGTAGCGGCGTACCGGCGCCGGCTCAAGCCTATTCTTCTTCCTCATATTCACCATCCAGCGCTTCACCGAACTGCTGCAGCAAGTTGGGGTCCAGGATCTCTCCGGCGGCCTCGTTGATGATATTTTGGATATCTCCGAGCAGCCTGCTGAAGCGAAATTCGGCATCCAGAAAACGCTTTACTGTTAAATTCAGGTTCAGCACCTCGAAAAGATTGTCCAGTTTTTCGTGCTGTTCCGGAGCTACCTCCAGTCCGGACAGTTTTTGCTTTTGCAGGCGGAACTGTTCCTTGCGGAAATCAACCAGCATTTCACGGGCGGCGCTGTCTTTTGCCAGCAGTTCCTGGGCTTCTCCATACCCTTTGAATTCAGGGCATTCCCGCAGCGCTTTGGCGAGAATATGGGCGGCATCGTAAGGATTCACCGGTTTACACCTCTTTCTATTGTATTGCTAAAGCGTTTTCACGCAGCAGCATTGCGGCCAACCGCTGCGCCGTTTCTTCTACAGAATCGTTTTCAAGCACAGCGGTAAAGGGGTTTCGCGGGCGGGTATCGATATAGAACCGGTCGTAGTAATCGCGGCAGAGAGAGAGGACGACCGCCTCGTAGCGGCCGGCAGCAAGGTGGTCCAGCAGTTGCTCTACCCTGGAGCTGCCGAGCCGGCTCCGCAGGGAGACAATCGCCTCCCGGATCCTGGCCAGCTCCCCGGCAGTGGGCCGCGAAGGGAGATATTCATCGATAATCCTGCGTACCCGCTTTTCCAGAGGCGCGGTCAGCAAAATATGTTCGCCGCTGTCCATGGCCGCGTCAAGACAGGCGGGCAGGTGTATTTTCCCGATACGCCGCCCTTCTCCTTCAATCACGATAAAGGAAGCCCCGTTAAAGCGGTCGAGCTGCAGCAGCAGATGCGCCTCGAAATCTTTCTGGGAAGGTTGTTCTCCCAGCCCGATGGCGCCGAAAACCGATCCCCGGTGGCGGGCCAGCTCTTCCAGATCGATCGCCGGGTGGCCGCGTCGGATCAGCTCTCTGATCACGGCGGTTTTTCCGGCGCCGGTCAAACCGTGCAGAACGGCCAGTTTGCTCTGCAGCGGGTAGTCCTGCAGCTTCCGGTGGACCAGGCGGCGGTAAGCGCGATAACCTCCCAGCAGGCGCCAGACTGGAATGCCGGCCAGGCTGAGGATTATCTGCAGGCTCCGGCTGCGCAGCCCGCCCCGCCAGCAGTAAACCACGGGCTTTTTATCCCTGGCGGCGGTGGTGACCGCGTCGACAAGGGCCGGCAGCTTCGGTGATACCATCTCCAGAGCGGCCCGGCGGGCGGCCGCCTCTCCTTCGCGGTGGTAAATCAGCCCGAGTTGTTCGTGCCCGGGATCATCGAAGAGAGGGACATTCATCGCTCCGGGGATAGAAGCCTGGCTGAACTCCGCAGGCGATCGGACATCTATAAAAATGGTGTCTTTGCGGGCGAGCGCCTCTTCTACAGTAAAAGTATGCTCCATGCAGGAGCGCACCTCTTTTCCGGTATGAACCTGATTAGATTATAGCCCAGTTCAGCAAAACTGCGCAAGGCAGCGCCCGGGGCAAAAAATTTCTCTTCTGGAAAAAGGTAAAAAGAGCGTAGATATTGAATCTATAGAACGGGAAAAGTAATGAAGAACCGGCACTTGCTTCTCAAGGAGATATTGCTGTGCTATAATGGCAAAGGATTTTCGTTTAGACGGCAGGAGGACTACAATGACTGCTGATTGTATTTTTTGCCGCATCATCAAGAAGGAGAATGAAGCGGAGATTGTCTACGAGGACGAGGAGATCGTAGCGTTCAAGGATATCTATCCGGCGGCTCCGGTACATCTGCTTATTGTCCCGCGCAGACATATCCCTACCCTGGCAGACCTTGAAGCCGGTGATACCATGCTCATGGGGCGGCTGATCGGTGTGGCCAATGACCTGGCCCGCGCTTTCGATCTGGATCAGTCCGGTTACCGGGTAGTGATTAATTGCGGCAAAGAAGGCGGCCAGCTGGTTTACCACCTGCACCTGCACCTCCTGGGAGGGAGAGCGTTATCGCCTGCTATCGCCGAAGGACGGGGTGTTTAGAAAGTTGTTGCCGCGGTCTTCTTTTACGGCGACGGTTCGCGCGGAGAGGGGGGAGAGATCATGGCTGAAGTCAAAGTCGGGAAGAATGAATCCCTCGACAGAGCCCTCAGAAGGTTTAAAAAACAGTGTGCCCGGACAGGAATCCTGTCGGAAGCGCGCCGCCGGGCGCACTATGAAAAACCCAGTGTGCGCCGCAAGAAGAAATCGGAGGCGGCGCGGAAACGGCGCTACCGCTGAATTTCCGGCGCCTGGATGGTGCACCGGCTTGCAGGCGGTGCTGCCACCCCTTTTTAGTGCGGTCCCGCGTAGAAGCAGAAGATGAAGCAGAATCACTTGAAGACCCGGTTACTGGACCCAACCCGGGTCTTTTAATAGAAGGGAGAGCTCGATCATACCTGAACGGAGAGGAAACCTGGTCTGGACAATTCTATTTGCCGCCGGCCTTCTTCTGATTTCCGGAGGCGGCGGATATGCCTCGCAGGACAGCCCGGCGGCGGCAGCGCTGATCCCGGTTGAAGGGGTTATCGATGCCGGCATGGAAAATTATATCGATCATGCGCTGGGTCGGGCTGAAGATAATGGAACCACGGCGGTGATCCTGGAGCTGGATACGCCCGGCGGTTATCTACAAGCGGCGCATAATATCAAGAAGCTGCTCGATGACTTCCCTGGACCTGTTTATGCCTTTGTCCGGCCCCAGGCCCTCTCTGCCGGCGCCTACCTGGCCCTGGCTGCGGATGAAATATACATGACGCCGGGAAGCACGCTCGGGGCGGCGGAGCCGGGCTTGCTGGGGGGAGGAGAGGTCGATGAAAAGTCCCTCTCTGCCTGGGAGGCCGATATGCGCACAGTGGCCGAGCGTTGCGGGCGCGATCCGCAGGTGGCGGCGGCGATGGTCCGCAAAGAGATCGCCATTGAAGGGGTGGTAGACAAGGGGATCCTGTTAACGCTGACCAACGACGAGGCGCTGGCGATCGGCTACAGCGAGGGCACGGC
>CAYFRE010000024.1:289-20927 GCA_964345455.1 uncultured Syntrophomonadaceae bacterium | reverse complement strand
AGTTATATTGGAAAGATAGGAATATTGTTGGCAAATGCCTGCTCGAAGGTCCGGTACAGCAATAACCGTTCGAAGGTGTCACCGCCGCCGGCCCTCGAAACCGGGCCACAGGGACTGAGTTCAGGTGTGCTCAAGGTTTCATCTGTATTTCAATCGGCCAAACAACCCGCGGAAAAAGTCGATAACCCCGAGGAGAATGGCCCCGCCGGCAACAATGTAGTAAACGATTTCCCTGTCTGCTATGTAGAAGTAAGTTGCTGCGGCGGCAATCAAACCGCTCAGGATCCAGAGGACTCCATAAATCATGCGTCGGGAGTATCTGCGCGCCAGTTCTGCGTGTTCATCATAGAAATCTTCCTCGTATCGTTCCAGGAAGCTGTGTCCTGGAGACGGGCCGGGGGGCTGCTCCGTATAAAGATGGTCGATGATCTGCTCGGTACGGGAAGGATCCGGGGGCGGGGTTCCGGTACTGCCGGCTGCCTGTTCACTGGTAAACTCCCGGTTTCTGCTTGCTCCGCCCAATTTCCATTGGGGGGAGCTGTCTGCAGGCTCCGGGGTGGCGGGAGGCTGTGTCCCGGTGTCGGGTATAGCTTTCTCCTGGCCCGGCAGACCGGTCTCCTGTTCCCGGGCCGGTTCCGGTGCGAAGCGGTACTCTGCTTCGTCCGATTTCCATTGAGAAGAGCTGTCCGGCTCCGGGGTGGCGGTAGGCTGTGCCCCTGTGTCAGCTATAGCCTTTTCCTGCCCCGGCAGACCGGTCTCCCGTTCCCGGGCCGGTTCCGGGGTGAAGCGGTGCTCTGCTTCATCCGATTTCCATTGGGGGGAGCTGTCTGAAGGCTCCGGGGTGACGGGAGGCTGTGTCCCGGTGTCGGGTATTGCCTTCTCCTGGCCCGGCAGGCCGGGCTCCTGTTCCCGGGCCGGTTCTGGTGCGAAGCGGTACTCCGCTTCGTCCGATTTCCATTGAGAAGAGCTGTCCGGCTCCGGGGTGGATGGAGGATGCTCCCCCGTGTCGGGAAGCGCCGCGTCTTTGTCTGTTTCCCCGAGTTCTTCTGTTTTCTCTTCCGGTTTTTCCGGGAGGCCGCTACTCAACGGCAGGTCCGGTAGTTGATCCGCCCTGATCCAGTCCGGCAGCCGGCTGTTCCAGACCAGATCATCCGGTATAATGCCGGGATGGCTGCAGAGCTGTTCCCAGGTTAACGGACCCAGGTTCCTGTTATTATGGTAGAGGTACCAGTTGGAAGGTTTGCCGGGAGTGGCGCCTGGGGATCCGGCGCTCACGTCGCACAGGGTGCATCCGCCGTTTTCCTCCCAGCATTTCTCATGATAGGAGGTCTGGCAGGTTGGGCAGGTTATATAGTCATGGTACTCTCTTAGCGGTATTTTGCAGTGAGGACAGGTTTCATTATTTAGCATACTCATCATCTTTCCCCTTTGTGCTGAAAAAGAACATAACTTGATACGTTATGTTTTATTTTTCTACAATCAACCTGCTTTTTCCTTCAATACCTGCTATTTTACCGGCTATTTTTTACGGTTACCCCTGCCGCACCATCCGCAGTGAATGTATTCTGATCCGAATCAATGTATGGATGGCAGGTATTATGGCAAATTTTACAGAATTGTAACCATTGGCGCCGGCGCGGTCGGTACGGACGCTGGAACTTGAGTACATGGTCAAGCAAGGAGAGTTGAATAGTGACTTTAACAGAGCCGGATTTTAACTTTTCTTCACTGGAAAAGGCGTTCACGAGGAAAGATTATGCCAGCTGTTTTCCGGTGCTGGATCGGGTCAAAGAGCTGCTTGGCCGGGATCCCCGGCAGGTACCCCTGCTGGCCCGGATTGCCGGTGTAGCCGGGAGATTTCAGCTGGAGAAGGTAATCTGGCGGTGGGGCCTGGGCAAGCTTGGACCCGATATTGCACTGCTGTGGGGTTTGGCCGGGTCTTACCTGAGCAGCGGTAAACCCTTTCAGGCCAGGAAACTGCTTCTGCAGGCCCTAAAGATGTCAGCCGGCACCCGGGAAGAGGGCAAAACTCACTGCCACCTGAGCACGGTTTATGCCCGGCTGCGGCTTTTCCAGACCGCGGCGCAGCACCTGCAAAGAGCCGGGGCGCCGCTCGGCAAAGAGGCCACGTTTTTCGATCAGGGGCTGCTCTACTTCATGCAGGAGCGGTTTCCTGAAGCAGGCGAGATGCTGCAAAGGGCTATCCGGCATGAACCGGGGCGGGAAAGCGCTTACATCCTGCTGGCTCAACTGGCCTGCCAGCAGCAGGAATGGCCCGCCGCCGAGACGTGGCTCTCGGCCGGCTTGCGGCACTCGCCCCAGTCACCACTGCTTCTCTTTCACCTGGCCACAACATATTGGCTGCTGGAGGAAAAAGAAGCGTTTCTTTCAACGCTGCCCACGGTTGAGAGCATAAGCCCCGGGGCAGATTTTCTGCCAATTCTCTACTGGCTGAAGGCCCATATTCATTACCGCGAGCGAGAATGGCCCGCGGTAAGGGCGTCACTGGACAAGGAGTTTCCCTGTCTAAAAACCAATCCATTTGAAAAATCTATCGGCAGCCGGGATCTTCATGAACAGCAGGATAGAATCTACCTGCCCTTGAAACCGCAGCTGCAGAGATACAACCAGTGCGTCCCCTGTGCGCTTTCCATCGTTCTGGACTATCACCGGGTCGCAGCTGGCGCGGCGCACCTGGGCCAAATGCTGATGGAAGATAGAGGCACCCCCCTGGACAGGGTATATGACTGGCTGGAGAGAGAGGGCTACGGCCTGATAACCTTCCAGGCCGGGCCTGAGCAGGTAAAAGAGGTTCTGCGGGCGGAACTCCCCCTGTTGATGCTGGTGAGCCAGGGGGTGGAATCACACGTGACCATCATTCACGGGTACGACGACGGCCTGCAGTGCTTCTTTCTCAGGGATCCGAGCCACCTCTATCCCCTGGCCCTGCCCTATGACAGCTATGACGAATCTTTCTTAAATTCACATCACCAGGCCGTTGTTATCGTGCCGCCGCACCGCAGGGCTGCTTTATACCCAATGCGGCATTGGGATGAGCCCGCGCTGCGGGATATGGCCCGCTGCTTCCGGGCGATAAAAAATAAGCAGGAAAGCACGGCCGCGCAGATCATGAACCGGGTTGCCTCCCGCCTGAGGGGGCAGCCCTGCCTGGCCCAGTTCCAGGTGGATTACTATCCCGGCTATACCGGGGAAGAAGAATTTGCCGAGGCGGCGGGGCTGCTGTGGAGCGCTCCCCAGCAGCGCCATTTTTTCCGGTTAAGAGTAATCAATGCCCTGCTCCGCAGCGACTGGCCGGATGAGGCCACCGGCCGGCTGGATTCACTGGAGCGGGAGGAATTTGACTGGTATGCGCGGTTTATTCAGGCCAGGCTGCAGCTATCCCTGGGCAAAAACGAGGAGGCGGTAAAAGCCGGGACGAAAGTGCTGCAGCGCAACCCTCATTTTACCGAGGCCTACCTGCTCATGGGAGAAGCTTTGCTGCAGCAGGAAAACTACGCGGAGGCTGAGCGCTACCTGCAGTGGGCGCTGGAGCTTGAGCCCGGTTCCAGCAAGGTTTATGCCTACCTGGGCGAATACCATCGCTGCCGCAAAAATTATCAACAGGCGGAGGGCTTTTTCGAGCGGGCCCTGGCCATTGATCCCGGTGACTGCTGGGCCTGGGAATGCCGGGGGCTTTGCTGTTATGATCAGGAGCTTTACGCCACCGCCTTGAGGCACTTCAGAATGTCCGTTTCCGCCGACCCCCGCCGCCCCTGGGCTTACGCATACCTGGCCCGCACTTATGAAGAGTGGTCCGGCAACCTGGATGAGGCCGTCCGCTGGCTGAAACAGGGGCTGGCGAAGGCGGGCAGCCATAACTTTCTATTGAGCAACCTGGGCCGGATCCTGGTAATGCAGGAGCGCTACGCTGAAGCCCTGCCCTATCTCCGGCAGGCGCTAAAGAGCAAGGATGATCCCGAACTGGCGCCTCTTCTGGCCTGCTGCCTGAGGGAAACGGGGGCGATACCGGAAGCGAAGGCGGTGATGGAGTCAGCCCTGGAACGAGAGCGGCAGTCATCTTACCTGCTGGCCCACGCGGCCAGGGATTCAAGCCTGGAAGGGCAGGGTGAGAAAGCCCTGGAACAGCTGGCCCGGGCGCTGGAGCTGGAGCCGACTTACCTCTGGGCCCTGGATCAACTGGTGGAGCTGTGCTGCAGGGAGGGTAAGCCCGCATATGGCCTACAGATCCTGACGAAGATCATGGAAAAGCACGGCCCGCAGGAAGCCCTGCTCAGCCGGACAGGTTATCTCTGGGAGATTTCTGGAGATACGGCGAAGGCCAAGGCTTACTATCACCGGGCCCTGGAGCATGATCCCGCCGCAGCGTACCCCCTTTTAAACCTGGCCGGATTGCAGGAGCTAGAGGAAGAATGGTCCACCGCGGAAGAGAGCTACCGCCGCCTTCTGGAGCGCCGGGAGAGCCCGGCAGAGGCCTGCCTGGGGTTGGCCCGGGTCTACCGCTCGACCGGTCGCGAAGATGGAGCCGTCGAGCTGTTGAAGAAAGCGATAGCGGATTGTCCCGGGACACCTGAATGCCGGGAAGCGCTGCTGGATCTGCTTTACCACCAGAACAAACTGGATGACGCCCGGCGGGCGGCTCTGGATGCCCGCCTCGACGCCCGGCAGCAGAGTATCGCCCTGGTACAGGTGGGCTCTTGCCTTTTTCAGGACCGCCGCTATCGTGAGGCCGCCGGCTGGTTTCAGGATGCGGTCTCTCGCGATGAAAAGAACGAGTCGGCCCATATCGCCCTGGCCCTGACTTTTTTACGGGAAGAGCACTACAACCGGGCCGGGGAGGTCATCGAGAAGGCCTACGAACTCTTCCCCGACAACCCCGAGGTTCTCTTCTGGTACGGCGATATCATGTCAAGCTGGTGGGCGGAACCGTTGAAAGCCCTGACTGCATATGAAAAACTTTATCAAATTTACGAAGAACGAGAGCAAAAAGCTTACGCCCTGGCCATGCAGGGTTACTGCCTGGCCGTGATCGGCAGAGAGAAAGAAGGCCGGGAGAGGTTCGAAGCGGCGTTGCAGCTGGACCCGCTGCAGGAGATTGCCGCCGCCAACCTGGCACGTGAAAACCTGCGGCAGAAGAACTATGAGCATACGGTAAAAGTACTGTTGCCCGTTGTAGAAGCGGGCCGCGGAGCGGCCGTACCCCACTTGCTGACCAACTTTATGCAGGCGCTCCATCACTTGAGGTTGCCGGGCCAAATTGAATGGTTGGAACAGGTCTGGGAACGGCTTGATCATCTCCGGACCGCCGGCAGTGGCGAGAAGGGAGAGTACACGCTGCTGCTCAAGCAGGCCCGGGAACTGTCCGTTGCGCTGGGGGACAGCCGCCTTTTACCCCAGCGTTACCGGGGCGGCTTCCTGACCCGGGGGGCGCTCAGGCTGAAGATCGCCCTCCGCCGGTTAACCCGGCCCGTATCTCGCTTCTTTTCCAAAAATGAAAGGCTGGCCTATGCCGGCGCAGCGGCGCTGTTTTCGACGGAGCTTATAATCAGGTTGAAAGTGCTGCTTGACCCGGAGAGCGGTTCGCAGGACATCGGCTACTTTGTGGTCATCTTGATTCTATGCATTCTTATATTGCTGCGACAAAGATGGGCCATGTTCATTTCATTGATTCTGCTCATTCCCGTGTCGCTGCTCCTGTTGCTGGGGTTTCCTTTATCGATCAGGTCCATGCTGGTTGAACAGGATTACCTGGAAGTTTTATTCTTTATCATCGTATGTTTAATGCTCATATTGGCAACTCTTTTTCTGCTGCTCTATGTCAGAAGAACAAGACGGGCCCGGCGATAACAATGTATCAGGGGGACGAACGGTTCCATGATATATTACAGCTCGCGGATGTTTTCCACGATGCTGCTCTTGAAGATGGCGCCCACTTTTGAGCGGATGTTCAGGTAGCAGATCCCGAAGAGCAGCGCCGCGAAGAGGAGCGGCTCCCAGAGCGGCAGGGAAGCTTCGCCGGCGGCGGAGATTGCCGAGGGCGATCGAGTTTATGGAGAATTTGCGCTCCATCGCTTTTCCTCTCCCGCTGTTCTTTTTATGGCCATACGGCCGTCTCCGGCCTACAGCCGCATTTCGTCCTCTTCCATTGTTTTCTTCTGCCTGTACCAGCGGATGGCAAAAAAGGCTGCCGCTGCAAGCAGAACCGCCCCGCCGGCCCAGGCTAACCAGCCGGAGATGCGGGAGTTGCCATCTTTCTCCTCGCTGGAGGGAGGAGGGGGCGCCGACACCCGCTTCTCGATGGTGGTACCCAGGGGAATCTCTTTTTCATAGCGCTCCCCGTAATCATCCTCGTAGGAGAGGATTAACGTGCCTGCAACTTCACCCAGCGCATCGGCATCCACGCGGAAGTTGGTCGTCCCCGCCAGCGCCTCGCCGGGGGGAATTGTGCCCACGAGCACGCTGCCGCCGCCGGCAAGTCCCGGGATCTCGAATTTCAGCAGCGCATTGTAAATGGTGCTCTTGCCCAGGTTCATCAGCGTCATGGAGAAGGGGACCGTGTCTCTCTGCGTTACCCGCGGGGGCAGGGAGGGCTCTTCGTACTCCAGCCGCACCGGCTGGCGCACCTGGAGAACGATCCGGTCGGAGGCGCTGTAGGCCTGGCCCCGGCTGTCCTCGTAATCCATCGTAATTGCCGCAGGATGCGGCCTCGACTGCGCCGCCGGCAGGGCGGTTACGGTAAATGTCCAGGTATAGGAGCCTCCTGCGCCAATATGGGAGCAGTAGGTCGCGTCGGTGCCTTCAGGCCAGATCTCGCCGCTCTCTGCGCTGAAGGAGAGCTTGATATTCTTCACCTGCTGCGTGCTGCTGGTATTGCGCACGGTCACGGCCAGGGCGGCGCTTTCGCCCGCCGCCAGGAAGCCACGCTCCAGCTTATAAGCTGCCACCATAAGCCTGGGCTGGGAGTGAGGCTCCGGTTCCGGCTCAGGCTCCGGAGCGCGCTCAGGAGCATGGGGATCAATACCGTCGCTGATATTCACGTAGAGCATGAAATCCTGTGCAAACGCCTCGCCGCCGCCGGCTATCCCGCTCGCCGTGAAGGTGACCGGGTAGCAGCCGTTGACGCGGTTTTTTGCCAGCTCCAGTGAAAACTGCACCAGGTAGCATTCCACCGTTTCGTTTTTAAAAGTGAAGCTCTCCTTGGCGAACTGCTTCCGGTAGTTTTTGTAGACGAAAGGAGAGAGCGCCGGATCGCCCAGGTTAACGGATACGTCAAGCGGGCCGCTGACACTGTCGGAAAGGAAGGGGAGAACCACCAGCGCCTTGCCCCCTAAGACAGTGGGCATGTAGCCATCGGCGTAGCTTCTCTCCATCCCCTCGTAAGGATGCCGGCTGTCTATGGAGAGCGGCGCCCCCGCGGCGGCTGCCTCCGCGGCGAGCCCGGGAAAGGCGCTCAGGGCAAGAGAGAGAAGCAGCAGCCCCGCAAGGCGGTGTAACTTTCTCATGATAATCACTAAATATTCACCTCACAGCTCGCGAATGCTTTCCACGATGCTGCCCCTGGAGAGCAGCGCCGCGAAGAGGAGCGGCTCCCAGAGCGGCAGGGTGGCTACACCGGCGGCAATATGTTCCTGTGTCAGCATCCAGCTGCAAAGGGCCAGCTCCATAGCCAGACCGATAATCGTGCCCCAGCTGAAGGTGGCGAGAAGCTGCCACAGGTAGGAGCGGGTGATGACCTGCCCGGAGGCGCCCACCGCCCGGAGCGTGCCGATCTCGCGCCTGCCGGCCCGGATGCGCGCCGAAAGAGCATTGTTGATCATGCTGGCGCAGATGGCAAAGAAGAGCAGCAGGATGGTCCCTGCGGCGATGAGCAGGCCGTAGGCCATCAGGCGGCTTTCCCGGGCCATGGCTAAGTATGACCGTAGCTCCACGCCGGCCGTGCGGGCGGCAATCCAACCCAGATTCTTTTCCAGGTATTCCTCCATGGCTGCGTCAGGACTTTCGGATAGGGCGATGGCCAGGGTCGTGTAGGGCGTATCGAAGCCCAGCGAGTTTAGGCCGGCAATAGTGGTAAGGATATCGCCTGTATCGCAAATGAAATAACCCGGGATCTGCAGCATCAGGGACTTGTTGCCACTTTGCGGCTCCAGGATCGCCCCGATAGTGACCGTCCGGTCGATGCGCACCGCGTCATCCGGCAGCTTGCGGCTTCCATCCTCGTTGTATTCCTGCGGCCCGTCGGGGTGCTCTCCCGGGTCGTCGCTGTAGAGCAGGCTTACGGTAATCGTGTCGCCCGCCCTGAACATGTCGTTTTGATAGACGGCGTTATAGGTAGTGCCGGGGTCAAAGGTGTAATCGGTATAGGTCAGCGTGCTTCCGTCGCTCCGCTTTTCTTGAACAAGGCCGTACTTCGCCGGGGCGACGACCAGGATCTCCTCGCCGGAATTCAGTTTATCGATATTGATCCGGCCCGCGGAGACAAAGGGGCGCAGGCTCTCTATCACTGCCGTGTCGATGCCGCAGCAATCCACGGTGAGATAATCCTGCGTGTAGCCATACTTGGCCTTGCTGGCCAGGTAGTCCTGGTGCTGCTGCAGTTGCCACTGCTTCGCATGGGGATGATCATCCTGCTGCAGCTCCGGGGAAAGGTAGTCAAAGCGCCAAAAATTGCTGTTGATGATGTAGGGCGTAATTTTATCAGTTAGTATTTTTACCTGGAGGAGCTTTTCACCGACAACCGTTTTAACCCCTGCCAGGGCGGCGGCCTCCGCCCGGTCCTGCTCGGTGATGCCGGGCCGGTGCAGCTCATACTCCATCAGCCAATCGCTGGTCCTACTTTGTTTTCCCAGGACGTAATCCCAGCGGTAATCCCACCCGGCCTCGCTGAGAATGGGCCTGGCTCCGAAAGCCGCAAACGAGAGCAGAACGATGCTTGCGGCCAGCATGGCGGTGATGCCCGCCTGCCTGCCCCGGTAGAGGGTCATGTTGCGGCGGGCCAGGTGGCGGGGGACGTCAAAGAGCGGCCTGCTTTGCACCCGGCTGCGCTTCAGCCTGCGGGTAAGCTCCACGTTGCGGATGGCCTGCATGGGCGGTATGCGTCCCGCTTTGCGCAGCGGAATGGCGGCGGCAAGCCTGACGCAGATCACGCCGGCTGCGGCTATGGCCATTATGATAAGAAGGTTGGGCCGAAAGATATAGCTCTCGCCGAGCAGGGCGGTGATTCCCCGGACCGTAAGCCCGGCCAGGGCCAGCCCGGTGGGGATGGCGCAGAGGGCGATGAGGATGACCTCGCGGCCGAAAATAGCCCGGATCTGCTTCTGCGTGGCTCCGACAGCGCGGAGAAGGCCGATCTGCCGCCGGCGCGCTTCCAGGTCGGCCGAGAAGGCGTTGACGATGCCGAGGCAGGCGGCGCCGACCAGCACCAGGGCGATGATG
This sequence comes from uncultured Syntrophomonadaceae bacterium, assembly GCA_964345455.1. Classification (GTDB taxonomy): domain Bacteria; phylum Bacillota; class Dethiobacteria; order DTU022; family DTU022; genus JAAZIN01. The sequence goes on along the minus strand of CAYFRE010000024.1, from coordinate 11,477 downwards.
GCGAGGAAGGTAGTCGTGATCATGATGTCACCATCGGCGCCTTCGCCGGCGTCAAACAAGCGGTAGCGCGTCTGCTCCAAATTGGGCCAATCGTATTCGGTAACCAGCTTGTTTTCCAGGCAGAATTCCCGCAGCTGCTCAAAAGCAGCCGCGGCGTCCCCGGCGTAGCGGCCGTAGCAGTTAATTACAGCCCGGCCTCCGGGCTCGATCCGCTCATCCATGGAGAGCACGCCGGCGGGATAGTCGCGATAGGCGGGGCTGGCTTGGTTCCAACGATTGGAGTATACGAACTTGTCGGCAAGGATGCCCACCAGGGTATAGCTTTTCTGAACCGGCGCCTCTATGAAACCGCTGCCGTCGGGGACGAGCAGCGTTAGCGTGATCCTGTCGCCCACCCCGGCGTTCGAGCGCAGGCGCGCCAGGGTGCTCCGCTCCAGGGCGATCTCCCCCGCCTTTTCTGGCAGTCGGCCTTCCAGCGGCTCCTGGCGGGCCAGGGCCAGCGCAGCTTCATCGAAACGGGCGATGGAGAAGCCGTTTTCCTGCTCCTGTCCGTCGGGGAGGACGTAGCCTAAAATCTCGGCCATCCCGTATTCTGAAAGGATGCCCCTTGAGACGAGCTCTTCGAGAGGCGCCTCCCCGCAATTGAAGACGATGGCATCCTGCTCGCCCTGGCGGTAGTAGTGCCGCTCCCGCAAGGATACGAACATGGTATCGGCAAACAGCAGCGCCGTGGCCACGAAGTAGATGGCCAGGACGATGCCGGGGATGAGCAGCAGGTAGCGCCCGCGCCGGCGGCGCAGATTGTTCAGGGCAATGGAGTTTATGGAGAACTTAGCTTCCATCGCCGGCCGCTCCCCTCCTGCTGTCATGGATGATGGCGCCGTCTTCCAGGGTGATGACCCGCTCAGCCTGCTCGGCGATGTTGAGGTCGTGGGTTACCAGCACCAGGGTCACGCCCAGCTCCCGGCTGGCATATTTAAGCAGGGTCAGCACCTCTTTGCCCGATTTGCCGTCGAGGTTGCCCGTGGGCTCGTCGGCAAAGAGGATGGCCGGCTTGTTGGCCAGGGCCCGGGCTATGGCCACGCGCTGCTGCTGGCCGCCTGAGAGCGCGCAGGGCAGGTGATCCAGCCGGTCACCGAGGCCCAACATCTCCACCAGCAGGGAGATATGTTTTTCGTCCGGCTTCCGCTTGTCCAGCAGAACGGGGAGCAGGATGTTCTCGTAGGCGGTCAGCTCCTGCACCAGGTTGTAGGCCTGGAAGACGAAGCCGAAGCGGCGGCGGCGCAGGATGGAAAGCTGGTTGTCATTGTAGGCGTAAAGATCTTCGCCGCGGTAGAAGACCTTTCCCGAGCTGGGATATTCCAGTCCGCCCAGGATATGCAGCAGCGTGGATTTGCCCGAGCCGCTTGGCCCCCGCACGGCGCAGATTTCGCCCTGGGCAAAGCCGGTGGTGATATCGCGCAGGGCCTGAACGGCGCCCTCGCCGCTGCCGTAGATCTTCTGCAGGTTGCGGCATTCCAGTATCTGCATGATTATTCCCTCCTGGGCTTTATCTTACCGGGCGAACCTTAATTTACGGTGACCCTACCCTTACATTTTCGTAAGACAAGGACGAATTTTAGCCAAAGCCCTGGTTCCAGTTACAGGGGCCGGGCAAAGGAAGCCCGAGCAGCATAGAGGATCGACATTTCGTATCTCGGAACAAGCTTCATCCAGGTTGTAGGGGCGGCCCATGGGCCGCCCGAGACCCATCGAAATACGATAAAACACTGCGTGTAAAGCAAAACGCTGCTACCACGCAAACGCCTATACCTCACCGGCGGGCGAGGCATGCCTCGCCCCTACAATTCTAGCGGATATACTCCCCCCTTTTTAAAGGGGGGCCGGGGGGATTTTGGATTGATTGCTAGCCGCCCTTCCGGATTCCCTCCAGCCGGGGGAAGCAGAGCGCGATCTGCAGGCCGCAGGCCGTGTTCTCGGCCGAGACGAGGCCGTGATGCTTCTCCACGATGGTCCTGGCAATGGCCAGCCCCAGGCCCACGCCTCCGTCCGGCCGGGCCCGCGAAGAGCGGAAGAAGCGCCGGAACAGCCCCGGCAGCTCCTCTTCCGGGATCCCGCCGCCGTTGTCTTCAACGGCCAGGGTAATGGATCTTTCCGTTTTTTCGATGATGAGATCAACCTGCCCCTCCGGGGGGGTATGTTCGCAGGAATTCTTGAGGATGTTGCGCAGTGCCTCGCCCAGCCAGTAGGCGTCGCAGCGCATGGCGGCGCTGCCGGCAAGCTGAAATCTCTTACCGGGATAGAGCGGCTGCAGCTCGGACCAGACCTGCCGGGCCAGGCCGCCGAGATCATGCTCCGCGAAGCGCATCTCGTAGGCGTCGGCGCGCAACTTCTCCAGCCGCAGCAGCGAGTAGGTCAGGTTTTCCATCCGCTCTATGAGGGCTAGTTGACGGGAGATATCCTTGCCGGGGTCTTGAGCCTGCTCCATCTCGCAATAGAGCTTCAGCGCCGCCAGCGGTGTTTTCAACTGATGTGAGACATCGGCAATAAATTCCGCATTTTTTTGCGATTCACGCCGTGTCTTCTCCTGCTCCAGCAGCAGCCTGCTTTCCAGCTCCACGACGGCGTTTTCCAGCAGGGCAAAATCGTCGTCGTTCACGCTGAAGCGGGGGGAGGGCTCCCGGCCTTCCAGAAAATCGATCAGCTGCTTGTGCAGCGCCTCCAACTCCTTCTTTTGCCGTCTTGCGCCAATGATGCAGAGTGCGAGCGACGCTGCGCCGGTCAGAAGCACGGCGATCCCTACCCACCGGATGCTTCCCGCGCCGTAGCAGGCCAGATATGCGCCCAGGGCGGCGGTGACGCCCGAAAGCAAGGCGGCGGGGTTCATGATTTATTCCCGCCGGCCCAGCGGTAGCCGACGCCGCGCACCGTGAGTATGCGGTCTTCGCCGATCTTTTCGCGCAGGCGGCTGATATGCACCGAAAGGGTGTTGTCATCAATGAAGAGCCCGGCATCATCCCAGATGGTCTGCAGCAAGATCTTCCTGGTAAGCACCTTGCCGGCGTTGCGGACCAGGGCCGCCAGGAGCTGGAACTCCGTCGGGGTCAGGTAGAGCTGCTCATCACGGCAGTAGATGCGCCTGCTTTCCAGGTCGATGCGCAGCCCGTCCTTTTCGAAAACAGCGGGTTGATTTCTTCTCAGCAGCGCCCGGATGCGCGAAAGAAGCTCTGCCAGGCGGAAAGGCTTGGTCACGTAATCGTCGCCCCCGGCGTCGAGCCCCCGCACGATCTGCACCTCGTCGTCCCTGGCGGTGAGAAAGAGGATCGGCGTATGGCAGCCGCTGCTGCGCCATGCGGTGCAGAGGTCAAGCCCGCTGCCGTCCGGCAGCATGATATCAAGAATGATCAGGTGATAGCTCTTTTCAGCAACCAGGCGGCGCGCCCCCCGGCAAGTTTCCGCGCAATCTACGGCGTACCCCTTGCGCTGCAGCATTTCGCAAAGGCCGTCCCGCAGGAAAATATCATCCTCCACGATGAGCAACCTGGGCTCCATGGCTGAACCTTCTTACTTATGCAGATTTTGCTACAAGTATAGCATAATAGAAAACAGTATAGAGCAAAATGGGACGCCGGGGACGTACCTGTATATCAGGGGGACGGTTTATATAGAGTTTCTCACCCGTAAACCGGTGATCTTCTACGGTACCACCATTGCTGGGACCGCCGTCTTAATGGGCCTGCCGCTCAGATTGACAGGGAGCGACTCCATGCATGTCATCCTGAGCGAAGCGAAGGATCTCCAAACCGGTCTGGTTCGTAAAACAGAACTTTCCGATCGGGCTGTTGTTCGCTCCTGTAAAACTATCTCTAACCTGCCCCGATGACGGTCACCACGGCGCGGCGATTTTTCCGCGGGCCGTCGAATTCGCAGAAAAAGATATTTTGCCAGGTGGAGAGGCCTAGTTTGCCGTCGATGAAGGGCACGGTCTCGCCGGGGCCGACCAGCCCCGCCTTGAGGTGGGCGTCAGCGTTCCCGTCCTGCCGGTCATGCTCCCAGCCGCCGCGAGGGATCAGCCTGTGCAGCAGCGTGACCACGTCATTCTGCACGCTCTCGTCCCAGTTTTCCTGGATCATGATCGCCGCCGTGGCTCCCTGGGCATAGATCGAAACCAGCCCGTTTTTGATGCCGCTTTGCGCCGCCGCTCTGCGGACCCGTTCAGTGATATCGTAAAGCGCCTCCCGCGCGGTGGTTTCCAGCTCGAGAACACTGTGTATACAATACATGATTGGATTCCTCCTTGAGCGGCCGGCCCAAATGGCCGGGCCTGAAGGTTACCCCATTTCCATCTATAGTGTAGTTGATGCCCGGCAGGATTTCAAGGAAAAACCGTCTCACCCGCCCGCCGTATCCGGGTTGTTGAGCTCTCCCGGCCCCCAGGTGCCGGTGAAAGCTAAATTTCATACAAATTTTATTGGCACATGAAGAGCCTCTTAATGATAAAAGCACTATTTCCGGTTCAATTTTACCAGGAATGAGTTTTCATAAGTAAACTTGACAGGCACCGTATAACATGGTAGTCAATGAAAGAATCGGAAACATCATGGGACGCTTGCCCGCTCAATTTGCTGAATACAAGAAAATAGCCAGTCAAAGATACAAGGCCGAACTCGGGATCGTGAACATCAAGGAGTCGGGCTCCATGGCAGGGCCCATCGAAATGTGGTGCGGTGGACGCGGCATGGTAAAGCTTTTCGGTGAAGATATGCTCGACTGCCCTGAAAAGGTTGAGCGGGTCTTCAAAATCATCCACCAGGCCACGATGGCCAGGTACGAGGCTCTGTTTAAGAGCGGGGAGAAGCCATGTGGCTTGTGGGTTGCCGCCTGGAGAGGAATCCCCTCATTTATGAACCGGGAGATGTTCATCAGATACCAGTGGCAATACTTTAGGGAATATGTGCAGCTATGCACTGATTTACGGCGTTCTCCCGGTCTTGCATCTTGACGGCTGCTGGGATCAGGGGCTGGACCTTCTTCGCGAACTCCCCGCGCGTAAATGCATAGCGGCGCTTGACGGCAAAACCGACATTCTTGAAGCCAAGAGAATTGCCGGGGACAGGATATGCATCATGGGTGATCTTCAGGCGGAAAAGGTGGCATTCAGCACGCCGGAAAAATGCTACGACTACTGCATGATGCTGATAAAAGAAATGGGTGATGGCTTTATCCTTGCCCCGGGCTGTGATCTGCCGTTCAACGGAAAACTGGAAAACGCGCAGATGATGGCCAAAGCCGCCGACGACTGCGCCAGGAAAAGATAATTGACCCGGATATCAAAGTATTTTTTTATATAGTGCAGAATTGGCTGAATAAATAGAAGGGGTTGGGGCTTACCTGGATTGAATGGTTGCATGTTAGCTCCAATGATGATAAAAGCGGGCTGCCGCAGGTTGTTTGCGGCAGTTTTTTATTGCTCATATCAATTTTGGCGGGGACAATTGTGCAGTTAACTACCATTTGCCCCAAATATAATGCAGGGTTATACCATTCCAGGCGGATATCAGCCTGCCATGACCCACATCGGAGAGAAATTTTCCAGTGGAGAGATTTTTGTCCCGGAAATGATGGTTGCAGCCCGGGCCATGAAGGCCGGCCTCGAAGTATTGAAACCAAAGCTTGCCGGGAAATCAACCTCGACTAAGGGTAAGTGCGTGATTGGAACCGTTGCCGGAGACCTTCACGATATCGGAAAGAATCTTGTGGCGATGATGATCGAGAGCGTGGGATTTGAAATCGTAGATCTCGGTATTGATGTACCGGTGGAGAAGTTTGTTGAGGCGGCGGCGGATGAGGGGGTCAAACTGGTCGCATGTTCGGCCCTTCTGACCACGACTATGGAATCGATGAAGGCCACGGTCGAGGCGCTCAACGCTTCGGAGCACAGATATCGGTTCAAGGTGATTGTTGGAGGCTCACCGGTCACGCCGGAATTTGCGAAGGCCATTGGCGCGGATGCATACTCCCCGGATGCGGGCGGTGCGGCTACGGTATCAGGCGAGCTTGTAAAATAGTAAATCAAAAACAAACAGGAGGTAAGGATATGTCGCTGTATGATGAAAGGCTAAACAGGATCATGGCTGCGGTCGCGCTTGAGCCGGTAGACAAGGTTCCGGTTGTTATTGGCGGCAGCGCTATTTTTGCACGGGTGGCCGGCATTACTGTACAAATACAGTACAAAAAAAGAGGACTGCAGGTATCTGAAATCTTTGGCGGATGTATCTGCTGCAGCTTGACCGTAAGCTTAAAAGACACTATCGAAAAGCTCACGCAAGAATTCGGGATAGATATGATCCTCATCGAGCCGTCCGGAGTTGCCGATGTTGGCTCGATCATCCAAACGCTCACCGGGCTCGGCTTTTCGCGTGGCCAGATAGAGAACGTGATGGTGCTTGACTGTTTACGCCTTCGGATGCTGAGTGAGGTGATCGGCCCGCTGACGCAAGCGACAATAAATGCGGCAGACAAGATCGTCATAAGCAAAGCCGATGTTGCCACTCCCGAACAGGTCGAGCAGGCTAAAAAATTCGTCCGCGAATACCGCACCGACATTACGACGGAGGTGAAGAAGACATAATGGAAGAACTCACGGGTAATAATTTTAAGGCATTTACAGCAGAGTTCCGTTTATCATCCGGCAGATCATGCAACGTTTCGCAATGGGAGAACGCCGTCAAAAAATTAATGCAACTTTACTGCGCCGATCTTGCAAAGCTCGAGAGCCTATACATTGGCCATGTCAAAGCCATACTTGTTTTGCCGTGCGGTTATATTAAAGCCAGTTGTGTTGACACGGCTCTCGGTATAAACATGGAAGGTGAAATGAACGCCGAGGCCGCGGAGGAAGCTGATCTGACCGTGAATTCCGTGGTTTTCGGAATAGATGCTCCTGCAAATAGCAGTCTGCTAAGAAAGGCGCTGCAGACAGCGTTTGCAGACACCGGCATTTCTGCAGAAGAAATTGAGACACCGCCTGTCTGTCACCATCATCACCATTAAAAGAACCCTCCTGCCGTACCCCTCCGCTCTAATGGATCGTTGAAAACGCTGACCCGGCGAACGGGGCCGGGTTATACCCCTTGGATTAAACAACATTACGCAAAGTATTTTGACACGCACAGTAATATGTGTTATATTGCTATCAGAAGCGATTGCGAGGTGAACAGTATTGACTGAGCCTGTGGCGAACAGCGACCTGGTGCGCGGCAGCATCGACACGATTATCCTGAGCGTGCTGCTAAAGGGAGACAATTACGGTTATCAAATTATCAAGGAGATTTACCTGAAGAGCGGCAGGGAATTTGAGCTGAAGGAGCCGACCCTCTATGCCGCCCTGCGCCGTCTGGAAGCGCAGGGGGCCCTTGAATCATACTGGGGCGAAGAGAGCCAGGGGGGGCGCAGGAAGTATTACCGGGTCACCGAAGCGGGTAAGGTTCTTTACGGCAAGAACTACGATGCATGGCAGGCAGCCAGGAATTTGATTGATCGCCTGATCGAGAGAAGAGAGGAGGTCTAGGTTGGAATGGAAGATTTGAAGAGATACGTTGACAAATTGTTTGCCGGCCATAAAGAGACAAAAGAGGTGGGGGAGCTCAAGGCCGAGATCCTCGGCAACCTCGAGGTCAGGGTGGCAGACCATATGGAAGAAGGGAGGACCTATGAGGAGGCGGTTGCCCTGGCGACGCGCTCTCTGGATACCGTTGATTATCTGATCCCGGATCAGAAGCCTGTCTACAGGAATCGCTACAGGTTGGAGCTGCTCCAGGCGAGCCTGCTTTACATGGTGATCGCCTGGATCCTGACCATCCCCCTGCGGGCCATGTTCTTCGGGCGGTTCCTGGTGAACAACTTGTTGTTTCTCGCTGTCGTTATACTGGGGGTTATCTTCCTGGTCCTCTCTGCCAGGAAGGATGAAAACTACCTGAATGCCGTTGCCCCGGTAAACAAGAAAAAGCTCACCAGGTACTGTAAAGCGGCATGGCTGGTCTGGGCTCTCTTTATGGTGGTCATGACCGCTTTCACCACGGCAATACGCTTTGGCAGCAATATCTGGTTCGGGCGGGCTGTGCAGATCGACGGGCCATACCAGTTTGCCGTGATTGCCGCGGCTTACGCCGTGCCTTTCATCACTATAATCCTGCCGCTGCTGTTCAGCAAAGCCTGTACCCTGGCAGAGAAACACGAGGTAGACAATTAAAATGAAGAAGGTAAACATCTTAATAATCGCGCTGCTGATTGTCGGCATAAGCGGCCTGGCCCTGGTGGAGGGATATGTCAGGCCGGAGATGAGAAGGCGGGAGCAGCAGTATCTTTCAGAGCAGAGGGATCCGCTGACCCATGATTTCAGCCGGCTGCTGGAGTTCAGGAGCCGCTACATGGGTGATGCCTCGAACCTGATCAACCTGAACTACAATCTACCGTTGGACGATCTCCAGATAACATTCCAGCTCTATCCGGAGACCCTGACCGTGGAGTTCAACTATCAGGATGTTCCCACCGGTATCGAAGCGGAACTTTTCGATCGCACGCTGGTCTATAACGCCACGGCCAATTTTGTGCTCATCGATAATCTTGAAAATTTGATTCTGAACTTTGAGCAATATTCATTTACCATATCGCGCCGCGCGGTGGAGAGCTGGTACGGCGTGAATCTTAAAGCCCTGCAGAACGAGGCGCGGTGGGCTGACGAGGTGCAGCGCCCCCTCTCAGACAGGGCTTACGTGAGATCTTTTATCGAAGAGAACTTCACCATGCAGCCGCGTTCTACGTAAAGTGGATCTATGGCGACTCAATCATCAAAATGAATTATAATGGGGGAAAAGATTTATACGACTGGAGGAATTGTAAAAATGATTACCGGCAATATTCTTGATCTGATTGGCCATACTCCGATGATCAAGCTTGAGAAAATGACCGGGCTGAATATCTATGCCAAAGCCGAATTTCTAAATCCGGGCGGGAGCATCAAAGATCGGGTGGCTCTCTTCATGCTCGAGGAAGCGGAGAAAAGAGGCGCTCTGAAGCCCGGGATGACCATAATGGAGCCCACTTCGGGCAATACCGGCATAGGCCTGGCGCTGGCCGGGGTCCAAAAAGGCTACCGGGTCGTCATTGTCATGCCGGAAAATATGAGCGAGGAGAGAAAAAAGATCATCCGCGCGCTTGGCGCCGAGCTGGTTCTTACTCCGGCGGGAAAAAGCATCGCCGGAACCGTCGATGAAGCGCGCAAGTGCGCAGAGAAGGACCCCTCCATTTTTGTCCCCCAGCAATTTGAAAACCCGGACAATCCGATGATTCATTACCTGACCACTGCCCCTGAGATCTGGACGCAGATGGAGGGACGTCTGGATATATTTGTTTCGGGTCTCGGCAGCGGAGGCACGCTTTGCGGCGTGGGCAGGTTTCTCAAAGAGCGCAATCCAAAGGTGCTTGTCATTGCGGTTGAGCCCAAAAACGTCTCCGCGCTCCTGGGGCATGAGCCCGGGCTTCACAAGATCCAGGGGATCGGCGACGGCTTCGTGCCCCCGGTCCTCGATACGAGCCTGGTGGATGAAGTGATCGAGGTGAGTGACGAGGATGCGATTAACACCGCCAGGGACCTGGCCAGGAAACAAGGGCTGCTCGTGGGCACCTCTTCCGGGGCGAATGTCTGGGCCTCCTGCCGGGCGGCCCGGATGTGCGGCCGGGAGAAGATGGTTGCCACGGTCCTTGCCGACAGGGCGGAGCGCTATTTCAGCACGGCGTTGATCTAAACGCATCCGGGCGGATCACCCTGATCCCGGGAAAGACTTTGCTTACAGAATTGATCAGCGGCTGCACATCTACAGGGCTGGAAACCGGGGGGAAAGAGTTGTCAAAGTGATGCAAATAGACGGTTTCCGGTTGAAGCCGGCGGATGAATTTTAGCGCATAAGACGGCAGATCCGAGCGCCCCTGGTAGGGAACGGTCAAAACGTCCACTTTATCGGGGTAGCGTTCGTTTTCATCTAAGTTCAGGCTGCCCAGGTGGAGTATCCTTTTCCCTTCAACCTCTATGAGGTAAACAAGCACTTCCCCTGCGGGATAGCGCCGGCTTTCTATCAGCATAAGTTTAAAATTCTGGCGGTAAGATATCAGGCGCCTGTTAAAGAGGGTCTTCATGATGAGCTTGCTGTCAAAGCGGATATGCTTTCCTCTATAGACGGCGATCCTGAAAGGGCCCTGCTCAATCAGATCGCCCGGTTTAACTACGATGATATCCGCCTCTTTTACTCCCTCGCGGGTGAGAGTTTCCGCCGCTGTTTTTGAGCAGAAAACTGGCCCCCCGCCTGACGCGACTACCTTTGGCACATCAATGAGATGGTCGAAGTGACCGTGGGTAATAAAAATGTCACCGCAGGCGGCCAACTCTGAAAGATCAGGCGGGGGCAGATTCCGGTTCATCGGCAAAAAAGGGTCAAACAGAATCGTCTTTCCTTCCGCTGAAAAAGCCAAAGTAGCTGTGCCGTACCATTTTGTCTCCATGAACTATCCCCCTTTTTCTGGCAATTATTCACTCACAGATGTAGTAGGGCTGTCCCAAAGGGCAGTCCCTACTTTTTGAATAATAATTTCCTTTATACTACCATACTTCGCCAGATCGTAGGGGCGACCCACCGGGTCGGCCCAAACCAATACCGGTGGACAAAACAGAAACAGGGATGTTGTCATCATGAGGGTGAAGCCCGAAGTAGCCCTGTCCTGAGCAAAAGCGAAGGATCTATGTTAAAGCAATGCTTTCATTTATCATGGTGTGCGTACACGTGGTAATTCTGAATGCAGTGAAGAATTTCGACATTTCAGTTCCTTCTCTTCCAACGGTTTTAAGTACAGGAATTAATGCACTTCATTAAATGCTATTGATGGGCTGGATGCTCGTCTGAAGTTCTCCAGGCAAGCACGGCAACTATATTGTTTTCAATTCCTCATGGGGAACTTATGATCCAGAGTCACACGGCGGGGCTTGATGTGTTTTCATTTCCTCATAGGTAGGCTGGAAACGGTTTCCCGGAAATCGCTATCTATTTCGCACAGCGCGTTTCAATTCCTCATAGGTAGGCTGGAAACGATAGCGGGGAAAACGGAAAAAGAATAAGGGAGGAGTTTCAATTCCTCA
>CAYFRE010000024.1:0-279 GCA_964345455.1 uncultured Syntrophomonadaceae bacterium | reverse complement strand
GGCCCTTACGAGATAGATACAAGTTTCAATTCCTCATAGGTAGGCTGGAAACTGATCTACGCCGGTGACGGGCTGGCGCTGCGAATTTGTTTCAATTCCTCATAGGTAGGCTGGAAACACTGATATTTCCCCTATATCTTCATACGTAAGACCAATGTTTCAATTCCTCATAGGTAGGCTGGAAACGGAGCTGCTATCAGAGGTCCTCTGGCAGCGCTATGTGTTTCAATTCCTCATACGTAGGCTGGAAACGGGAGGCAAATCGTGGGACGGTATTAT
>CAYFRE010000023.1:15662-21423 GCA_964345455.1 uncultured Syntrophomonadaceae bacterium | reverse complement strand
ACAGGAAGGGTCCAGGATGACAGGAAGGGTCCAGGATGACAGGAAAGGTCCAGGATGACAGGAAGGGTCCAGGATGACAGGAAGGGTCCAGGATGACAGGAAAGGTCCAGGACGGCAGGAAAGGGCCCCGGATGACAGGAAGGGCCCAGGATGACAGAAAGGGTCCAGGATGACAGGAAAGGTCCAGGACGGCAGGAAAGGGTCCAGGACGGCATCTGTTTGAGGGCTTATCCGAAGAACATGCGCTGCACCAGGTCGAAGTTGCGGCGGATGCTCTCCGCTCCCCTGACCGGACCCATGTGGCCGGGCAGAAGAAGCTCCACTTCGTCCAGGCGGGCCAGGGAGGCGATGCTGCGGCCCAGCGCCTCGAAATCCCCGCCGGGGAGATCGGAGCGTCCGATGCTGCTGTCGAAAACCGTATCGCCGGTGATAAGCACCTTCTCCTCAGGGAAGTAGAAGCAGATCGAGCCCGGCGAGTGGCCCGGGGTATGTAGAACCCGTATGGTATCGGCGGCCTCTTCCGGCGAACCCAGCCTCAGATCGCCCTCCTGAAGGTAAAAATCGGGGGCCACCCGGGGCCTCTTAGACGGACCCGCTGCGGTAAGGCGCTGCTCCAAGCTCTCCAGGAAAAAGGCATCCTCGCGGTGGACGGCCAGCCTGGCGCCGCTTCGTTCGCGGATCAGACCCGCCGCCTCTACATGATCGGGGTGCCCGTGCGTGCATAAAATCACTTCTATCTCTTCGAGTTTGATCCCGTCACCGGAGATAGATCCGGTTAAAATGTCAAAGCACCTCTCCCCTGATTCGTTCAAGATATGGCCGGGATCGATCATCATCATTTTCTCTCCGCGGTAGATATAGCTGTTGCAATTGTTGCCATATCCCTGCCAGAAATAGGCATAAAAACGGTCGCTCAGTCGCATACCAGTTCCTCCATGGCGTCAATTTTAACAATATGATATCATACATGCCGGGTTGAAGAAAAGAATGGGAATAATTAATTAAAAAAAGAGATGGTTACCCGCTAGATAAAAGCGAACAACCATCTCTTTTTTTCAAGATTCTAGTCTTTAAGAACACCTTCGCGGTAAGCCTTCAGGTAATTGCCGCAGTAGGGATCGCGGTTCAGAAGTGCTTCGGTGGCGTAAACCAGGGCCATCATCCTCTTGTCTTCCGGGTCCAGGATAACCGCGTCGAGGCCGTAAGCGGCGCAGACGACCATGTAAGCCTGGTTGAGCAGCTTACGTTCAGGCAGCCCGAACGAGATATTGCTCAGCCCGCAAATGAAATGGACCCCGGGAAAACGCTCATGCACCAGGCGAATCGTCTCCGCGGCAGAAAGTCCGTTCTTGCTGTCCACGCTGATCGGCTGGATCAGGGGGTCGACGTAGATATCATCATGACTGACCCCTTTGGCGGCCAGGCTTTCGATGATCCGGGCGGCTATGCCAACACGGGTCACCGCATCGGGCGGGATGCCGAATTCATCGTCCATGCACAGAACGACAATTTTGCAGCCGTACTTGACTACCAGCGGCTCGAGAGCTTCATAACGTTCCTTCTCCCCGCTGATCGAGTTAAGCATCGCCGTCCCCCGGTGCGCTTCAAGCGCTGCTTCCACGGCAAGGGGATTGGGGCTGTCGATACAGAGAGGCAGGCCGCCAAGTTCATCCTGCACCTCCCGGACCAGCCAGCTTAGGAGTTCGGGCTCATTATGGACAAAAGTCCCGCAGTTCACGTCGATATAATGGGCCCCGGCCTCGTGCTGACGGCGGGCCAGCCGGCGGATGAAAGCTGCATCCTTCCCGGCAACTGCTTCCTTGACTGCTTTTCGACTGGTATTGATCTTTTCCCCCACAACTAACATTGACCATTACACCTGCCTTTTGCTGAAAATATGTTTGTGATCATTAAAGCATACAGGGTTACGGTTCGCCAAAACATATATAAATCCTCTTTTCAAAGGCAAAGGTTTCCCACTTTCCAAAAAAAAATGCAGGTGTTACCACCTGCCAGTTTAACAATTAAAAAGACGGCTGTTTGTATATAATCATTCTTCCAGCATACAGGAAGCGATCTCAACGGCCTTTCCAGACCGGCGCCCTTTTTTCCAGAAAAGCGGTTACTCCTTCTTTTGTATCTTCGCTGGAGAGTACCCCTGCCGCAAGCAATTTAAATAAACGCAACCCGTCATCCAGGGACAGCGCCCGGCAGCGATTGACCAGCTCTTTACAGGCCCTTAAGGCAAGGGGACCGTTTTGCAGAACTTTTCCGGCAATAGCATTGGCTTCGTCCATTAAAGCATCCGGAGCCGTAACCCGGTTAACCAATCCGACCCGGTAGGCTTCCCGGGCGTCTATCATTTCCCCTGTGAGCAGTATTTCCATGGCCACAGCTTTTGGAACCATCGAAGCCAAAGCAAGGGAGGCATAGCAATCAACAGTGTTCAACTTCTGGTCCGGCGTGCCAAAATAAGCGGTCTCGGAAGCAATCCTCAGATCACAGGCCAGTGCAATGGTCAGTCCCACCCCCAGGCAGTAACCGTTGACCGCGGCAATCAGCGGTTTCGTAATCGACGTTAATCCCCTGACATATTCAGCTTCCCATTCTTCCGGTTGAACCATGTGCCCGGCATCGGTCAGATCGGCGCCGGCGCTGAAAGACCGTTCACCGCTGCCTGTGATGATACCAACCCAGAGGTTATCATCATTTTCAAATTCATGTAATTTATCAAGCAGTTCCCGCGCAAGTTCGCGACTTACGGTATTTAACTTTTCCGGACGGTTCAGCGTAAAATACCCGGTACGACCCTTTTTCTCAAATACAACCACGCTCATATTTCTGCTCCTTTTTAAATTTGGTTCCACAGTTACTGCAGCGGCCCCATCGATTCGATCACTTCTTTGCGCAACAGTTCCCGGTCAGCTTTCCCGATCCTGGTCAGGGGAATCTGAGCCCGGATAATGACGCGCCGGGGAACTTTGTAGTTGGCCAGCTGTTTCTTGCAGAGTTCCACTATTTCATCTTCGCTGATTTCCTTGCCGGTTTCTGGAACAGCGAAGAGCCAGATAACTTCTCCATAGATCTTGTCAGGGATCCCCACAGCCGCAGCAATGGAAATATGAGGGTGCTGGACAACAACCTCTTCCACTTCCGCCGGCAGAACAGTGTAACTGCCCACCCTGATGATCTGCTTTTTTCTGCCCCTGATATATAACCCGCCTTCTTCGTCAAGATAGCCCAGATCACCCGACAGGCAGTAGCCGTCATCAGAGAATCCGAGCCGATCTTCCTCGGGCATCTTGAAATAGCCTTTGATCGTCAAGGGACCCTTGATCAGAACCTCGCCCTCCTCACCCGCCGGCAGGGTATTGCCCTGATCGTCAACAATCTTGATCTCCATGCCGGGCAAAGGTTTGCCCACATATCCGTTGGCAAGTTCAGTCAAGTTATCGGTTATCCCGGTAAACGTGACCTCGGAACCGGCTTCGGTGCTGCCGTAGCCGACCACAATATTGGGAGATATCCTGGCCCTGATTCCTTCCAGTAATTCCAGGGATACCTTATCCCCCGAGATAATGGACAACTTGACCGAAGATAGATCGAACTGCTCGAGTTCACTCAAGGAGAGCATGATCGCATACATTATCGGCACGCCGCCAATAAAAGGTATCTTATTATCCTGTGTTACTTGTAGAACCTGTTGCGGACTCCAGCTTTCCAGCATGTGCAACTCATATTTCCCGGCCAGTCCGGTGCCGATCAGCTCTACCGTTCCGCCCACATGACTGGTCGGCAAGGCGGCCAGAGACTTGATATTTCCGGTCACTCCCTGGCCGGCAAGGATGCCGTTTAGATATTCTACTTCCAAAAAACACATCCTGGCCACATTTCTGTGCGAAAGAAGAGCGGACTTTGGTATGCCGGTCGTTCCCCCGGTAAAAATAATCAGGGCCCCATCATCCGGCTGCTGTCTGTTTTTAGCTTTTTTCAGTTTGGTTTTTCTCCGGAAATTCCTCTTCAGCAACTCATGGAAGGGCTCCCCGAAATCTGCAGGCTCTACCATCAGATATTTGATCTTCTTGAACTCCGGAGCCAGCTCTTTCAGGGAAGCCAGGATGTCGTTATCTTCAGCCTTCGCCACGGATACGACTATCCTGGGCTCCACGTGAGAAATGAACCTTCTCAGGTCAGCGATGCGATAACGCACATCCATTGGAGTGGTGATCGCGCCAATTTTACTCGCAGCAATAAAGGTGAATACATATTCCGGTATTGAAGGCAGGATTGTCACAATGCGATCGCCTTTCCCCACACCAAATTTCAAGAAAGCCTCCGCAAGTCGATCCGTGATCTCCAACAACTGTTTTGAAGTATAGGTTCTGCCCCGATAATGCAGCGCTGGAAATGCAGGGTCCACCTCACCCCAATGGTCAACATACTTCCATAAATAATCTAATCTTGGCACTACCATCCCGTTCACTCCTTATAAATGATTGGTTCGACAGTGTCATGCTGTATCAATTACAGAAATCGTTTGTTCAAGAAGCCGGGCCATGATTTTGCATATCATTCCTGCCTCAAAAGGTTTGTGTCTCCCTTGGAGTTTTAGACAGGAGGAACCCCTTTCTCTTTGGGTGTATATATTCTGGCAGAGTACGAGGTTCCTCCCCTTTTTCTCATGCAACTAGCAATAAGCAATCTCGACTTGTATCTACTCTTTTCTGATTGAAGAATCTTTTTCCCCGATGAGAATCTGCCGTATATCTATCCCTTGCCTGCTTAACGCCGCCTTGCGGAAGAAATAATACAGGATCCCCAGAGCCAGGCAAGAAAAATAGATCACCATTGATGGGAGGCTGTCCACAATGCCGATAATGAAAAAGATGGCTGAAATCACCAGCAATCCCCAGCAGAAGAAGCCGCGCCAGAAATTGTTTAATTTGTAGGGAGCGCGGGCGTAATTTTCAGGCATGACCCGGGGGATTCTCAACATGGAGAGGGCAATCAACATCTGAACAATCATGAACCCGATCGCGGTGACATTGGCATAGTTTTTAATAGTGGTTCCGATAAGAATTCCGATTAAGGAAACAGCGGTGATCAATATTACAGCGTTACCCGGGGTTTTAAAGGCGTTTACTTTGCCAAGAATTTCAGGCCAGATCTTGTCCTGCGCCAGGGCAAAAACCTGCCGCGACGAAGACATTATCACCGCATGAATGGTCGTCGCTGCGGCGAAAAGAGCGCTGAAAGAGACTATTACCGCCAGCCACTTCGGCAGAAACAGCTCCGCGGTCTGGCCCACAGCAGCTTCCATACCCCCCAGCGCTCGCCAATCCATGTTCCCGACCAGCGATATCGTTACCAGGGTGTACATCACGAAAACCATTAACAGGGAGACACCGAGGGCTACGGGGATATTGCGTGACGGGTTCTTGATTTCCCCGCCCATATCCGCGATGATCATGAAACCGGAGTAGGAAAAGTATGCCATCACGGCGACGGTCATGATCATCCCAAAACCGCTGGGCATCAGGGGAACCATCAGGTTGCGGTCAATACTGAATAAACCCCCGATACCGAAAATCAGCAGGGCGATGATAAACTCCAGGACCATGATCGCCTGAACAGTCACACTCAGTCTGACGCCGATGTAATTCAACAATCCAAAAACCAGTACTACGACCACCGCGATGAGCATGAGGTTTACGCCGCCAAACAGGTAGCTTAAATACTCGGCAAAACCATAGGCAATCAG
>CAYFRE010000023.1:0-15652 GCA_964345455.1 uncultured Syntrophomonadaceae bacterium | reverse complement strand
CCACCCCGGTAGTGATCATGACCGTCCAGACCATCATGAAGCCCCAGAACGGAGAAAGAGTCCGGCTGGCGGCGACATAATTCGCGCCGGTGACCGGAAGCACCGAAGCCATCTGGGCGCTGGTAAAACAGACAAATACGGCCGGAATAGCAGCCAGGAGGTAAGCCAGCCATAATCCCGGACCGGCATCACCGGCCAGGGGTCCCACCAGAATAAATATTGAAGCGCCAACGACATAACCTATAAGCGTTAATACGGCCCCTGAAAGGCTGATGGAGCGATCCAGTTGATTGCTCGATCCTTCCATACGTTTCTCCTCCTTTTTATGGGTGTTCCGACTGTTTTTCCAACTGTTAATGAAGCAACTGCTGGAAATAGATTGTGGTTTTGGCTGTTATCACCTTCCTTTAAATTCCGGTTCTCGCTTCTCCATGAAAGCAACTGCGCCTTCCCGGACATCTTCGGTATAGAAACAGGTCATAAGCGCATCTGTTTCGTAGACCATCGCTTCATCTATGCCTATTTCTCCTGATTTATTCAATGAAGATTTTACGAAACGCATGGAGACGGGGGCGTATCCGGCAATCTTTTCTGCCGTTGCCTGGGCATCGTTCAACAGCCCGTCCGGTGAAGAGACAGCATTGACCAGGCCTATATGCATGGCCTCTTCAGCATCGATCCTTCTACCGGTAAGCATCAACTCTTTGGCCCGGCCCATCCCGATCAATCTTGGAAGGAGCCAGGTTACGCCATTGGTTTCAAACAATCCCACTTTTACCTCGGCAAATTCAAATGCGGCTTTCCCCGAGGCATACCTGATGTCGCAGGCAATGGCCAGCTCCGCGCCTGCACCGATGGCGTATCCGTTTACTGCGGCGATCACGGGTTTGGGAATATCAATTATCAGTCTGGTCAGTTCTTGCATCTTCTCGACATTCTTTCTAATTGCAAAATAGTCGATCTCCTGCCCGGCCAAACTGCCCAATTCCGATAGATCCTGTCCGGCGGAAAAGGCCTTGCCTTTTCCGGTAATGACCAGCGAACGGATATTCTCATCCAGACCTGCTTTTTGCAATACCGCCGCCAGATCGCTGATGGTTTCCCGCCGCAGGGCATTAAGCACTTCGGGGCGGTTCAGGGTGATCAATCCAACGTTTCTTTCAACCGTGTAGGTAAGATCATGTAATTGCATATCCTGTCCTCCTTATTCTAATAAATATTACCTTGTTTACCCATGATTTACTATAAACCGGAGGCGCCCCTGACCCGTTTTTTATTATTAACAATAGGGATAACATTTTAATGCATAGCTAATATTTAAATGATAGGATACTTTCATATTATACTAACGGCCTTATTCATGTCAATTAATCGCGATCACTCACTTATAATCTTACCTAAGGGGGATCGGCTCACTCACGACGAAATCTTACCGAAGGGTAGTGATATGACCATGTCAATTAAAAGCCGTCGTGAGTATTTTAACGAAAGGGAAGCTGTTATATTGGGGTCATATATAGAGTCAAAGTTAACCTACAAAAGCGCTGTAGCAATTGGCAATCCGTTGGTAAATTATCATAACTAATTAGACTGCAATTTATATAAAAGCACTAAGAACAGAACACATACAACAACTGTTGTAGCAAAACAAAATATAACTAATCCTTTTTCTTCGTTATTAGTAATGTATAGTCTATATAATGCAATAGTATTTAATACGAGTATAATTATTGGAATTGATGTGAAAATAATTAAGCCAAATTTTGTCATGATGTTTAAACTCTACTCCAATAAAAATTTGAACTATTCCGGTACCGATACATATTCCAGATATAAATAGCACATCCTATAGCTCCACCTACAGCTACGACCGCCCCTACTACCGCACCAAGACCTGTCGGGGCAGTTAAAACCGCTACAACTGCGGATACTACAGCAACACCTCCAGCGGCAATCGCTGAAAATTCTGCTTCGCGCAAATCATCTACAGCATCTTTAAAACCTATCAGATCAGTTGAATTAGATGAATTTTCATATACGCCTTTTCTTGCTCCTGAAGAATTGTATATTCCCCAATACATATCTGACCAATAAAAGTATTTATTTTGATAAACACTGAACTTGCAGAAAACAGAATTGTTGCGCAGGGGTGCATCTCTAAACCAGAATCTTCTGAACTTATTAAATCAAAATCAATCTGATTAAGATCAGCTGTTGTTATACTTTCTTCTCCTGTAATTTTATTTATCTCTTCAACAACAATATAATTTTTCTCTTTATTAAATGTTGTTATATTAATAGTATATTGATCTTCAGTTTCTACTATCCTTTCAAACTCATTGTCAACCAAAATATTAACATGAATTTTTTCTCCATTAATTGTTACAACTCTTTTGCCAACTTCGCTTTCCATAGCATTTACAACACCTGACAACATCAAAATTAAAACCAACAACATTATTATAGCTTTTCTACACACAGTTCTTTTTTTTATAAAATATCCTTCCTTTCCTCTCGCTGTTCTTAAAAACAGACTTAAACCTACTGAGACAAAACGTCACTATTTCAATTACTGAATTCCGTTTTATTATTAAAATGAAATTGTTAGTAGGATTTTTGATCTAATTGCTAATTAATTTCCATAGGGAAATCCCTCCTTTATTTTTGTAATGTAAATCTGCGGCAGAATATGGTACAATTTTGAAAAGAAAGCTTCTTTTTTAAACAAACTATACTTTGTAGTTTTTAACTCTATAACTTGTAGGTTAAAATGTCAATAGTGAATATAGTATGAATGTAGAGACAGGCTTTGTCTTCCCGTCTTTAGATTTTAGCACCATGAAAGTTTAGGAGCAATCAACATACAGAACATGAAAAATCAGCGCAAATACGCGATATTATACTAACGGTCTTATTTATGTCAATTAATTTTGAGAAATTTTGCACCATGACTTTTAACCGTTGGGTCAAAAAATCACCCCTCCATTTGAACAGAAGGGGTAAACTTTTTTCGGGAACCATGAGCAGTTAAATCAGGTTCGTTGTTGTTTGCAAAACATTTTAATCTTCAAACCGGAAGACACGGTCACCTTCCCTGACCTTGTTGATCACTTTCAAACCGATCAGATCACCGGATTGTGCAGAGGTGATATTTTTATGTTCTACCTGCATGGAGCCGATCTCCTGGACGAATTCGGTTTTTGGTCCTACTATGGTAATCCTTTCTCCCACATTCACGGGAGCGGACAGCTCGATTATGGCTACAGAGATTTTGCTGTAATAATGCCGGACATGGCCAATTTCTTCACGGGACATGGCGATGACACCCCTTTCGAAGGTATTATGTAACTATTATTCGACATATGCCAATTTTAT
Source organism: uncultured Syntrophomonadaceae bacterium (assembly GCA_964345455.1). Taxonomy (GTDB): domain Bacteria; phylum Bacillota; class Dethiobacteria; order DTU022; family DTU022; genus JAAZIN01. Next base: position 12,277 of record CAYFRE010000023.1, on the reverse strand, counting down.
CCTGCCTCGAAGTAAAATATATACGCGGGAGCCGGATATTCCGGAAAGATGCTGGTTGTTTTTGTGCATGATTGCTGCTTATACAGGGAAAAGTATTGATTGAGAAAGGGGGTGAATCCTTGGAACATATCAGGCCTCTGATAATTAAATTTATTTATACCGCCGCGATAACGATGATCTTTCTCAGCTATCTCCTCATCCCGGCAATACCCATGAGCAGCTCCCTGGTTATTGCCCTGGTTGTTACCCTGGTGCTCTATTTTGTCGGCGATCGCTACCTGCTGCCGCGTTTCGGTGCGCTGCCGACCGCGATTTCCAATTTCATCATGGCCGCTGTGATCCTGGCGCTGGCAGGTCCCTTCGTGCGCCAGAATATCGGCACCGGCGCCATTTTGGCCACTGCCGCCGTAACCGGGGTGGCCGAATGGGTTTTCTTCCGTTACATCCGCGGCGAAATCGGCACTGCCGCGGAAGCAGGAGATATGGCCTCTGCCCCGGAATTTTTCGGGGGCGGTGAAACGCCGCCGGAAAGCGAAGAAAGCGGCAACGACCACGGTGAAGGGGACGAAGAAAAGCCGGAACAGTAAGGGGACTAAGCAAGTATTATTTATTTTGACTAGCCGCATCACTGCCGGTGCGGCTATTTGCTTCTCCCTCTGTATCCCGGTAAAGGGAAGCCGTAGAAATGGCGTTGAAATAACAGTGGAAGAGTGAATCCCAATGATCGAAGAATCCGGACAGAACATGCTGCTCGAAGCGGTCCGTTTTATCCCCGAACTCAAGTTAACCCGCTTTCTCACCGGGGTGCTCCCCCAGGTCTCCCGGGAGCTGAGCAAATGGCAACAGCAGCTTACTGTTTATGCCGATTGGCCGCTTCTTCAGCAGGCCTCGGCCAGCCTCTCCCGGAAGCGCTTTCATGCGCAGGGAGGAAGCTTCTACGCCCTTTACAATTTCAACCCCCGTTATTCCAGGAAGCTGGTCTCTCTGATTGTCGCTCTGCAGACAATCAGCGATTACCTGGACAACCTCTGCGACCGCGGGGGCATCTATGATGAAGCCGCCTTCCGCTGCCTCCACCAGGCCATGACGGCGGCGCTGACCCGCGGTCCGAACAAGAAGCGGAACTATTACCGCTTTTATCCCGCCAAAAACGACGGTGGCTATCTTGAGGCGCTGATCGCCGAATGCCGTGCTTGCACCGGCGCCCTCCCCGCTTACCCGGCAGTGCAGCCCGAGATCCTGAGACTGGTCTCACTTTACAATGATCTGCAGGTTTACAAGCATCTTAACCCGGCGATACGCGGCAGCCGGTTAAGGCGCTGGTTCAAGGAGAAGGCCGCGCCGTCAACTCCTCCGCTGCACTTTTGGGAATACGCCGCCGCCTGCGGCTCAACCCTGGCCGTCTTCGCCCTGTTCGGGCTGGCCGGCTCTCCCGAAACCTCTGTTCACGAATCAAGGAAACTGGTTGAAGCATATTTCCCGTGGGTTTGCGGCCTGCATATCCTTCTCGATTACTGGATCGACCAGGAGGAAGACCGCCTGGAAGGAGATTACAATTTCGTATCCTGCTACCCCTCCCCTGATGCGGCTGCAGAGCGGCTGCACCTCTTTCTTAAAAAGTCGCTGCAGGGAGTGGCAAGGCTGCCCCGCTCCTCCTTTCACCGCTCCGTTATCCGGGGATTGCTGGCGGTCTATCTATCCGATCCCAAGGTGAGCCGCCAAGGTTTGCAGAAGACCGCCAGCTCGCTGCTCCACGCCGGAGGAACCGAAGCCAAAGTATATTACCGTCTCTGCCTGCTCCTGCGCAAGCTGGGAGTTCTTTAGGTATTCGCTTCTTGAAGAAGCCTGTTGACAACCGAAAGGGGGCCCAGGAATGTGCTCCCGTGCCCCCCTCCGCCCTCTCTCCCGTATCCCTATCTCTTTATATCCCGGATATGGGCATTGATTTTGTTCTTGAAAAATTCAGGTATTGCCGCAGTTTTGCGAGTAGTGAAATCGATAAACACATATACCAGTTTCCCTTCGGCGATCAGGGTTTCTTCTTTGAACAGGGAGCCGTAGATAGTCATGCTGGTCCGTCCCAAATCCACGTCAGTAATGTGAATATTAACGACATCATCAAGATAACAGGATTCTTTGTAATCAAAAGATACGTGCGCAATCACCGCGTCGATGTTTTGCTCCAGGAAAGTCCGCCAGTCAATGCCCAGGGCATCAGTAAATTCGGGAAGGGCAATGGAGTCAAACCATTTAATGTAATTGGTAAAAAAAACGGCACGTGAGAGGTCGGTATCATAATAGCGAACCTTTACTGGAACTGAAAATATATATTCTGCCATGAGCCGATGCCTCCTGCACATGTTTTTTGAATAACTTCTCTATTTTATCAAGAAATCCTTTTTACAACTGCAGGAATTTACATGATATTAATAATGGAAAGTATATTGCAATGGGTGGGACAATGGGGACGACCTGTTTGTCCCACTTTGATAGAAACTGCCTTGTCAAAAATGATGATGTTATCTTTTTAACGCTATTGTCAATGCAGGTGATACGGGTTCGGGCCGGGGATGCCCGGCCCGACAACCGGGGAGAAATATTGTACTAACATGCAATTTGTAAAAATAGTCAGGGCGTCTCTAGATGAGGATTGATCCTGTCAGTCAGGGCCTCCTTGGACATGGCCCCGGTGAGGCTTTCCACCAGCGCGCCTTCTTTAAAGAGAAGCATGGCCGGGATGTTCATGATCTCGAAACGCTCCGCCAATCCCGGATTTTCATCCACGTTTACTTTAAGTATTTTCAGCCGTCCCCGGTGCTCTGCGGCCAGCTCGTCCATCACGGGCGCAAGCATCCGGCAGGGGCCGCACCAGGGCGCCCAGAAATCGACCAGGACCGGCAGCTGTTCCCGCATCACCCGGTCTTCAAATTCTGTTTCACTGATAGCCATGATCTCAGACATTTTTTCACCTCTCAATTATTGATCATTTACTGGAAGAGCAACTTCCTCTCTTTATCATTCTAAGTCATTTTTACCTCTGAATCAACCTGCCGGCAGTTCCAGCTGCCCGGGATCCGGCGAGTCAATGCCGCGGCGATCCCGGCAAGCAGATGCCGCTCCGGCACCTCTGGAAAGTGCTGCAGCGCGCTTACCGCTTCCGCTTGCTTCTGCCGGGCGGTGGCCAGGGCGTAGTCGAGGGAGCCGTTCTGTTTAACCGCTTCACGAAGCGTCTTTTGCAGCTCCCGGGGCGGCGCGGAATTCACGGGCAGCATCCGGAGCAATTTCAAATAATGTTTTTGGTTTTCGAAAAGATGGATCAGCGGCAGGGTGGCTCTCCCCTGTTCCAGGTCGTTTCCCGAAGGTTTGCCCAGTTGATCCGGGCAGGCCGTATAATCGAGGATATCGTCGACAATCTGAAATGCCTGCCCCAGCTTGAGGCCGTAATGGCGCAGGGCGCGGCGGGAGGCGGGAGCGGCTTCGGCAATCCAGGCGCCGGCTTCGCAGCAGGCGGCGATAAACTGGGCTGTCTTGAAATAGTTTATTTGATAGTATTGACGTTCGGTGAGCTCCCAGCAGTGCCTTTGATTCATCTGGCAGATCTCCCCCCGGCAGAGCAGGGACACTGCGCGCGCCAGCAGGATCAGCAGATTCTTGCTGCTGCCGGGACGGCTCAAGAGGTTAAAGGCGCGGGCCAGCAGGAGGTCCCCGGCCAGGGTGGCCCGTCCGGTGCCCCAGCGCAGGTGCATGGTTTCCCGGCCGCGCCTGCGGGCGGCCTCGTCAATGATGTCGTCGTGGATCAGGGAGGCGGTATGGATCATCTCCACGGCGGCGGCGGCTTCAAACAGGGCATCGCTTTTATACTTTTTACCGCGACCCGCCAGGGCGGCGCAGGCGAGAAGCAGCCGCGGCCTTAGCATTTTACCGCGGTATTCCAGCAGCCTTCGGACCATTTCCCCGAGGCGGTCCGGCGCCGGATGAAGGGCATCATGGATCACCCTTTCGACCTCGATCAGTCCGGGAAAGCCGGCCGTTACATCTGTCTCTCCGGTCATCAGCTCTCTCCTCCTCCTCACTGTTTTTGCTACGGCAATACTTTATTGTTTTTCCCCGCGCCTCTTATTTCATACCTTGACCCTGCTGCAGTTTCACCTTGCGGTCTCTCCGGGCGCCGCCGGCGCAGCTTGCGGGACACAACCGAGAGGCCGGCAGCAGGAGATAATCTACTTTCATGGAATTGTATAATTTATATCTTTTATCATGAAGACGGCGGGGGGAAAAAGATGTGGAATCCTAAATACGAGTCGATGCCACCGGAGAAGCTGGTCCGGCTGCAGTTTTTAAGGCTTAAGCAGACGCTGGAGGCGGTCTACCAGCTGGTGCCTCATTATCAGCAGCGTTTCCGGGAAACAGGCGCCGAGCCGGGCGATATCCGGTCGCTGGAGGATCTCGCCGGGATGCCCTTCACCACAAAAGACGACCTGCGGGATAACTACCCCTACGGGCTCTTTACCGGCGGCCTGAACGAAGTGGTGCGGATCCATTCGTCTTCGGGGACAACAGGGCTGCCCACGGTGGTCGGCTACACCCGGGATGACCTGGAAATATGGGCGGAGCTGATGGCTCGCGCCCTTGCCGCCGCCGGGGCTAATCGCGAATCCGTGGTCCATATCGCTTACGGCTACGGTCTCTTTACCGGGGGCCTCGGGGTCCATTACGGAGCAGAGAAGATCGGAGCCACGGTGGTGCCGGTCTCGGGGGGGCAGACCAAACGCCAGGTGCGGATGATCAAGGATCTCGGGAGCACCCTGCTGGCCTGCACACCTTCTTACGCCCTGAACATTGCCGAAACCATGGCGGAGATGCAGATAGATCCCGCCGGGCTTAAACTGGAATCGGGACTTTTCGGAGCCGAACCGTGGTCGGACAATATGCGCCGCACTGTCGAAGAGAAGCTGCAGATCAGCGCTTTCGATATTTACGGCCTCAGCGAGGTGATTGGGCCCGGGGTTGCTTACGAGTGTCCGGCCAGGGGCGGGCTGCACATAGGAGAAGACCACTTTATCGCCGAAGTTATCGATCCGGCCAGCGGAGAGGTGCTCCCGGAGGGCGCGACCGGCGAGCTGGTCATCACCACCATTACCAAGGAGGCGCTGCCGGTGGTGCGCTACCGGACGCGGGATATCACTTCCCTGAACCGCCGGCCCTGTTCCTGCGGCCGGACCCACCTGCGGATGGCCAAGGTCAGCGGACGGACCGATGATATGCTGATCATTCGCGGGGTGAATGTCTTCCCCTCGCAGGTGGAGAGCATTCTCCTGGAAATCGGGGAGACCGAGCCGCATTACCAGCTGGTTGTCGACCGGGTCGGCTCCATGGACACCCTGGAGATCCGGGTGGAGCTTACCGAGCAGATGTTTTCAGACAAGATCAAGGGACTGGAAGGCCTGGAGAAGATGATCCGCGAGGATATCGCCAATGTTCTGGGCATTTCCGCGTCCGTGAAGCTGGTTGAGCCGAAATCGATCCCGCGGAGCGAAGGGAAAGCGCAGCGGATCATCGACCGTCGCAAGACCCGGTAAGGGATAATCCGTCAACTCCCCTGGAAGAGCCTGAAACAAGGAGGATGTCATATGGTAAAACAGATCTCCATATTTCTCGAGAATAAATGCGGCCGGATGATCCGCGTTTCCGAGGTTCTCGGCGAAGCCGGGATCAATATTCGCGCCCTCTCCATCGCAGATACTTCCGACTTCGGAATCCTGCGGTTGATCGTCGATCAGCCGGAGAAAGCCTGCGCCGTTTTGCGGGAAAAAGGCTTTATGGCCTCGGTTACCGAAGTGATCGCCGTCGAGGTCCCCGATGTGCCGGGGGGACTGGCCAAAGTGCTCACTCCCCTGGAAGCCGCCGGGATAAATATTGAATATCTCTACGCCTTTGTCCAGAAGCGAACTGAAGATGCCCTGATCCTGATGCGCGTGGAAAATATTCCTGCAGCGCTGCATGCGCTGCAGGAGAACGGCATCCCCGTGATCGGCAGCGAGCGGATATACGATCTCTGATCCCCTCGCCCAGGTGTTGACCGGCAGGGCTGATTTTTTTCCGGCAAAGGGCGAATACAGTTGCCGCAAAGATCATCTGCAGAACAGGAAGAGATAAATGCCTTCAATGTCAAAGAAGCTGATGTCGGGAAATGAAGCAATTGCCCGCGGGGCCTATGAAGCCGGCGTTTCCGTGGGCACGGCCTATCCGGGAACCCCCTCCACGGAGATCCTGGAGCAACTCTCCCACTACCCGGGAGTGCGCGCGGACTGGTCGCCCAACGAGAAGGTCGCCCTGGAGGTGGGCATCGGCGCCTCGCTGGCCGGTGCACGCGCGCTGGTGGCGATGAAGCATGTCGGCGTAAACGTGGCCGCCGATCCCCTGCTGACCCTCTCTTACACCGGCGTCGGCGGCGGGCTGCTGCTCGTCAGCGCCGACGATCCCGGGATGCACAGCTCCCAGAACGAGCAGGATAACCGCCACTACGCCCGCCTGGCGAAATTGCCGCTGCTGGAACCGTCAGACAGCCAGGAAGCCAAAGATTTTGTCATCGCCGGCTTTCAGCTGAGCGAACAGTACGATACACCGGTCCTGCTGCGCACGACGACCCGGATCTCACATTCGCGGAGCCTGGTGCAGCCCGGGGAGAGGGCAGAAATCAGGCGCCGCGGCTATCAGAAAAACCCGGCCAAATACGTGATGATCCCCGGCTTTGCCCGGCAGCGGCGCCCCCTGGTGGAGAAGCGACTGGAGGCGCTGCGCAAGGCGGCTTCTATCTCTCCGCTGAACCGGATGGAAACGGGCTCGACCAGATACGGCATTGTTTGCTCCGGAGCCGCCTACCAGTATGTCAAGGAGGCGCTGCCGGAGGCCACGGTCTTGAAGCTCGGTTTCAGCTATCCCCTGCCGGAGCAACTGGTGCGCCGCTTTGCCGCGGCGTTGGAGGAGATCATTGTCGTGGAGGAGCTGGATCCCTTTCTCGAGGAGCAGATCCTGGCGCTGCGCCTGGGATTGCCGGTGCGGGGCAATGAGCTTTTCTCGCCGGTTGGCGAGCTCGGCGTGGAGATTGTCCGCGGAGAGCTCTGCGGCGGGAGCTCGACCAAAAAGAGCATCGCTGTCCCGGAACTACCCACGCGGCCGCCGCTCTTTTGCCCGGGCTGTCCGCACCGCGGCGTCTTCTACGTGCTGCGCAAACTGAAATTGAATGTGCCCGGCGATGTCGGATGTTACAGCCTGGGAGCGCTGCCGCCGCTGGAGTCGCTCGATACCTGCATCTGCATGGGCTCCGGCATCGGCGAGGCCGTGGGGATGGAGCGGGCCGATCCCGATCTGGCCGGGCGCACCGTGGCGGTAATCGGAGATTCCACCTTCTTTCATTCCGGGATCACCCCGCTGATCGACCTGGTCTACAGCGGCAGCCGGGCCACGGTGCTGATTCTCGACAACCGCACCACCGCCATGACCGGCCACCAGGACCACCCCGGCACCGGTAGGACCTTGCAGGGAGAGAAAAGAGCGCCGGTGGAACTGGAGCCGCTCTGCCGCGCTATCGGGGTAAGGCGGGTCATAACGGCCGACCCGGTGAAGCTGCGGGAGCTGCAGGATATAATTGAAACTGAGCTGGCGGCGGAGGAGCCCTCGGTGATCGTTGTCCGGAAACCCTGTGCCCTGCTGGAGCGGAGTTCCGCCGCACCGCTGCAGGTGGACCCGCAGAAATGCCGCGGCTGCGGCATCTGCCTGGGCCTCGGCTGTCCGGCTCTGAGCCGGGCGGCGGAGAACGGCCCCGCCGTCATTGACCCCGTCCTCTGCGCCGGCTGCGGCCTCTGCGCGCAGCTTTGCCGCCACGAGGCCATTACCGCCCTGAAAGAGGGGGACAAAAATCATGCCTAAAGCCAACCTGGTCATCGCCGGCGTGGGCGGGCAGGGTGCTCTGCTGGCGGGCAAGATCATTGCCGCGGCAGCCCTGGCCGAGAACCATGATGTGAAGAGCTCCGAGACACACGGCATGGCCCAGCGCGGCGGTAGTGTGCTCATTCATGTCCGTTTCGCCGGCAAGGTATTTTCTCCCCTGGTGCCGCGGGGAGAGGCCGACTTTCTACTGGCTTTCGAGCAGCTCGAGGCGCTGCGCTCTCTGCCCTGGCTGGCGCCGGAGGGAACGGCTGTCGTGAACATGCAGGCGATCGCCCCCCTGCCCGTGCTCACGGGTGAATGCGATTACCCCGAAGGAATCGCGGCTCTGCTGGCGGCCAATGTTAAACGGGTCATCACGGTGAACGCCCGGAAGATGGAGCCTGTTTGCGCTCATCCGCGCACCGCCAACCTGTTTCTCCTGGGCATCCTGGCCCGCCGGCTCCCCTTTCCCCGGGAAACCTGGGATCAGGCCATCGCTCAATTGATCCCGCCCCGCCATCTCCAGATCAACAACCGGGCTTTTGAATCGGGCTGGTCTTACAAGGTTCCATCGCAGCCGTAAAAGGTGACAGAGAACCGTCCCCTGTCACCTTGAGAACCGTCCCCTGTCACCTTTTGTGTTTGGGTTTAGGTAAGAAGGCCCTTGACCAGCTCTACCGCCGCGCCGCCGTCGGGCGCGTAGCCGTCGGCGCCGATCTCGGCGGAGAAGTCATCGGTCACCGGCGCGCCGCCAATGATCACTTTTACCTGGTCGCGCAAGCCTTCCTCTTTCAGGTAATCGATCGTCTCCTTCATTGCCAGCATGGTCGTGGTCAGCAGGGCTGAAAGCCCGACCACATGCGGCTGATGTTCCTTCACCGCCTCGGCAAACTTCTCCGGCGGAATGTCCACACCCAGATTGACCACGTTGTAGCCGCTGCTCTCGAGCATGATCGCCACCAGGTTCTTGCCGATATCATGCAGGTCACCCTTGACCGTGCCGATGATCACCTTTCCGGAGCTGGGCATCTCGAAATCGACCAGTTTTTCCTTTACCAGGTCCAGTCCCGCATGCATGGCCTTGGCCGACATCAGCACCTCGGGAACGAACATCTCTCCGGCCTTGAAGCGCGGTCCAACAACATTCATTCCTGCTACCAGGCCCTCATTGATGATCTTCAGGGGGTCCACCCCGCTGTCGAGACAGGCCTTTGTCTCGGCCGTTGCCCCGGCAACGTTTCCCTCGATCACGCTGTTTTTGATTGTCTCCAGATTTGCCATAATATTATGCGCCTCCTTTGTTTTACATCCTATATCATATATCAAACTCCATCATTTTTCATCATCCTTACTTCGGCCCAAGCGGCAGGCTGTCAATCCCCAGTTCGTCCATGATCTTTGCCGTAACCCGGTCCAGCTTGTCGGCCCGATCCTTGTCCAGCGGAGCCGGCCGGTGACTGGCCAGAATATCCTTGACCTTCTCCTGCGCCTTGGCAAAGGCATTCCTGGCCCCGTCGTTTTCCCAGTTTTTACGGTCACGGCGCTCGATGATCGGTGAGGGGATGTAAGGCTCCTTCTTGAACCAGTTGAAAGTATGCTCGGTGGAGAGATAATCTCCGCCCGGACCGAGGTCACGGATCAAGTCCACGGCCAATGCCTCTTCCGAGGTATCGATACCGCGATCAAGCCGCAACGCCATCCCGCAGATTTCATTGTCGATAACCAGTTTTTCCAGGCTGACCGTGCTCACGAATTCCAGCCCGCCGACCCCCGAGATGACGTTGATCCCGGCCAGCTGCGCGACAATGCCGCTCATGCTCGTTTCCAAACCGGCCTGGGTATCGATGACCATGGAGTCGCTGAGGCAGGCGTAAGTGTGGGTGGGCATTCCGTAGTATTTTCCCATCTGGGCATAGGCCGCGCCGATCATCGTCGCTTCGATCGCCGAAAGCGGGGTGGTGCCGGTGCGCATATCAAAGTGGACCGGCGCGCCGCCGTAGATTACCGGCGTGCCCGGTGTGATCGCTTGGGCCAGAACCACACCGCTCAGCGTTTCGGCGGTATGGACCACGATTGATCCGGCCAGGGTGGCCGGTGTGGCCGCGCCCGGCATGGGCATGGAGATTGTCTCCAGGGGCAGGCCGTTGCGGGCACAGTCGATGATATTTTGCGAACTGATATGGGTCCACTTCAGCGGCGGGGAGGGGCAGATATCGAAGACCGCCACCGGTTTTTCACGCAGCTGATCGTAGCTGCCGGCCACCGCCGCCAGCATGTCACGCATGTAGGGGACACCGTGCACGCTGAAGCCGCCGGTGATGATCGCCTTGGGAGAGTTCTTCAGCATGATATACATGCGGTAGCTATCTCCGATCAGCTTCGGAACGTCGTAGAGGACACAGGCGCTGGCCTGCAGGGCGATATTCTCCAGGGCATCGTTAACCTTCGAGATATTCGCCAGGTCCCGGGCCAGCGATTGACGGGCGGTCTTGCCGTCCGACTCCAGGATCTTGATCGGGGCCGAAACCGGGTCAAAATAAACATTGTTTCCACTCAGGTCGGCTGCCGGCTCCCCGTCCCTGGTGTAGAGCTTTACACCTGCCGGCGCTTTTTTGATGGCATCGAGAACCATCTCCGGCTTGAACTTGACGACTTTCCGGTCAAAATCAACCGCAGCACCGTGATCCTTGAGTATTTTCAGGGCTTCGTCCGATTCGAAACGGACTCCGGTAGTCTCGAGGACATAAAGCGCTTTTTCGTGAATCAGCTTGATCTGCTCATCTGAAAGAAGCCTTAATTTTGGCTGTCCGTTGAAAGTAAACTTCTCCATTTTAACGATCCTCCTTCAAAGATGTTCGTGCTTGTTACTTGCCCACCAGCTGCCTGGCCACCTTCACCGCTTCAATCGCATTTTCGGCGTAGCCGTCGGCCTTGATCTCGTCAGCCCACTGCCGGTTTACCGGGGCGCCGCCGACCAGGACCTTCACCCCGCTGCGCAGCCCCTCTTTTTCCAGCGCTTCGATGACGATCTTCTGTTCGGGCATGGTCGTGGTCAGCAGGGCGGAAAGCGCCAGGATATCGGCCTGCTGCTCCTTCACGTTGCTGATGAAGGTGTCGCAGGGCACGTTCACGCCGAGGTTGGTAACTTCGAAGCCTGAAGCCATCAGCATCGAGGCGACCATATCTTTACCGATATCATGAATGTCGTTATGCATTGTCCCGATGACCACCTTGCCCAGAATTGCCCGGGACATATCCCGCTGCTGCAGGGCGGGCTCCAGCACAGTGAGAGCGGCCTTCATCGCTTCGGCGGCGGCGATCAGTTCCGGCAGAAAGATCTGTCCCTGTTCAAAAAGCGCGCCTACCTCGTCAATACCGGCAACGTAACCTCTCTCGATCGCCTCCAGGGGATTGAACCCCCCCGCGGTGGCCTTGTGGGCCAGCTCTTCAGCAAGCTCGATCTCCCCATCCAACACCGCCTGCTTCATCTCGGCAAAAAGCTTATCTTTTTCCATCCTGATCATTATCCCCCTTTAAAACAGTGCTTTACCTGGACAGCTCTTTTTCAGCAGCCCGGATAATCTTGGCAAACTCTTCCTTGACCTTGTGATCAAGGGGCTTAACTTCATGGTTTTTGAGAATCCAGCGGGCCGCCTCGGTAGCCTCTTCAAAGGCGCCGCGCTTGCCGCTCTCCAGCCAGGCTCCGAAAGGTTTGCGGTCGTAAACAGTCGGCCTCCAGATCCGGCCCATGTGCTTGCGGGTATGCTTTGCCGCCAGGTAGTTGCCCCCGGGACCGACCTGTTTGATCAGATCCACGGCCAGCGTTTCATCGGTAACCTCGATCCCTTCGGCCACCTTGGCGATCATGCTGTAAATTTCGGCATCCATGATCAGTCCCTGCAGCGAGAAGATCTTCGAGCCGTTGAGAGTTCCGGCGCCGTTCAAAATCGATGTTTTTGTCAGCACCGGCATCAACCCGGCAAAGCAGTTATCCACCGCAGCCTGCCAATCGGGTTCCTTGGCCCCCGTGGCGAAGGCGCCCATGGCCAGCGGAATCTGGTAGAAGTGGCAGATCTCGCTGAATGCCGACGCCAGGAGAAAGTCCTCGGGGCCGCCCCCGGTGTAGCCGCCGGTCTGCAGATCGATAGCCGTGGGAGCGGCGGCAAAGTAAACCGGCGTCCCCGGGTTGACCAGCTGCATCAAGACGAGCGGGCTGACCGCGTCCACCGTGGTGACCACGAGGTTGCCGGCGAGGGTGGCCGGCGCGGTGGCACAGGACATGGGCATGGGCATGAACCCGGTGGGGATTCCCCACTCCGCGGCCACCATCGAAGCCTCCAGGCTGCCC
>CAYFRE010000022.1:0-21559 GCA_964345455.1 uncultured Syntrophomonadaceae bacterium | reverse complement strand
CATCGCCGTGATCCCGGGAATCTCCCGCTCCGGTTCGACCATTACCGCCGCCCTCTGGCGGGGGCTGGACCGCGCCACCGCAGTGCGCTATTCTTTCATGCTGGCCGCCCCGGTGATCTTCGGCGCCACCCTTCTCGAGATCAAGGATATGTTCGCGGCAGGGATTGAAAAAACACTCCTCCTTGACTATGCCGCCGGGACTGTCGCGGCATGCATCTGCGGCGTCCTGGCGATCCGGCTTTTTGTTCGCCTCCTGCAGCAGCAGAAGTTCCACTATTTTGCTTACTACTGTTGGGCGGTCGGTGCCGCGGTGATTGTTGCTTCTTTTTTCTACTAGGTTTCGGTTAAATTCCCCCGGCTCTTCTTTGAATAAGGTAAGGGGACAGGCCTGAAGGCTTATAAGGTAAGGGGACAGGCCTGAAAATATAGGTCTGTCCCCATTGGAAGTCCCCATCGGGAGTTTGCTCCGGTTTGGATAATCGGTTATAATAGAACCTGAGAGGCAATATATGGGAAAGCATGGTGAACAGACGATGGCACGGCGGCGGACAGGCCTTCGCGAAGAGATCGGCACACAGATAAAAGGAATCTTGATCATAGCATTGGCGGTATTCTGTTATGCCGGCGTGACCTATGCCGGGCAGGCCGGCGAGCTGGGTGAGTTTGTCCACAACCTCTTCCGGATCATCGCCGGTGAGACCGCAGTGGTGATCCCTTTCCTCATCGGCATCCTCGGTTTGCGGATCATGCTTCCCGAGCAGACATACAATCTTAAATCCCGCCTCATCGGCATCCTGATCCTGCTGCTGCTCTTTACCATCCGGGCCCACTTCAGCCTGATGCTCGAACAGGTTGATGCCTTCACCGGGCAGGATTTTTACCGGGCCAGCCTGCAAATGGGTCTGCAGAAAATGGGGGGCGGCCTGCTCGGTGCCGCCTTTGCCGTGCTGCTGTTTTTCTGCTTCAAGGAGATCGGCAGTTATATTGTCATCACCGCCGCGGCGGTGGTGGCCCTGCTCCTGGTCATGAACGTTACGGTAACCCAGATCTTCAGGCAGCTGGGAAAGTTTTTTACCTGGCTCGGAACCCTGTTGAAGCGTTTCGGCGCTTACTTGAAGGAGATCTACGTGGTTTTGATGAGCGGATCTGAGGATGAGCCGCTGCCGCGGGAAAAAAAAATCACCGAAACAGGTGGTAAGAGCATACCGGCACTCTCCGGCCCGACCGTAGATTTTTCCGGTGAAGAGAAGGCCCCGGCGGAGGAGAGGACGGAGGAGCACACCGCGCCGGAATCATACTACCAGAAGGAACGGCGCCTGGCCCTGGTAGAACCGCCGGATAACGATGAGCAGCCCGCTCCCTACCAGAAAAAAACCCGTCTGCCAAGCTTCTATACACCGCCCTCCCTGGATCTGCTCGCCCGGCCCGGCCGCCTCGGTGAACAGCAGCAGATCAAGGGGATCCGGGACCGGGCCAGGCTGCTGGAAAGCACGCTGGAAAGCTTCGGCGTGAAAGCAAAGGTGATCCACGTTCAATCCGGCCCCACGGTAACCCGCTTCGAGGTGCAACCGGAAGCGGGAGTGAAGGTCAGCCGCATCGTCAGCCTCTCCGATGATATCGCCCTGAACCTGGCGGCGCCGCTTGTGCGCATCGAGGCGCCGATTCCCGGCAAGGCCGCCCTGGGGATCGAAGTGCCGAACAAGATCATCGCCCTGGTTTACCTGCGCGAAGTACTCGAAGATCCGGGCTTCTTGAACAGCAGTTCCCCCCTGACGATCGGCCTGGGCAAAGATATTACCGGAGTCCCGGTGATCGCCGATCTGACCCGGATGCCGCACCTTTTGATTGCCGGGGCAACCGGTTCGGGAAAGAGTGTCTGCCTCAACGCGCTGATCCTCAGCATCCTGTTCAAGGCGAGGCCGGAGCAGGTCCGTTTCCTGATGATAGATCCGAAAGTGGTCGAACTGAGCGTCTACAACGGCATCGCCCACCTGCTCATGCCGGTGGTCACAGAACCGAAAAAGGCTTCACTGGCCCTGCGGAACATGATCAAGGAGATGAACCGGCGTTACGAAATTTTTGCCCGCGAGGAAGTCCGGGAAATCGCCGCCTACAATGAGCTGGTCGCCGCAGGGGGTTGCGAGGGAGAGACGCTGCCTTACTATGTCGTGATCATCGACGAGCTCGCCGACCTGATGCTTGTCTCTCCGGGCGAGGTCGAAGACTCCATTGCCCGCCTCGCCCAGATGTCGAGAGCCGCGGGTATCCACCTGGTCATCGCCACCCAGCGCCCCTCAGTTGATGTGCTTACCGGGGTAATTAAGGCCAATATCACCTCGCGGGTCGCCTTTACCGTCTCTTCACAGGTAGACTCGCGGACCATTCTGGATATGGCCGGCGCGGAGAAGCTTCTCGGACGGGGGGATATGCTGTTTTATCCGGTGGGCTCGGTAAAACCGACCCGCGTCCAGGGAGCCTATGTCAGTGAACGCGAGATCAAGCGGATAACCGATTTTATAAAGGAGCAGGGGCGTGCTGAATACGAGGTGGACCTGGATACCCTGGAGACCGAAGATGCAGAACTTTTCGAGCCCGATGAGCTTTTTCCCGATGCGGTGGAGCTGGTCGTGCGGACAGGCCAGGCTTCGATCTCGCTGCTGCAGAGGCGCTTCCGCATTGGCTACACCCGGGCGGCCCGCCTGATCGACGACCTTGAACGCCGGGGCATCGTGGGAGAATATGAAGGGAGCAAACCGCGGGAGGTTATTGTCACTCCGGAGCAGGCCGCCAAGCTCTACGAAGAATTTAAGAAGGCAAATCCATAAACTGAAACCTCTTATCCGCAGACCTTTGAAAAGGGGGAATGTGCCATGAAGGAGCTGGGGGAGCTTTTGCAGAAAGCCCGCCAGGACAATCAGCTTTCTCTAAAAGAAATCAGCGAGCAGACCAAGATCCAGATTCATTACCTGGAAGCGCTGGAAAACGGTGATTTTGACAGGTTCTCCGGGGATGTTTACCTGAAGGGAGCACTGAAGAATTATGCCGAAGCGGCCGGCCTTGACCCGGAAGAGGTGCTGGATC
This sequence comes from uncultured Syntrophomonadaceae bacterium, assembly GCA_964345455.1. Taxonomy (GTDB): domain Bacteria; phylum Bacillota; class Dethiobacteria; order DTU022; family DTU022; genus JAAZIN01. Next base: position 18,478 of record CAYFRE010000022.1, on the reverse strand, counting down.
TTTATCACAAATTGAAGGGCGCTCCGCCGCCGGGAGAACCGTTAGTGGAGCTCCGGGAAAAACCGCCCGCACCGCTGCAAACGCCCCGGGGGGAGAGGGGTCCTTCTTTTATCTATGGACTGATCATCTTACTACTGCTGCTGGCGGCAGGAGGATGCTGGTTTTTTGCTCATTATCAAAAAGACAAACCCCCTCTGGAGCCGGATCCCTCTGAAAACCAGGCTGAACCCGCAGAACCGGAAGCTCCGGGGTCATCCGGCGGGGAAGAGCCCGGTCAGGATGAAGAGCTTCCCCCGGTAAAGGCAGTGGAGATAAAGCTCTCTGCGGCCGAATCAACTGCACGGGAGACTTTCTTCTCGGTCGGCAATGTGGAGCAGCTCGAACTGGAGCTGTTATGTAATGAACGATGCTGGATCAAAATGCTTGTTGACGGCAAAGAACAGTTTCCCCAGCGTAATTTCCGAAAGGGTGAAGAGGTCGTTGTCGATACAGCCGAAAAGATCTGGATCCGCCTGGGTAACCCACAGGGGGTCAAAATGACCATTAACGGCATCGAGGTGGCAGAGGTCAGCCGGCAAAAGAAAGCGCACAACTTTGTATTTGTCCGCAAGTAAGAGAACCCCCGGGAACCGGTGCCGGGGCGCGCCTTGAAATTAAAATCAAAGCAAAGAAGGAGCAGCATATCAAGATGAGAGGACGTAAAATTGCCGCCGTGGCCCTGGGATGCGCCAAAAACCGCATCGATACCGAAGAGATCCTCGGCCTGCTCGGCCGCAGCGGTTACCTGATCACCGGCCAACCGGCAGAGGCGGACGCCGTTATTGTCAACACCTGCGCCTTCATCGAGGCGGCGCAGCAGGAATCGATCGACACCATACTGGAACTGGCCGGGCAGCGCCGGGGTAAAAGTCCTTTACTCATCGCCGCCGGATGCCTGGCGGAACGCTTCGGCGGGCGGCTTCTGAAAGAGATCCCCGGTCTGGGCGGCGTCATCGGGGTGCACAGCTATACCCGGCTGCCTGCCTTTCTGGAGCACTGCTTTGCCGGAAAGCGAGAGCTGCTCTTGTTGCCGCCCACGGCGCATTTCCGCAGCCTGGGACCCCGCCTGTTGACCAGATCGACGCACAGCGCCTATGTTAAGATAGCCGAAGGTTGCAGCAACCGCTGCCGATACTGCTTGATCCCTTCCCTGCGCGGCCCCCTGCGCAGCCGCCCATCCGCAGAGATCATCACCGAGATCCGGCAGATCATCGAAGGCGGCGCCCGCGAAATCAACCTGATTGCCCAGGATACCACAGCCTACGGCGCCGACCTCGGAGCTACTGACGGCCTCAGAGAACTTGTTGAGCAGATTCTTAAGGCGATCCCCTCATATTTTTGGCTCCGGATCCTCTATGCTCATCCGGCCCGCGTAAGCGACGGCCTCATTGATCTGATCGCCCGCGAAGAACGACTCTGCAAGTATCTCGACCTGCCGCTGCAGCATATCAACAGCGATCTGCTGAAGAGTATGGGCCGGCGCTACTCCCGCGAAGATATTGTTGAACTGGTCGGGAAACTGCGGCGGCGCATCCCCGGCGTGACCCTTCGTACCACCTACCTGGTAGGCTATCCCGGAGAAACGGCGGAGCGCTTCCGGGAACTCTGTTCATTTCTGGAGCAGGAACCGTTTGAAAGGGTCGGCGTTTTTGCTTTCTCCCGCCAGCCGGGAACAGCGGCGGCAGATCTTGTCAATCAAATTCCGCGCCGGGTTGCCGGGAAGAGACGCCGCGATCTTCTCCGGGTCCAGCAGGAGATCGCGCTCTCCTTCAACCGTAGCCTTGTGGGCGGCAAATTCGCCGTGCTGGTAGAAGGCCCCGCCGGACCCGGTGGTTCGTTTTACCGCGGGCGCACATCATTCCAGGCACCCGAAGTGGACGGATTGCTCTATTTTCGTTCATCGCGTCTTCTCCAGCCGGGCAGCTGGGCCGATGTGCTGGTAACCTCCGCTTCACCTTACGACCTCCTGGGTACAGCCCTGGGCTTCACGGAAGAACCCGCCACCTGAGCAGGAAAAAGGAAAGACCAACCACCCGGCAGGCTGTTGCCCGCAGGTAGCTTCTCTGTTATAATCAAAATACATTATGTAAACTACAAGGGAGCGGTTGCCGGTGCCCGATTTGCGTTGGACAAAAGTTTTGCTCATAGCGCTACTGGCGCTGGTTCTTTTTTTCGGAATTAATTATATCTACCAGCGCTATTTCAAGCAGGAACCTTTTCTCGATGAACTCTGCCGGCTCGAAGGGGTATCCGGCGCCGAGATCGTATCTGAAAACGACAGCGAGATTCTTATTATAACTCCGGCAGAATCTTTTCAGGGACAGCTGCAAACGCTGGTCAACGCTGTCGAGAAAGAGATATCCGGGCGTTACCGGAAGCCGCTGCGTATTGAGATCAAGGATCAGCGCAGCTCACGGCTCGATCTCTTTGCCGCCACAGTGAGCCCCGACCTCTACGAAGCGGCCAGGTCGGGCGGCTACCGCGCCGCAGCCGAGCGGATCGAGGAGACCGCTGCCGAGTATGATCTCACCGGACAGAGCTTCACGGTTGATTCGCGCTATCTTTACCTGCAGGCGCGTGACGGGGCCAATTATCTCTACCTGATCGTGCCGCTGCCGGAATCTCCGGAAGGAGGAGCTGCAGATGCGTGAATTGTTGGCCGGAGTGGGGGCAGCCGCGGTTGTGGTCCTGCTCTACTACCAGAGCAACCTGATCCCGCTGGTCATCCTGGCCGGCTTCTTCCTGGTTCTGATAAATTTTTCCGGGCTCAAGACGCCGCGTTTGAGCACCGTCGGCAAGAACGTCCGGGGCAAACAGATCAGCTTCAACCAAATCGGAGGCCAGGATGTGGCCAAGAAAGAGCTCCTGGAAGCGCTTGACTTTGTGATCAAGCCTGACAAAGTCAAGCACATGGGTATCCGTCCGCTCAGAGGAGTGATGCTGGTCGGTCCGCCGGGAACCGGAAAGACGTTGCTGGCCAAGGCTGCGGCCGGCTACACCGGTTCATCGTTTGTCAGCGTTTCCGGAAGCGAGTTTATCGAAGTATATGCCGGAGTGGGGGCGCAGCGGGTACGCCAGCTCTTCAAACAGTGCCGGCGCAAGGCCGTAAGCGAACGGCGGAATAATGCCATCCTTTTCATCGATGAGATCGATATTCTCGGCGGAAAGCGCGGCCAGCACAGCAGTCACCTGGAATACGACCAGACCCTGAACCAGCTTCTGGTAGAGATGGACGGTCTCGGCGGAAGCGACGATCTCCATATCCTGGTCATCGGGGCCACCAACCGCCCCGAAGCGCTGGATGAGGCGCTGCTCCGTCCGGGCCGTTTTGACCGGGTGGTCCAGGTAGATCTGCCCGGCCTGGAAGGGCGCGAGCAGATCCTGAAGCTGCACCTGCACAACAAGCCTGTCGAGGAGGGTGTTTCCCTGGAAAAGATTGCCCGCGAGACTTTCGGCTTCTCCGGAGCGCACCTGGAAAGCCTGGCCAACGAGGCTGCCATTCTGGCCATGCGCGAAGGGCGGAGCCGCATCGGGGAGAAAGAACTTTTCGAGGCAATCGACAAGGTGATCATGGGTGAGAAGCTGGAGCGTAAACCCGGTGAGGAGGAACTGTGGCGCGTTGCCGTCCACGAGACCGGCCATGCCCTGGTCAGCGAGGCGCTAAAACCCGGCTCCGTGTCACAGGTAACGATTACACCACGCGGGAAAGCGCTGGGCTATGTCCGCCACCAGCCTGAGCGCGATTATTATATCTATACCGCAGATCATCTGGAAGAGCAGATCGCGGTTCTGCTTGGGGGAGCCGGCAGTGAAAAACTGGTCCTGGGCAACCGCAGCACCGGATCGTTGAGCGATTTCAACCAGGCCGTCGATCTGGCCAAAAAGATCATTGCCGCCGGGCTATCCAGCCTCGGTGTCGTCAGTATCAAGGATCTGCCCGGGGGTCTGCTGCACCGCACCATTCAACAGATTATTACCGTGCAGGAGAAGTGGGTCAACGATCTGCTGGCCGGGAAGATCGAGTTGATCAAGGAGATCGCCCGTTCAGTTATCGAAAAAGAGAAAATCAGCGGAGAGGTCCTGCGCCGCCATATCTCGTCATCATCCGGTCAAGCCTGCTAAGAGCATGTTATAATTAAGCTAAAAACGGCGGTGATGCGAGTGCAGGTAGACTTGATCTGTATCGGCAGTGAACTTCTTACCGGCCTGGTGGAGAACACCAACGCCGGTTACATCTCGCGGCGCCTCTGGTCGCGCGGCATTCCGGTGCGGGAGCAGCGCGTGGTGCCCGACAGCATTCCCGGTATCGTGGGAGCGTTAAGAGAATCCTTGCTTTGCAGCGAAGCGGTGATCTGCATCGGCGGGCTCGGCCCGACTGACGATGATCTCACCAGGGATGCGGTCTCGGAGTTGCTGAAGCGCCCTTTATGTCTGCACCGGGACTGGCTGCAGCGCCTGGAACAGATCTTTGCCGGGCGGGGCCGGCCGATGCCGGCGGCAAACCGCAAGCAGGCCCTGGTTATTGCCGAAAGCCGCCTGGTATCCAATCCCCGGGGGACCGCTCCCGGAGCAATCATCCCGGCCGGTGAGCAGCGTTGGATCATTCTTCTTCCCGGCCCCCCGGTAGAGATGGCCCCCATGTTTGAAGAGGAAATTCTCCCCTTCCTGGAGGCCAGGCGTTCAACGGTAAACTGGCAGACAAAGCTTGTCCGGACCGCCGGTTGCGGCGAATCGATGCTCGAAGAGAAGATCAAGGAAGCCGGCCTGCCCCGCGGGGTGATGCTTTCTCTCGTGGCCAGGGGCGGAGAGGTATTGCTGCAGCTGAAAAGTTGCGGTGAACCTGCGGCGGAGCTCCTGGAGAAAGCCGCGGCACGCCTTCGCGGAGATCTCGGCAAATATATATACGGTGAAGACGAGGAGACGCTTGCCGGCACCGTGGCCGCACTTTTTAATGAGCATGGCCTGACCCTGGCTCTGGCCGAATCCTGCAGCGGTGGGCTGCTGGCGGATAGGATAACCGATATCCCGGGCAGTTCCCACTTTTTCAATGGTTCACTGGTAACTTACAGCAACGAGGCGAAACAGGGGCTCCTCGGCATTGACTCCGGGCTACTCGAACGCGAAGGAGCGGTCAGCGAAGCCGTGGCCCTGGCCATGGCTCGCGGAGCCCGGAAAACACTCAACGCCTCTATCGGCGCCGCCATAACCGGAATCGCCGGTCCCGACAGCGATCCTTCGGGGCGCCCGGTGGGCCTGGTCTATATCGCCACCGCCGGGCCATCCGGGGAAAGTTGCCGCCGGCTGAACCTGGCCGGCACCCGCCGGGCCGTCAAGGAGAGGGCGGTGCAGGCCCTGCTGACGATGCTCTGGAGGATGATGCGCCCTGAACAGCAATAAGAAAAGAGAACTGTTTCTGCTGATCTTATCTGCCCTGGCCGGCTTGTTCATCGCCGCCCTCCTGTTCAGCGAAACCTGTTTTACGCTGAGAGCGTTTGAATTATCCGCATCGCTGGTTCCCTCTCTACACGGCGAGACGGTGCTTGTTTTTCCGCCCCTCGGAAGGCTGCGGGCGGTAACTCACTGGGCCCCCTTTATTCTGGAAATTACCCTGAAAAATGTGGACCTCGATCTGCTTTCAACATCTCTCCAGGAACTCTCAGCTTTACCGGATATCTCCTTTCTGTACAGGGAGCTTCAGGAAAAGCTGGCCTACTTCACCATCCGCCAGGCGATCATCTCCTTCATTTGCAGCGCGCTGATCATTCTTATCCTCTTGCGCCGGAGCAAACGTCCACTCCGCATGGCTTTAAGGTGCGGTCTCCTTTCCGTACTCCTGCTGGCGCTGCTGCTCGGAGGCACCCTTATCTACCCCTACGATACCAATGCCTTTGCCAATCCCCGCTTTGAAGGCGCCCTGGCGGCGGCCCCCTGGATCGTCAGCCTGGCCGAACAGGCGCTTGAAACCGTAACTGCAATGAGTGAACAGCTCGAAGTCATGGCCTTAAACCTGGAGGATGTTTCCAACCGGCTGCAGTTGATCCGGCCGGTTTCCGATAGCGATGAGATCCGGGTGTTGCATGTCTCCGATATTCACAACAATCCCGCGGCTTTCGACCTGATCGAGAAGGTCAACTCCAGTTTTCAAATTGACATGGTCATTGATACCGGTGACCTGACCGATTTCGGCTCGGAACCGGAGGCGGAACTGGCCGCACGCGTGGCCCGGCTGCCGGTACCCTACCTGTTTGTTCCGGGAAATCATGACAGCCCGCAGAGCATCGCGCGGCTGCGCAGCGAAGGAGCTGTCATTCTCGGAGCGGAGACGGTCGAGGTTGGCGGACTGCGCATAGCCGGCCTGGCCGATCCCGCGGCGGATAACCAGTCCGCGGAGGTGGTTGCGGAGAACAGCATGCTTGAAGATTGCTTTCAGGCAAAGCAAGCGCTGCCGGAAGACGGGAAGTTACCCGATATATTTGCCGTCCACAACCCGTTCATGGCGGAGCCTTTCCGGGGAGACCTGCCGCTGATTCTCAGCGGTCACACTCACCGCGCGGGGATCAACTTCGATGAAGAGAGCGGCACTATTTTTAGCAACGCCGGGAGCACCGGCGCCGCCGGATTCCGCGGCCTCCTGGCGCCGCGAGAAAACCCTTACACCGCCGTGATTCTTTACTTCAATCCCGATATTGACTCTTCTTTCAAACTGACCGGTGCCGACCTGATCAGCATCGAGCAGTTCCAGGACTCTTTTACCCTGCAGCGTTTTTACAACCGCCAGGCAGGCAGTTAATGCGCCGTCTGCCCGCCTTAAAAAAGGATTTCCACGTTGAAAACGCAAATATGTAAGCCGGTTATAGTTAATCAGGTTGGCATGGAAGAAAGGAGCCGCTAAATGATGCGCCTGTTTATCGCCATCGATCCTTCGACAGATCAACGAGAGGACCTGCATTCGCTGCAGCACCGCCTGGCAGGCTCTCTTGACGGGGTCAGGTGGGTCCGTACCGAGGGCCTTCATCTTACCCTCAAATTCCTGGGTGAGCAGAAGGCGGATATCCTGCCGGCAATTATCGCTGCAATGAGGAAGACTGCCGCGGTAACAACCCCTTTCAAACTGCAGTTTGGCCGGACAGGTGTTTTCCCTTCACCCCGGCGAGCCCGGATTATCTGGTCAGGGATCCGCGCGGGAGCGGCCGAAGTTAGAAAAATGGCCGCCTTGCTCGAAGAGGCCCTCGCGGAGATCGGTTTTCCCGCTGAAAACCGCTCTTTTGTTCCCCACCTCACCCTGGGGCGGGTACGCCGGCCCCTGCCGGAAGCAACGGTGCAGCGCCTGCTTGGCACAGAGAGCTCCTTTACCACGGAGACGGCCGATGTGCGTTCAATGCGACTCTACGAAACCCTTCTTTCCGGCCGGGGAGCGCGCTATACGATCTTGAAAGAGATATTTTTTATGGGAAAATAGAGGAAAATAACCGGTGAACAAGAATACCAAGAATAACAAAACATCAGTTGATCCCACTGAAAGGGGTTATAAGAATGGACAAAGATAAGGCTCTGGAGGCGGCCTTGCTGCATATTGAAAAACAGTTTGGCAAGGGCTCGGTCATGAAATTGGGCCAGCACGTGACCACGGAAATCGCCGTAATTCCTACCGGCTGCCTCTCCCTGGACCTGGCCCTGGGTATCGGGGGCCTGCCGCGGGGCCGGGTAGTGGAGATATTTGGACCCGAATCATCCGGGAAGACTACCGTGGGGCTGCACGTTATTGCCGAAGCCCAGAAACGGGGCGGCTACTGCGCCTTTATCGACGCCGAACATGCTCTTGATGCCGGGTATGCAGCCAACCTGGGCGTGAACATCGATGAGCTGCTGGTTTCCCAGCCGGATACCGGAGAACAAGCCCTTGAAATTGCCGAAGCGCTGGTACGCAGCGGGGCCATTGACGTTCTGGTAATCGACTCCGTGGCTGCACTGGTGCCGCGGGCAGAAATTGAAGGAGAAATGGGGGACGCCCATGTTGGACTGCAAGCCCGGCTGATGTCACAGGCGCTGCGCAAACTTTCCGGAGCGATCAGCAAATCGCAGACCGTGGCCGTCTTTATCAATCAGATCCGTGAAAAGGTCGGGATAATCTTCGGCAACCCCGAGGTTACGCCCGGAGGCAGGGCGCTGAAATTTTACTCCTCGGTGCGGCTGGATGTGCGGCGGGTGGAGTCGCTCAAACAAAACGATGTGATCATCGGCAACCGGACCAGGGTCAAGGTGGTCAAGAACAAGGTGGCCCCGCCCTTCAAGGTGGCCGACTTTGATATCCTTTATGGATACGGCATTTCCGTCGAGGGAGCGCTGATCGACATCGGAACCGACCTGAAAGTATTGCAGAAAAGCGGGGCCTGGTATTCTTACAATGATGAACGCCTGGGGCAGGGGCGGGAAAATGTGCGCGAATATTTGAAAGAACATCCCGACCTGTCCAGAGAGATTGAGCAAAAGATTCGTGAACTTAGCGGGCTGCACCGGATCAATGCCGGGAGTGACATTAAAAACGAAGAAACGGAGAGCGGGAGGGAATGATCCGTTTTGCCGGATGAAACTGCGCTGAAAAAAGCGCGTTCCCGCCTGCTGCGCCTTCTCAGCTACCGAGGAAGAAGCAGGCGGGAGGCTGAAGATTACCTGCAGCGGAGAGGTTTTGACAGCGCCGTAATCTCCAACGTCATTTCGGAGATGGAGCAATGGAGCTATATCGATGACCGCCGCTTTGCCGTTGAATTCATTGAAAGCTGCCTGCGCCGCGGTTGGGGGCCGCTACGGGCATGCTTTGCTTTGCTGGCCAAAGGAATTTCCCGGGAGACGGTAGATGAGAGTATAGCACACTACTACAGCCCGGAGAAAGAGGCAGCCATGGCCAGAAAGGTCCTTTCGAAGAGAGTTTCTTCCGGCGCTGACCGGACAGATAAAGGCTGGATCCGCAGGCAGGTTGCTTTTTTGCAGCGGCGCGGGTTTCACGACCAGGTGATCTGCAAGATCTTGCAGGAGCACTGCTCAGTTTTTGACGATTGATATTTTGCCGGCGGCGCCGCTAAAGAACCATCGCGAATGGTTTCCTTGACATAATTTTTACTTGAGGTTACAATATTTAAGGAATGATTTGTTAGCAAAGTAACGGTTTTTTTGATAGTGTTTTTCAGTCCGGTTTAAAAGAGAAGCTTTTGGTGCTTTTGCGAGCGCTGCCATATATTTTTGACGATATAGGGTGCATGCACGGATAGAGGTGTAAGTATCTTCATATCAATATTTCTCTTTTAAGCTGTGTTCTGAACACAGCTTTTTTGTTTAACTCTATGGAAATGGAGGTGGTATTTAATGGATAATTATTACATCCTTATCGCAGTTATTGCATTGGTCCTCGGCGTGATAGCCGGTTATTTTGTGCGCAAATTGCTCGCCGAAGCGAGAATCACTTCAGCCGAAGCGGCAGCCAAAAAAATTATCGAGGAGGCCAAACAGGAAGCAAGGGCCATCAAGAGAGAAAAGCAACTGGAAGCAAAAGAGGAAGCCCATAAATTAAGGAATGAAATTGATAGGGAAAGCCGGGATCGCCGCAACGAACTTCAGCGGTTCGAGCGGCGGCTCATGCAGAAAGAAGAATCCCTGGACCGGAAAACCGGTTCCATCGAACGTAAAGAAGAAGACCTGAGGCGTAAAGAAGAAGAGAACCGCCGCACCCAGGATAAGCTGGAGAAGCTTTACAAACGGCAAATCACCGAGCTGGAGCGTATATCAAATATGTCCATGGATGAAGCCAAGGAGACAATCTTACAGAGGGCTCGTGACGAAATATCGCACGAGATGGCGATGATGGTCAAAGAGGTGGAAAATCAGGCCAAGGACGAAGCCGCCAAGAAGACCCGCGAGATCATCACCATGGCCATTCAGCGCTGCGCGGCGGATCACGCTTCCGATGCAACGGTTTCGGTGGTATCGCTGCCCAATGATGAAATGAAGGGGCGGATCATCGGACGTGAAGGACGCAACATCAGGGCGCTGGAAACGCTTACCGGCATCGACCTGATTATCGACGATACCCCCGAGGCGGTGATCCTCTCCGGTTTTGACCCGATCCGGCGGGAGATTGCCAGACTCTCACTGGAGAAGCTGATCAGTGACGGCCGGATTCACCCGGCCAGGATTGAAGAGGTCGTGGAGAAAACGCGTAAAGAGGTGGAAACCCAGATCCGGGAAGAAGGAGAGCGGGCTACTTTCGAGACGGGGGTGCACGGGCTCCATCCCGAGCTGGTGATAATGCTGGGGAAGCTTCGTTACCGGACTTCGTACGGACAGAATGTGCTCCAGCATTCCATCGAAGTTTCCCATCTCGCCGGGATGATGGCGGGAGAACTGGGACTGGATATTGCTTTTGCCAAGAGAGCGGGGTTGCTGCATGATATCGGCAAGGCGACGGACCATGAAGCCGAAGGTTCGCACGTGGTCACCGGGGCCGATCTGGTAAAAAAATATAAAGAGTCGCCTGAAATAATAAATGCCGTCGCCGCACACCATGGTGACGTTGATTTTAAGACACTTGAGGCGGTCCTGGTACAAGCCGCCGACGCCATCTCCGCCTCCCGTCCGGGAGCGCGCCGGGAAACCCTGGAGGCTTATATCAGGCGGTTGGAAAAACTCGAAGATATCGCCGACTCATTTGACGGGGTAGACAAGGCCTACGCGATCCATGCCGGCCGGGAGATCCGGATCATGGTCAAGCCGGACCGGATCGACGATCTGAAATCGATTCAGATGGCCAGAGATATTGTTAAAAAGATCGAAAGTGAACTTGAGTATCCCGGACAGATCAAGGTAAACGTCATCAGGGAAACCAGGGCTATCGATTACGCCAAATAATCTCATATTCACCGGATATTACAAAGTGCCCGGCGGGCACTTTTTTTCTTGGGAGCAGGATTTTCTCCAGATCCTATTGAATAGATTTTTAGAAACAGGGGGGACAACCTTATGATAAAGGATTCATTGGACGACTCATATCATGTAAACATGCTGATCAACCTGCTGCTGCGTTTCCCTGAAATATATACGATTACCTTCAATGTTCCTTCTTCGTCATGCCGCCTCTCCTATATGATCAAACGGAATCTCGACCAGAAAGAATACCAGGATCTGCGGCAAAGGCTTCAAGAATACCTGAGGGCATTCTATTTTTTAAATAATTGTGAAGATACCTGCCGCTTCGAATTGCTCAGGAATAGATATCCCGGGTTAACCCAGATCCAGATCATCCTCACCGGTGATTCTCAGCTCAGCGATGTGATCAGCCTGTTGACGAAGACCGTTAAAGATTTCTTCAATGTAGATCTTATCGACGAGATCCGCCAGGGAAAAGATAGCGGCTGGCCGGAGGCGGCGCTCCCGGTTGAAGATCTACCCGGCCGCTTTCCGTCGACCGACCCCAACCGCAAGATCAGCCACCTTTTTGCCTTTCGTGAAGCCGGCAAGGTTTATGTTTTCGACAAATAGTCAGTTTTTTTAACAAAATGTGCCTGACTCTTTAGAAATATCTTGCACAATTACCGTTTTGATGGCATACTTACTGTTAAAGGGACGTTTATGATATCCCCCATGATTTTAGGATCTACAGGTAACAATTAAAATTTTCTCATTTTTCAGGCAGGAATTTTAATTTCATCAGAGAAGTATAATTTAAGCAAATCCCGTTGAAGGAGGTATCTACTGGTTAGATGGAAGTATTAAAGGTTTCAGCAAAGTCCAATCCCAATTCTGTGGCCGGTGCATTAGCAGGAGTGCTGCGTGAACGGGGGGGGGCCGAAATCCAGACCATCGGCGCCGGCGCCCTGAACCAGGCCGTAAAAGCGGTTGCCATTGCCAGGGGATTTGTGGCCCCGGGTGGTATAGACCTGATCTGTATTCCCGCTTTTACGGATATTCAAATCGACGGGGAGGAAAGAACTGCTATCAAATTAATAATTGAGCCGCGCTAAACTTCGGAAGTGTGTCAGTTGAAAAGACACCCTTATGCTAATCCGGTGGGGGTGTTTTTTTGTGGAAATATCGAGTAGAATAGAAACATGTCCACTGCTAATTTTAAAATTGCCGATTGCCACTGCGATACGATTGTGCTGATGGGGAAAAAAGATTTTGATTTCGGCCGGCACAACTGCACCGGTCATATCGATCTGCCCCGGCTCATCGTGGGTGGGGTTGGCCTGCAGTTTTTTGCCATATGCACGGCCCCGTATATGCGGCATAGCTACCTGCATGCAGCACTGGAGCAGATCGGCCGCTATCACCGCTGCCTGTATGCAAACAGCCGGCACCTGAAAAGCCTGGAAAATGAAAGCGACCTGGCGGCGGCGGAGCGAGAGGGGAAGATCGGAGCGCTTCTGGCTCTCGAAGGTGCAGAGCCGCTGGAAGGCAGCCCGGAGCTGTTGGAGATCTTTCACCGCCTGGGAGTGCGGGCGCTCTCCCTGACCTGGAATGACCGCAATCTTTACGCTGACGGAGCAGGCGAAGAATCCGCGGGCGGCGGGCTGACCCGCGCCGGCCGGGACCTGGTGCAGGAACTTTCACTCAAAGGAATCATCCTGGATCTGGCCCACCTCTCAACACGCTGTTTTTTTGAAGCCCTTGATATAACTGGGCGGCCGCCGCTGGTGTCTCATGCCAATTCCAGGCGGCTGTGTGATCATCCCCGCAACCTCACCGATGAACAGCTGAAGGCGCTCGCCGCCAGGGGCGGGGTCATCGGGTTGAGCATTTATCCCCGCTTCATTTCAAATGAAGCGGAAGCCGGCCTGGAGCAGCTGCTGGATCACTTTGTGCATATCGCCGGATTGATCGGGGTAGAGCATCTTGCCTTCGGGTCCGACTTTGACGGCATTGATTGCACCGTTAAGGAGATCAAGAATGTCGCGGATTATGCCGCTCTTCCCGAAGCTCTTTGCAGGCGAGGCTTTCACCCCCGCGAGGTGAAATTGATCGCCTGGGATAATGTCAGGCGGATATTGCAGGAAAACCTCGGTGGTGGGGCGCCATGAGCCGTGAGAAACTGCATCTGCCGGTGGACCTTCACCTGCACAGCACCGCCTCGGACGGATCACTGGCCCCTACCCGGCTGATTGCCCTGGCTGCCGAAGCGGGTCTGGCCGCGGTGGCTCTGACCGATCACGACACGCTGGACGGCATCGAAGAGGCCCTTGCCGCAGGGCGGCGTTGCGGTCTGGAGGTTCTTCCCGGGATAGAGATCAGCGCCTCTACCGGAGAAATGGAGATTCACCTGCTCGGCTACGATCCTCTTTTCCCGGAAAAGATAAGCTCTGTCCTTGAAGAATTGCGCCGCGAACGCTACCTACGCATGGAAAAGATGCTGACCCGTCTGCGCAATCTTGGATTCGGCATATCTGATGCAGAGGTTATCTCCGAAGCGGGTTCGGCTGCCCCCGGGAGACTGCACCTGGCCCGGTTGATGGCAAAACGAGGCTATACTCCCGATATTGATACCGCATTCTCCCTTTACCTTGAGCAGGGGCGCCCTGCATTTGTCCCCCGCGCGATCCTGGATCCCGCGCGGGCGATAACCATGTTGCACCGGGCCGGAGCAGTTCCTGTAGTAGCCCACCCAGGCGCCTCCGGCGGGGGATTGCTCCGGAAACTTGTCACCATGGGGCTTCGCGGTATCGAAGTGGTTCACCCGGAGCATGCTCCGGAGATGGTCCGCTACTATCGCCACCAGGCGCAACAGATGGATCTCCTGATCACCGGGGGCTCGGATTATCACGGCGATCGGGACTACCGCGCAGGAAAGCCCGGAGGTTTCACCGTGCCCTACCGCTGCCTGGCCGCTATCAAAGAGGCCCCCCGCGGCCTTAAGTTTAAACACAATTAACATTCTCCGCCCTTCCATGGGGTAGAATGAAATGATAGAATACCTTTGTATGATCGTTGCGCCAAGGAGATTGTACATATGGCAGAAAAATTCATTTTCAGCATGCAGATCATTTTTCTGGGTTTCTCCGTAGTAATGGTAATTCTCTTTGCACTCTACGGGCTGATTCTTCTGTTTAACCGGTTCTCTTCCCGCATGGTAAAAAAAGAAGAACGGGCTGTTTTCCGGGAAGTCCCGGATGAAGTCCTGTCACCGCGGCTCGCGGCCGCAATATCAGCGGCGGTAAACTGCCACCGGACAGCGAATTCCAGCTGTACAGGTTCCTTGCGACTGGGGGTCAACCGGCCGGAAACACGGGGTTCTCGCTGGTTGACCGCCGGCCGTAAGGATCTTCTGGAAAACAGAGTTCATCTGGAAATTTCAAGGAGGGAAAAGACTTGAAGAAATATAAAGTAACTGTCGACGGCCAGGTTTTCAATGTGGTTGTGGAAGAGGTAACGGCTTCAAATTCGCTCCAAAATCGGGACACAACTCACCGCGAACCGGCGCTCCCGGTATATCCGGCAGAGATAGGACCGGAACCGCAACAGCTACGCCGCCCGGCTGACGGTGTCCTGAACGTGGAGGCTCCCATGCCCGGTTCAATTCTCGATATCGCGGTGAAGCGCGGCGATACCGTTAAGGAAGGGGATGTCCTCCTGGTCCTGGAAGCAATGAAAATGGAAAATGAAATTACCGCCGCCCAACCGGGCACGGTGCACGAGATACATGTAAAGGTCGGGGATACGGTCGGCAGTGGAGAGATCCTCCTGGAGATCTCTTGAATCATGCCGTTCTTAAAGCAGCAGGGGAAAGGAATAAAAATATGGGAGAACTGATCTGCGAATTTATTCAAAGCACCGGTTTTTACCACCTCACGCTGCCGGATCTGGCCATGATCGGCATTGCCTGCGGACTACTCTATCTAGGTATTGTTCGAAAGTACGAACCGCTGCTTCTGGTGCCGATCAGTTTCGGGATGCTGCTGGTAAACCTTCCTCTCGCCGGACTTGTCCAACCGGAAGAGCCGGGCATTATCGGGGGACTGCTCAATTATCTTTCTTTCGGCCTGGACAAGGGAATCTATCCACCTCTGATCTTCCTGGGGATCGGAGCGCTGACCGATTTTGGACCGCTCATCGCCAACCCGGTGACACTTCTTCTGGGGGCTGCCGCACAGTTCGGCATCTTTACCACCTTTGCCGGAGCCTACTTTCTGGGTTTTACCGCCACGCAGTCCGGAGCCATCGGGATCATCGGAGGAGCCGACGGTCCAACGGCAATTTTTGTGGCAGGCCGTCTGGCGCCCGAGCTCCTGGGCTCAATTGCCATCGCCGCTTACTCATACATGGCCCTGGTACCGATCATTCAACCGCCGATCATGAAGCTGTTGACCACAAGGAAAGAACGCGAAGTAGTGATGAAACAGCTGCGGCCTGTTCCCAAAACTGTGAAAATAATTTTCCCCATCGCGGTGATCATTATTTCAGGCCTGCTCCTGCCTTCAGCAGTACCGCTGCTGGGAATGCTCATGTTCGGTAACCTGCTGCGTGAAAGCGGGGTCACGGAACGTTTAAGCAGGACCGCACAGACGGAGCTGAACAATATCATCGTCATATTCTTGGGGCTTTCCGTTGGAGCCAAGGCTACGGCTGAATTATTCTTGACCTGGAACACGATTTTAATCATCGTCCTCGGACTGACCGCATTTGCTGTCGGTACTGCGGGGGGAGTTCTTATGGGCAAGCTGCTTTACCTGATCACCGGAGGAAGGATCAACCCCCTGATTGGCTCCGCGGGGGTCTCCGCCGTGCCGATGGCCGCCCGGGTTTCCCAGACCCTTGGCAAAGAGGCCAACCCTAAAAATTACCTGCTGATGCACGCCATGGGACCGAATGTCGCTGGGGTGATCGGCTCCGCCGTAGCCGCCGGAATCATCCTCTCCCTCTTTGGTTAAAAGCGGAGCCTCACAAAGAACTCCGGTTATAGTAACGTCAGTTACCCATAACACTTTGCCTTGTGAGGCTCCATTCCTATTATGGCTTTTTTTCTTCAATATATACATCCCCAAAATCAATTTGCATATCTGCTTCCGTCCGGATCATATGCATTAACAAGGTCAATCCGGAGGCGGATAAAGAGCATTGTCATTAAAAGAGCGTCTTGCCGGTGCACTGCACCACAAAGTGGTCCGGATTCTACTCGTGGTCCCGGCTCTTCTGATCATTGCGGCATTATCTACAGGAGTCGATTACTGCTGTTACCGTGGCAGGATCTACCCCGGAATTTACTTGAACGAAGTTTCACTTGGCGGATTGAGCCTTGCGGAAGCCGAAGCCGGGCTGGCCGCGGAGCTGTGGTCACTAAAGGAGCTCAGTCTCGCCGGAATTGAAGGAGAGGAGATGACAATCTCCCTTTCAGAACTGGGGATATCCTGGAACAAGAATCAGACGATGGCTTTGCTCCGCGAAGCCGGATCGGGCCGCCAGGGCTATAGCGGGAGACTGTGCCGGCTCTGGACGCGCTCCCCGCTGCATGTAGAGGGAATATTGAATGTGGAAGCGGGTAAATTCGATCAATTCCTGGCCGGCCTGGCCGGACAGGTTGAAGAGAAGCCGCAGGATGCCAGATTTATGGTCAAGGGTGCGGAGGTCTCGATTCAAAAAGAGATAAGTGGCCGTTATCTACAGGTCAGGCTGCTGCAAAAAAGATTGCTTGATGCAGTGTTGCATGGTCAGAGCGAGGTGAAGCTCCCCATCGGTGTAAAGCAGCCGGAGCTCACGGCGGCTGTGCTGGCCGGCTACGGCGTTGAGCAGATCATGGTCTCTTTCTCCACCGATGTATCTCCCGCTATCCCCAACCGGGTTCATAACATCGGCCTGGGTGCCAACGCGATCAACGGTTACCTTCTGGCTCCCGGCGAGATCTTCTCTTTTGAAGAGGTTGTGGGAGATACAACCCGGGAAAAAGGATATCGCGAAGCGCCGGTGATCGAGGGAAGCAGACTTGTGCCCGGCCTTGGCGGAGGGCTCTGCCAGGTCTCTTCGACTCTTTACAACACCGTGCTCCTGGCCAACCTGGCCATTGTTGAGCGGTACAACCACAGCCTCACTATCGGCTACCTGCCCGTAGGAAGAGATGCCTCCATCTCCATCGGCCATGCCGACTTGAAATTCAAAAACACCCGGGACCATCATATCCTGATCGGCGCAGAGTTGAACGAGGGCCGGCTTACCTTTCGCCTTTTCGGTCATCCCATGGAGGAGCGGGTGGAGATATACTCCTCGGATATTGTCCGGGTGGAGCCCCCGGTTCACTATGAAGATAGCTCCGCTCTGCCTGGGGGAGAACAAGAACTGGTCGAAAAGGGCAGAGCGGGCTACTACGTGAAAACCTGGCGGGTGGTCTACAACGGTGAAGAGGAGATCTCGCGTGAACTGCTCAGCCATGACTACTACCGTCCCGTCCCCACCGTTTACCGTGTCGGCTCCGGCGGTTGATCGCCGTTCAGGCAACGGAAAGTGCTTTCTCCGGTAAAACGTATGCCGGAGGCGCCACCGGCACAAACTATGGCTGCAAGCATGATCATACCAGGAGGCGATATCGTTGGATCCCCGCCAGAAAGTAGAGAGATGTATTGACAGTTTTCGCCATTCAGCAAGCGAATTAAGGACAGCCGCACAGGAAACAGAGAACAGCCAGGCCAGGAACGCCTTCATCGCCTCGGCCCGGAAGGTCGAAGAATGCATCCAGCAGTGCCAGATAGCCCTCAACCAGTTCAAATGAGAGGACAAAAATCGGAAGTCAGAAGTCAGATATCCAACAGAACTTGGATCCCTTATACCCTCAATGTCGTAGGGGAGACTAGGTTCGCTCGCCGGGTCAGGCTGTGTTGTAGAGGCGAACTGTGTTCGCCCGCTTCAATGTTTTTCCAACTTCCGGCCTCAAACTTCCGACTTCCAATAATGTCGGGTCCGTCCATGCCCGGCCCAAACCAGCAGTGCCTGTGTTGACCATAACGTTAATAAGATAACATGATCATTTCTGGCAAGGCAGTTTCTATCAAAGTGGGACAAACAGGTACGTCCCCTTTGTCCCACTGTCCCATTGCTTATTAATCCAGGTTATGTTATATTACATAAGGTAAATTCAGGATAAGGAGTGGCCCAATTGAGACCGGTAAGGGTTAGATTTGCCCCCAGCCCGACGGGCGAGCTACATATTGGCGGCGCCCGGACGGCGCTGTTCAACTACCTTGTTGCCCGCGCCAACAAGGGCACTTTCATTCTCCGGATCGATGATACGGACCTGGAGCGTTCCCGGCCCGAGTATACCGAAGGACTGATCAATTCAATGCGCTGGCTGGGACTGGATTGGGAGGAGGGGCCCTATTTTCAATCGCAGCGTCTCGAGGAATATAACCGCGCGGCGGCTCGCCTCCTGGAAGAAGACAAAGCCTACCACTGCTATTGCACCCCCGAAGAG
>CAYFRE010000021.1:9916-21726 GCA_964345455.1 uncultured Syntrophomonadaceae bacterium | reverse complement strand
TTGCCCGTCCGGCCGGATGATCAGTTTAGCTTTAACCAGGCTTCTTTGGCGGCAGCCTGCTCCGCCTCTTTTTTACTTCTCCCGCAGCCTCGTCCAACCCCGCCCCGGCTGCCGATAAGCACTTCTGCTTCAAATATTTTATCGTGATCGGGACCACTCTCCCGGACGATATGGTACTCGGGGGTTACTCCATCACGGGCCTGGATTAATTCCTGGAGCAAGGTCTTGTAGTCACGATGCAACGGCTCCCCGGTAATGTTCTCCAGGGCGGGACGATAGAGCCGGATGATATACAGACGGCATTTTTCCAGGCCGTGGTCAATAAACAAAGCGCCAAAAAGCGCCTCCAGGGCATCAGCCAGCAGCGAGGGGCGGCCGGCGCCGCCTCCCGCTGCTTCTCCTTTGCCGAGACGCAGGTAAGAACCCAGCCCAAGCATCCCGGCCAGGTCGGCCAGGGTGGCTTCGCAGACCAGGTCGGCGCGCAGCCTGGTCAGCCTTCCTTCAGGCAGGTAAGGGTATAAAAAATAAAGATGATCGCTGATAACCAGCTGTAAAACGGCATCCCCCAGAAACTCCAGGCGCTCGTTATGAGCATTGATCTTGCCTTTTTCATGGGCGAAAGAGGAGTGCGTCAACGCCTGCTCGTAGAGCTTTATCTCCCGGATCTCCCACCCGAGAGTTTTCAATAACTCCTTAACCCGGTCTGACCAGGAAGCAGCTTGCTCTTTCGAGTTATTCATCAACATAGCATTTCACCGCCAGGGTGGCATTGGCTCCACCGAAACCAAACGAATTGTTCAAAGCAACACCAATTTTCAAGGCGCGCGCCCGGTTGGGCACATAATCGAGATCACAATCCGGATCGGGAAACTCGTAATTGATCGTCGGATGGACCGTCTGATGTTCCATGCAGAGAAGAGTGGCGATAAGCTCCACCGCTCCCGCCGCCCCCAGGAGGTGGCCGGTCATCGATTTGGTCGAGCTAATCGCCAGCCCGGGGGCATACCGGCCAAAGGTCTTCTTTATGGCCAGCGTTTCTATGCGGTCGTTATACCCGGTGGAGGTGCCGTGCGCGTTGATATAGTCAACCGCGCCGGGGTCCAGACCGGCGCTATCAAGAGCCCGCTGCATGCTCAGGCGGGCCCCGATCCCTTCGGGATCCGGAGCGGTTATATGGAATGCATCTCCCGACATCCCGTAACCGGCGATCTCTGCGTAGATATGGGCTCCGCGCTGCAAAGCGTGGTCAAGCGACTCGAGAATGACGATTCCGGAACCCTCGCCCATGACAAAGCCGTCCCTTTCCCGGTCGAAAGGCCGGGAAGCCCGCGCCGGATCATCGTTGCGCGTCGAGAGAGCCCGGGCCGCGCAAAACCCGGCAAAGGCAATGTGGCTGATCGCCGCCTCGGCTCCGCCCGCCACCATGATCTCGGCTTCTCCGCGCTGAATAACGCGAAAAGCGTCACCGACGGCATGGTTGGAGCTGGCGCAGGCGGTTGCCACGGTCGAATTCGGTCCCCTCAACCGGAGCATGATCGAGATATAGCCGGCGGCCATGTTCGCGATCAGCGCCGGAACCAAAAACGGGCTTACCCTCCGCGGTCCCTTGGCCATGAGAAGACTGTACTGCTCCTCAATCGTTCTGATCCCGCCTATGCCCGAACCGACAATCACCCCCGCCGCATCACGGTCAATCTCATCCTGATCCAGGCCGGCATCATGCCAGGCCATCAGGGCGGCCGCAGCGCCGAACTGCGTAAAGCGGTCCATCTTTCTGGCTTCTCTTTTTTCAATGTAGCGGGCCGGGTCAAAATCCGGAACCTCGCCGGCTATCTGGCATGGGTAATTGCTGACATCGAGGGAGGTTACCCTCTGGATTCCGCTGCGCCCGTTTACCAGGCTCTGCCAGTATTCTTCTTTATCCGAACCGATCGGAGTTACCAGCCCCATACCGGTCACCACAACTCTGCGCACGTTCTCACCCCAAAAGGCTAGAGCTTCGATTCAATGTACTTGACGATATCGCCGATCGTTTTAATATTTTCTATCTCCTGGTCGGATATTTCCAGATCGAATTCTTCTTCCAGCGACATTACCAGCTCCACGATGTCGAGAGAGTCGGCATCGATCTCTTCGAAAGTGGTCTCTGCGGTGAGATTCTCGAGCGCCACTTCGAGCTGATCAGAGACAATTGCTTTAACCTTCGCTTCAACGCTCACCCGGAACACCTCCTTCCCGCCTTTATTATGTTTTACATAACAAGGCCGCCGTCAACGGAGATCACCTGTCCGGTGATATAGCTGCCGGCGGCAGCAAGAAACAGGATGACTTCGGCCACGTCTTCAGGTTTCCCGAAGCGGGCCAAAGCAATATTTTTCAAGGCCTGCTCTTTGAGCCCGGCGGTCAGCGCCGCGGTCATCTCGGTTTCAATAAAGCCCGGGGCCACGGCGTTAACCGTAATCCCCCGCGAGCCAAGCTCCTTGGCCAGCGAACGGGTAAAAGCGATCACGCCTCCCTTGGCCGCCGCATAATTGGCCTGCCCGCTGTTTCCGTAAATGCCGGCCACGGAAGCAATGTTAATTATCCGCCCGCCGCTTTTCTGCTTCAACATCGGCCGCATCACCGCCCGGGTCGCGTTAAAAATGCCGGTCAAGTTGACATCGATAACTTCCCGCCACTCTTCCGGTTTCATCCTGATAAGTAAATTATCCCTATTTATCCCGGCATTATTTATTAGTATATCAATTCTGTTAAAATGTTCAAGAGAAAGCCGCACCATTCTCTCGCAGTCCCCGTAGACAGCCACATCAGCCTGGACGAGCAGCCCGCGCCCTCCGGCGCGCTCAATTTCGCCCAGCAGCTGCTCCGCCGCGGCGCGGTGGCGAACGTAATTTATGACCACCGCCGCTCCGACCCGCGAGAGGGCCAATGCCGCCGCCCGGCCGATGCCGCGGGAGCCTCCGGTAACTATAGCTACCTTTTGTTCCAGTTTCAGCATGCCTTAGGCAACCCCTTCCAGATATTGCAGCGCCGCTTCCAGAGAGGCACAGTCTTCCACCGCGGCCGCATGAACACCCGAATTTATCTTTTTCATCAGCCCGGTGAGCACCCTGCCCGGCCCCAGCTCCACAAAAGTATCAAAACCCGCCTCGATAAGCGTATTCATGGACTGTTCCCAGAGGATCGGGTTACTCACCTGCCGGACCAGCGCTCTTTTGATCTCCGCCGGATTGCTTTCAAAACCGGCGGAAACATTGAGCACTACCGGGATGGAAGCGGGACCGAAATTCAGCCGGGCCAGCTCCTGTTTCAGGCAGGGCTCAACCGGCTCCATCAGGAAGCAGTGGAAGGGAGCGCTCACCTTCAACCTGATGATCCTTTTCGCCCCCGCCTCCCTGGCCAGTGCGGCGGCTCGCTCCACCGCCCAGGCTTCTCCCGAGATCACCACCTGCCCGGGACAGTTGTAATTGGCCGGCGAGACCACGCCGTCAGCCCGGGCCGCCGCGCAGACCTGCTCCACTTTCAGGGGCTCCAGCCCGATCACCGCGGCCATGGCCCCCCGGTCCGGCGGCACCGCCTCCTGCATCAAGCGGCCCCGCTTCTGCACCAGGGGGAGAGCATCGGCAAAGGAGAGCGCCTTTGCCGCCACCAGCGCGCTGTATTCGCCAAGGCTCAACCCGGCCGCCGCCTCCGCCGGGAACCCCATCCCCGAAATTACCCGGTGCAGGGCGGTGGAAACAGTTACCAGCGCCGGCTGGGCATATTCTGTTCTCTGCAGCTTCTCCTCGGGACCATGGAAGATGGCCTCTAGAAGTTCATCCCCCAGCACCCGGGCCGCCTCTTCAAAAACAGCCCGCGCTTCCGGGTAGCAGTCGTAAATATCCCGGCCCATACCTCTCTTCTGGGCCCCCTGGCCTGGAAATAGATATGCCAGCTTCAAAACTCTCACCCCATTCCGGCCTGTCCTGTTACCATCTCATCAGGATGCCGCCCCAGGTAAGGCCTGCGCCAAAGGCGACAGCGGCCAGGAGATCCCCCTCCTTGAGGCGGCCTGCCGCCGCCTCTTCACAGAGCGCGATCGGGATCGTCGCCGAAGAGATGTTCCCGTAACGATCAATATTCACCGGAACCTTCTCCCGGGGCAGCTGCAGCTTCTTGCGGATTGATTCAATGACCCGCATGTTGGCCTGGTGCAGGAAAAGGTGATCCAGATCGGCATATTCGATTTTGCCTTTTTTCACAAGCCGATCCATGGTCTCTTTAACGATGCGCACCGCAAACTTGAAGATCTCGGGGCCGTTCATCCTGACATAATGAAGCCGCTGCTGCACCGTCCCGGCACTGGTGGGAAGAACGGCCCCCCCTGCCGGAATATAGAGCATATCGAGACCCCTGCCGTCGGCGCCGAGTTCAAAGGCGATCAGGCCCCGCTCGCCTGTTACGGGCTGCATTACCGCCGCCCCGGCCCCGTCTCCGAACAGGACACAGGTGTTGCGGTCTTCCCAGTCGACAATCCGGCTGAGGATCTCCACCCCGACCACCAGGACGTTGCGGTAGGCGCCGGAGCGGATAAAATGGTCCGCTACCGTGAGAGCGTAGATAAAACCGCTGCAGCCGGCGGCAAGATCCATTGCTGCAGCGTGAAAAGCTCCCAATCTCGCCTGAAGATAGCATGCCGTGGCCGGCAGGGGATAATCGGGAGTGACCGTGGCCACAAGGATAAGCTCCAGCTGATCCGGTTTCAGCCCGGCTATCTCCAGGGCGTCACGGGCGGCGCGTTCGGAAAGATCTACGTTGGAAAGTCCTTCTTCGAGAAGACGCCTTTCCCGGATTCCGGTCCGGGCAAGGATCCATTTATCGCTGGTATCTACCATTTTTTCAAGATCAAAATTTGTGATCCGGCGCTCCGGCAGGGCCGCGCCGCATCCGGTGATGGCAGCGCTAGTTTTTCCCACCCTGAAATTCCTCTCCTTTGACCGAAAGGGGGGATTCGCGGAGAGCTTCCTGGAATAATGCCTCGAGGCGTAACTGAACAAAAGGATAAGCTTGCTGCAGAACAGCCCGCTCGATCGATTTGGCCTGCGAAGAACCGTGACATTTGATACAGAGGCCTTTTACCCCGACCAGGGGAGCCCCGCCGTATTCGGTGCTGTCAATCTGATCGCGCAGCCTCAGCAAAGCCGGCCGCAGCAGGAGAGCGCCGGCACGGCTGCGAAGATTAATCTTTAGCTCCTGTTTCAACTGGTTCATGATCCCCCGGGCAAGCCCTTCCGAAATTTTCAACAGGATGTTTCCTACAAAACCGTCGCAGACAACCACATCGGCGGCGTTGAAGAAAATATCCGTGCCTTCAATATTACCACAAAAACCGGAAACATATTCCTGAAAGAGGGGCAGGGCTTTCTTTACCTGGCTGTTACCCTTGTTCAACTCCGTGCCCACATTGAGCAGGGCCACCCGCGGCGAAGCACATCCCAGCAGCTTCTGCGAGTAGATGCGGCCCATGAAAGCATACTGAACCAGCTGCTCGGGCCTGGCGTCCATATTTGCGCCAACATCCAGAACGATAAACGGTGTCCCGCTGAAGCCGGGCATTACCGCAAGCAGAGCCGGGCGGGTCACCTTCGGTATCCGGCCCAAAAAAAGAAGCGCCCCCGCCATCAGCGCTCCGGTATTGCCGGCACTCAAGATTACGTCCGCCTGCCCCGTCCGCACCAACTGCAAAGCGGTCACCAGAGATGATTTTCTCTTCCGCCGGATAGCCAGTCCCGGATCGTCGCTGCCGTGAATAACCTCATCGGCATGAATAATTTCCAGCCGCTCTGCCGGGTAAGTCATTCCGTCAAGGATCTCTCCGACCTTCTCCCGGCGCCCGACCAAAAAAAGCTTTAAATCTGCCCGTGCCTGCAGCGCGGCCACGGCTCCGCGGACAATCTCATGCGGCGCATGGTCGCCGCCCATGGCGTCAACAGCCAGCCTGACCATAATTGATAACCCCTTCCACAAGCTGCAGTTGATAGAAATACGCCCCTTTGATCAATAAAAAGGGGCGTCCGCTTATAAAATCTCGCTACTCTACCTTGATGGCTTCGCGATTTTTATAATAGCCGCACTTCAAGCAAACCCGGTGGACCGGTTTTAGCTCGTGGCACTGAGGGCAGGGAATCAAATGCGGCGCCTTCAGTTTCCAGTGACTCCGCCTCCGATCCCGCTTGGCGCGAGAAGTTCTTCTTTTGGGAACAGCCATGAATCTGCCTCCTTAATGATATCAGGCCTAATTGCCCGGATGAAAATCTTTCAGCTTCAGCAAACGGAGATCGATCTGGGCTTCGTTCTCGCAGGAACAGGCCGCCCGGTTCAGATCGGCGCCGCATCTCGCACAGATACCCCGGCAATCCGGTTTGCAGAGTGGCTTATACTCCTGGCAGAGAATAAATAGCTGGCGAACATATTCATTCAGGTAAAGGTAGTCGCCGCTCACCGTAAGCTGATTCGCCGTCTCCAGGGCCAGGTCTTCAGGAGAGCTCTTTTTATCCAGAAGAGGCGTCACCGTGAAGACCTCGTTGAAATCTGTATTTATCTGCTGCATGAAAGGCTGCAGGCAGCGGGAGCAGTCTACCTCGATCTCAGCTTTAAAATCTCCCTCTACCATGATTTTATCGCCGCTGATGCGCACTGTCACGGCCAGGGTAAAGTTGCTTTCATCGTCCGTTCCGGTATCAAGATAATCCTTGATCTTGCCCTGAAAACGGTATTTGCAGGCTTCGCCTTTTTTTTGCTTCACCTCGGGGAGAAAAATCCGCATTTTTCTTCCATCCTTTGCAAAACTAAAACAATTATACTGACCTTTATTTTCTTTGTCAACAAAACGGGCAGGAGCGCCGCGGGGTTTGATCCTAAAAGGTGATGCTGTCAATATCGCCATTTTCTCCCGGCGGCGCATGCGAAAAAACAATCATGATCCGGTTCGGCAGGCAGACAATGCTTTCATAGGACCGGTCAATCCAACCGGTGTGGGCGCAGATACCCCGGGGGCAGAGCTCTTCCGGCAAGGGGAGCATCCTTACCCGGCCGCCTTCGATCTCCAGAACCGCCCGGTGCCGCCCCTGATCATAGGGAAATGAATAGGTGAAACGATCTTCGGGGGCGAAGGAGAGTTCGGCAACTGCCTGATCATCCACATAGATGGTCAGATACTTCTGCAGCGAAGCGCCGCTTCGCTGCAGGTTCAACCATAAGCCGGCGCATCCGGCAAGGAGCAGGACGGCGATTATGATATAGTCGGCTGCTTTTAACCGAAGTTTCTCCATCTTTCCCCCTCCGGTAGAATTATAACATGAAAAAAGCCCCCGGATCAGCAAGACGACCCGTTCCATAAGAACAGGCCGTCTTCAATATAACCGGGCCATGCATCTAGCCCATGGTTTCCTGGTTCATCGGCACCTTGTACCAGCCCTGGTCCTGCATGTAGCGAAAGATCTTCTCCTGCGAGGCGACACACTGGTTCTGGTAATCAAAGAAAGCCTGGCGGATGCTTGGATCCTGCGCCTCCATTACCGCGTGCAAATAGCCGGCGGCGTTAAATTTGAAACCGGAGAGAATGTCGCCGGCAATATCTTTTTCGGTTAATTGTTGTACCATCGAGGCCACCTCCTTATGAAGTGATGTACGGGGTACCGCCGGCTTCGCTCAAGGTCGATGAAAGCCATTGAGCGCGCTGCTGGCACTGGGTGTTAAATTCATTAATCAGGTTGCGCAGGCGAGGATCCTGGACCTGGGCTGAATAAGACTGCAGCTTTTTGCTGCAGAGAGATTCTGCCTGGTGCTGCTCGAACAGCGATATGAACTCGGCCTTGCCCACATTGCGCATGGTTGCCCGCATTGATGAACCTCCCTTTTACTGTGATATTCGAGCATTTTATTTTTACCGGAAGCAAGTGAAGCTATTCAGGAGGCAGGAGGCAAGAGAATAGAAGCAGGAAAATTGAGAAGTGAGAAGTTGGAGTTCGGACCTGGCGGAGCATGAGAGTATTAAGGCAACTCTTATTCATAAGTAGGATGCTCCTTTTGGGACAGCCCCCCGAATCTGCGAAACGATCCGCCCGGCCCCGGCCGGGTAAAACCGGGATGTCAGGCAAAATTACGTTTCATCTGTTAGGACAATGAGGGCGTCGGCGGCGACGGCTCCTTCTCCATCGGGATAAAGAATCAGGGGGTTGATATCGAGTTCGGCGATCTCGCTGCCCAGCTCCACCGCCATCCGGGAAAGCTGCATCATGATGGAAATAAGGGCCTGCCGGTCCCGGGGAGGCTGCCCCCGCACGCCATCGAGGAGAGCCTTCCCCTGGATCTCTTCGATCATATCCCGGGCGTCCTCCTCTCTTAAGGGGGCAGTTCGCAGCGCCACATCTTTGAGCAGTTCGACATAGATACCGCCGAGGCCAAAGAGTATGGTTGGGCCAAAAATAAGATCCTTCTTCACTCCCAAAATTACTTCCAATCCCGGTGGAAGCATCTCCTGGACCAGGACCCCGTCCACCCTGGCCGCGGGATTATAGCTCCGGGCCCGCTTTACTATGAGATCATAAGCCTTTTCTACAGAGCCCGCATCTTCGAGGTTCAAGATCACCCCGCCTGCCTCGGTTTTGTGGAGAATATCCGGTGACTCGATCTTCAGGACGACCGGGTAACCGAGTTCCTCCGCCGCCGTCACCGCCTCGGAGGCCGAACAGGCCAGCTTCTCCCTGGTGACCGGAATCCCGTATGCCTTCAAGATATCCTTGGAACGAGATTCGGTCAGGCTGCGGCTTCTTGAAAGCCGGATGGTTTCCAGGGCGCGCTGCTGTTCAGATCCGGGTTTATATACCGGAAAGACGCCGACATTTTCTGCTTTTTTGACCCAGTCCGCCAGAGCGGATAGAGCCCACAGTCCGCTGGGAACATGCTCGATTACAGGCACGCCGGCCCGGATCATCTTCTCCCTGGCTTCGACGGCAAAATCCTGGCCGGTGGGCCAGGTGAAGATCACCAGCGGTTTGTCAACGGAGTAGTAAACGTCGATGATCTTCTGCGCCGCCTCGGTATCGGGCATCTGCAAGTTGTAGAAAAATGCCCCGACATCGACCAGCGGGTCCTCCATGACCGTGCGGATGGCCCGCTGGAAAAGAGCTTCATCCACAAAAATCGCCGAGGTCAGGTCAACCGGGTTGGTCACAGCCCCGTAGGATGGGAAAAATTCACGCAGATTGTTTTGCGTCTTTTCGGTTAGCCGGACCACTTCCAATCCGAATTGGGGGCATTTGTCCGCCACCACAACTCCGCCGCCGCCGGAAATGGTGATCACACCGATATTTTTCCCGGCAGGCATCCGTCCGGCGGCATGCAGGGTGATCAGCGCATTCATTTGCTCAACATCGTCGGCGCGCACGGCCCCGTACTGTTTGAACACCCCGTCGTAGACCCGGTCTTCACCAACCAGAGCTCCGGTATGTGAAGCCGCTGCCGTGGCGCCGATTAAGGTACGGCCCACTTTTTGAAAGGTGACCAGCTTGCGTTTTTGCAGCGCCCTGTAACAGGCATCCATAAACAGGCGCCCGTCCCGCTGCAAACCTTCGATATATCCGCCGATCAGTCCGACTTCGTCCCGGCCAACCAGGTAGCTTAAAACTTCGGCGAAACTGACATCGGCTTCGTTGCCGGTGCTGACAAAATAGTTAAAGCCCACGGAGTGCTGCAGCACCATCTGGTAGATGATCGCGCCCAAGCCGCCGCTTTGGGTGATGTACGAAAGCTTCTCCGGGTAAAACAGCCCCGTAGGCTTTTCATGAAACATGAAGCTGGGGACACTGCCGTTGTAAAGGTTCAGTACTCCCAGGCAGTTGGGTCCAACAATGCGCATGCCTGAACTCCGGGCCAGGCGGCACATCTCCTCCTGAACTTTCCTGCCGCTTTCGCTTACTTCGGCAAATCCCGAGGTGAAGACAATTGCAACTTTGACCCCCCCGGCGGCGCATTGCTGCAGCGCATCCATAGTGATGGCAGCGGGCACCCCGATGATCGCCAGATCCACCGGGCCGGGTATATCCGCCAGAGCGGGGTAACATTTCAATCCGCCAATTTGCTCGTACTTCGGGTTGACCGGGTAGACCTCACCGGCATATTCAAACATGGTTAACAGGTGAAGTGGAATACCGCTCGGTTTGATCAGGTTCTGGCTGGCCCCGATGATGGCGATAGAGGAAGGATAAAACAGGGGATCTAATTCATTCTGCAGATCGCGGTGTAAATCCTGTATCGACTTGGCACTCAACCGTATAACCTCCCTTATTCTGAACGAACTTCGTATTGTATAGTAGTAGTATAAATATTTTACACGATCAATCTGCTTTTGGGTATCTTTTTCGAGAAAAATTGGCAACTGGGGGGCTTATAACCATGATTACGGTATAATGTAATAATATTGCTACAGGATTGGCATAATATTACATCAACAATGAGTCAAAATAGTTAAATTTAGTTAAAAATGCTCTCGAACAAAAGAATTGTGCTATAATGTTTTTATTATAGTATCCCGAGTGGGAGGAGGCGCTCCAAGAGTGGCTGAAAAAAAGACTCCATTGAGCAGTTCTCAGAAAAGCGCTGATCAAAAAAATAACAAGTTCCGATTTCCAAAGTTCAAAATTAATCGGAAAACTCTCAAGATAACCGGCCTGGTTATCCTGATCCTGATAGCGGTCGCCGGCCTCAGCATTGCCGGCATCTTGATAAGTTATGCCGCTTCTGCGCCGGAGCTGGATTCAGCAGCCCTGGAGGCCGTGGAGGCATCTTATATTCTCGACCGTGAAGATCGCGAGATAAGCCAACTTCACGCCGCCGAGAACCGGGTAGTCGTTCCCATAGACGAAATCCCAAAGCAGCTCCAGAATGCCTTTATCGCTATAGAGGACGAGCGTTTTAAAAAACATAAAGGGGTTGACCTGTTGGGTTTTGGACGGGCCATCCTGGTCAATATCCGTGACCGCAGTTTCTCACAGGGCGCCAGCACGATTACCCAGCAGTTGATCCGCAATGCCATGCTTGACCCCGGTAAAAGGATCCAGCGCAAGGTCCAGGAGATGTGGCTGGCCCTACAGCTGGAACGCAGGTACAGCAAAGAAGAGATCCTCGAGATGTACCTGAACCGGATCTGCTTCGGCAAAGGCGTCTACGGAGTGGAGGCAGCCTCCCGCTTCTATTTTGACAAGAGTATCGACGAGCTTGACCTGGCCGAATCAGCCCTGCTGGCCGGGATTGTGCGCCTGCCTGAATACGATAATCCCTTCTACGACGAAGAGGGAGCCATCAACCGGATGAAGCTGGTGCTCGCCAACATGAAGCGGCTTGGCTTTATCAGCCCGGAGGAGTACGAGGAGGCACTCTCGGCGGAGCTTAGCTTCGCCGAACCGGAATCTATCGCTTACCCTTATCCCTATTTTATAGACTACGTGGTCCACTACGAACTGGTTGATATTCTCAAAGACATGCCTGATTTCGACTCCGTTGAAGATGCTTACGAGGCCATCTACAACGGCGGATTCAAAGTTTATACCACCCTGAACACAGATTACCAGTCACACCTGGAAAATGTGCTCAACCGGCCCGATCTCTACCCCCGGACCACCTATATCGATATGACTAAACTTAGCGAGGCGGTCAATGCCAACAACGGCCGGCTGCCCTCCGATTACCCGAACGCCTATATCGACGAGGAAAACGGGATCCCTCAACCGCAGTCGGCGCTTGTGCTGGCCGATCCGCAGAGCGGTGAGGTC
>CAYFRE010000021.1:0-9906 GCA_964345455.1 uncultured Syntrophomonadaceae bacterium | reverse complement strand
GTCCTGGCCCTGGGAGGCGGCCGGGAATACAGCAAAAACCGGAATGAACTGCTGCGTTACCTCAGTCCGCGCCAGCCCGGTTCGTCCATCAAACCGGTGGTCGCCTACTGTAGAGCTTTTGAAGAAGGCCTTTTGGGAGCCGGTTCGGTTTTGGACGATTCTCCACTAATCGGACCGCAGGGCTGGCGCCCGGAGAACTTCGGCAGCGTTTTTCGAGGGATGGTTACCGTCCGCCAAGCCCTCTCCTGGTCGTACAATATTCCGGCAATCAGAGCTTACACTGAACATACCGGACTGCAAAAAGGGGCAGAAAAAGCTTACCAGATGGGCATCTCCACTTACAGCCCTCAAGAAAGTTCACCGGTGCCAAGCTGGGCAATCGGATCCCGTGAAGTTACTGCTCTGGACATGACCCAGGCTTACAGTGTCTTTGCCAATAACGGGGTCAAAATGAAGATGCATACAGTGCGGCGGATTGAAGACCGAAACGGTAAGGTAATCTATGAACATGAAGCCGAGCCGGAACAGGTTTTATCCCGTGAAGCTGCCTTCATCACCAACAGCATTCTCCAGGATGTGGTCACCACCACCGCTACAGGTCTTTCGGGACTGGGCCGCCCCCTGGCCGCCAAGACGGGAACAACCGATGATGAGCGGGATGTCTACCTGGTGGCTTATACCCCCAATATTGTCGCCTCCTTCTGGATGGGCTACGACATCAAGGATATGGGGGCTATAACAAGAGGTTGGAATTTAAGAACCATGGTTGTCCGGGAGGTTTTCAAGGAGATCTTCAAGGACCTGCCACGGGAAAACTTCGCCCCGCAGCCTTCGGGAGTGGTCCGGGTGGAGGTGTGCACAAAATCGGGCCACCGGCCCACCGAGCTTTGCCGCGAAGCGGGAACAGTGCGGGCGGACTACTTCCTGAGAAATCACGTGCCGCGGCTAACCTGTGACATGCATGTGCAGGTCGATATCTGCGAGGCCTCAGGGCTCCTGGCCGGGGAATTCTGTCCCCCCGATCAGGTTGTTCAGGAGATACGTTTTAACCGGCCGCAATTTATGGTTACTGATGGAGGGTGGAGAAGTGGAGCCGGGCGGATACCACAAGATGCTAAAGAAATGCCGCCCGAAGAAACCTGCGATATACACTCGGAATACTCCGGAATGTTTGCATTTTTTACCGCCTCAGCCTCCGGAAAAAGACAGGTGAAACTGGCCTGGGAATACACCGGCGAGGCGCTGAAAGAGTTTCATATTTACCGCCAGATAAAAAACGGTAACGGCGATGAACCACAGCTGATCAAAAAGCTCAGGAAAAATGAGAGGTCTTATAAAGACAAAACAATTCAAATCGGGAAAACATATATCTATACTATCTACGCGGTAAACGAACAGGGCAGCCGTTCTCAGCCGGCGGTGGTGGAGGTAAACGTACAGGACCAGCCGCAAGAGAAGCCGGGGAATCCGGAGATCACGCTGTCGCAAGACTATAATAAAGATGAGGACTATTACTACGTAACCATCCAGTGGGAGGCCAGGGGCCCCATGGCGGACCTGTTTCACATTTATCGTGACGAAACCCCTGAACCTATACACACTGTTAATGTTGGTGAAAATTATTCCTGGACAGATACTGAAGTCCAACCGGGCATCACCTATGTATATAGAGTTGTCGCAGTGAACGATAGCGGTTCTTCATCATCAGAAAAATCTATTACCATAAACGATTCCGGGAACGCCGGCGGAGCCAATAATGGCAAGGTTTATGGCTGGAACCTCGGAGAGCGCCTGAGCGGTTTCCTCGCCGCCTGCTTCTCCCGCCTCTCCATATTCCAGGCACCACTCTAGCGCAGCAAAGCTCTGTCATAAAAACTCTTTTTCTTTCAGATTGTAGGGACAGCTTGTAGGGACGGCCCACCGGGTCGTCCCAAACATTTGTCTAACCGGGGTTAAACTTCAAACGAGGATTTTACTTTTAAAAGTCCCCGGCGGGGCAGGCAGTACGGGTTTGGACCGGGCCGCCCGGCCCCTACAAGCCCGGCGACGTGGGGGCGCTCCAGCTGTATCCATTTTCCTCCCGGCGGCAGAAGCATTTCTCCGCCGGGAGATTGAAAAGGGCCTGGGCGATCCGGGTTGCCGGCTGCTGGTAAGCGCCGCAGCTGCCGCCGAAGAGGCACTCGCCTTCCTTCTCCAGCTCACGCCACATGCGGGGAAATTCCATCCGGAATTCCTGAACCAGCTGGCCGGTAGTTTTATAAACCCCCGGCTCCAGCAGCGTTAAAAGAAGTTCTTCCAGCTTGCAGCTCTCCAGGTTCATCCCTCCGGAAGCAAAATTCAATATCATATCACCAGATTTACCGGCCGGTCCCGGAATCGCCAACCAGAATGACGACAGTACTACCGCCTTCCCCGGCAGCGCCGCCGCGCAGGGATTTCACCAGCGGATGCTCACGCAGGTAGGCGCGCAGCCCTTCCTTCAGCTTCCCCGTCCCCTTGCCGTGGATCACAGTGACCTGCCCCAATCCAGACCAGAGGGCATCGTCGAGAAGTTTGTCCACCAGCGGGATCGACTCTTCCACGGTTTTGCCCTGCAAGTTTATCTCGGAACGGATCTCGCTCTCCTTCTGCACGGTGTAACTGCTCCGCACCGGAGGCCCGGTCCCGGCGGAGCGGCCCTCCCAGCGGCGGAGCTCGCTTTGCGGCAGGTGCACCCTGATCGTGCCGACCTGCACCAGCGCTTCGTTGTGAGAAAGGGAGAGGATCTCCCCTTTTTGCTGCAGGCTCTGCACAAAAACAGTTTTCCCCACAGACAGCTCGGCGGCGGGCAGAGCCGGAGCCTCTTCAAGCTCTGCTTCAGCTTCGATCTCATGGCGCAGCTGCCGCAATTCCCGGCGCGCTTCTGCAGCTCCGGCCACGGCCTCCCGGCCGCCTCCTTCCGCCTTCAGCAGGCGCAGCTCTCGAATAAGTCTCTCTGTCGTCGCCTTGGCCCGCCGGACCAGAGTACGGGCCTCGGCGCGCGCCTCCCCGAGAATTTCTTCCCGTTTCATTCGCAGCTTCTCGCGTTCTTCCTCCAGCTCGCGCCGCAACGACGACGCTCTCTCCCGCTCCAGGGAGGCTTCATCACTTTCCCGGACCAGCCGCTGCCGCTGTCCGACCAGGCTGGCAATAACCGTCTCGATATCCTCGTGCCCCCGTGTAAGAAAGCTCCTGGCTTCGGCCAGCACCTTCGGAGGCAGGCCCAGTTTCCCGGCGATGACCAGGGCATTACTCCGCCCGGGGATCCCCTGGAGAAGCCGGTAGGTCGGAGCCAGCGTCTCCTCGTCAAATTCCATTGCCGCGTTCTGCATGCCCTGCTGCACCTGGGCAAAGAGTTTCAGCTCGTTGATATGAGTCGTCGCCACGGAGAGCCCGCCTCTGCGGGCCAGCGTGGCCAGAAGGGCCATGGCCAGGGAGGCTCCCTCGGAGGGATCGGTGCCCGCCCCCAGTTCGTCAAAAAGAGCCAGTGAAGCGGGGCCGTGCTGTTCCAGGATAGAGATAATATTCTTGAAGTGTCCCGAGAAGGTGCTCAGAGACTGCTCAATGCTCTGCTCATCCCCGATATCGGCGCGGATTGATTCGAAGACAGAAAGCAGGCTGGCGCGCCCCGCCGGGATATGCAGTCCGCTTTGCGCCATCACCGCGAGCAGACCGATTGTTTTTAGCGTGACCGTCTTGCCGCCGGTATTGGGGCCGGTAATCACCAGCACGCGGCATTCTTCACCCATGGAGACCGTCAGCGGGACCGCCGCTGCGCCCAGAAGGGGGTGCCGCGCCTGATCCACGTAAAGCCGCGGCTTATCATCGAGCAGCAGCTGCGGCGGGGACGCGTTCTGCTCGAGGCTGAGGCGGCCGCGGGCGATAACCAGGTCCAGGCGGCCGTAGAGAGCGCAGTCGCTGCGCAGGGCGCCGGCATCTTCCGCCACCCGGCTGCTGAGCAGCCGGAGAATGCGCTCGATCTCCCGGGCAACCTCGTTCTGCACGCCGGCAAGCTCGTTCTGCAGCTGCACCACCGGCAGCGGCTCGATAAAGAGGGTGGCTCCGCTGGCCGATTGGTCATGCACCACCCCGCCGATCTGCTGGCGGTGCTCCTGCTTTACCGGCAGGACGAAGCGGTTGCCGCGGATGGTGATCAGCACTTCCTGCAGCAGCCGCCGCTGCGCGGGATTCCGCAGGTAGGAATCCATTTTCTCGCGGATATTTTCCTGAAGCCGGCGCTCACGGCGGCGCAGCGAGGCCAGTTTGGGGGAGGCGCTGTCGAGGACCTCCCCGTCGGGGTTGATAGAGTGAGCCAGTTCGCGGCCCAGAGAGGCGCATCCGTCCATTGAAGAGGCCAATCCGGCCAGCAGGGGATAGATTCCGGCGTTTTCCTCATCCCTGAAGAAACGCTGGCAGCGCTGCACCCCCTTCAAAAAGGCGCTCACAGCGGCCAGTTCGCTCCCCTGGAGCATGCCCCCTTTTTCGGCCCGCGTCACCGGGGGGATGATATCATCAACCGGAAGGGGCGAAAAAGATCCCTTCACGCAGAGCAGGCGCCCTTCGCCGGTTTCGTGTAGGCGCCGCTCCACCACCTCCCGGTCTGCGGAGGGCAGCAGCGTTTCCGCCGCCTGCCGCGCCATCGGGGTAGCAGTCAGGGCAGCCAGCTTCTGCCTGATTTCGTCAAACTCAAGCGCTTTGATTTCACGGGCGGTGATCACTTCTCGCATAACTCCGGCTATCTCCTCGAGACATATTTATTATCTTTGATATAAAAACGAAGGAGCTTATCCGCGGCCCGGTTGATCCCGATCCGGGGCCCGCTGACTACAGCCCCGGCCTCAACTTCACTGCCGGCGGAGATCCACAGGGGGGAGCGGCGCAGATCATGTTCATTCAGAGCTCCATCGATCACCAGCGCCTGGCAGAGCTTGCCCGGCCCGCCGGCCAGGTGCAGCGCGTCCCTGCCCTTGCCGCGGCGCCGCTGCATCAGCTCCATCCCGTAAAGGGGCTCCAGGGCCCGCACCAGGACCGCTTCACCGGTGCCGGCCGGGCCTGTAACCACGTTGAAACAGAAATGAATGCCGTAAATAAGATAGATATAGGCCCGGCCCGGGGGGCCGAACATGGGCGCGTTGCGCCTGGTTTTCCCGCGGGAGGCGTGGCAGGCGGGATCGTCCTTGCTCAAATATGCTTCAGTTTCCACGATCCTTCCCGCGGTAAGGCCGGCAGGTGTCTCGCGGCAGAGGAGACGCCCCAGCAGGGCCCGGGCCACGGTTACAGTATCATGCCGGTAAAACGAGGGCTCCAGAGGGGGCAGCAACGGCGGTTCACCCCTTCCGGCGGCGTTTTTGAGTCAAGACTTCCTGCAGCCGCGCCAGGGGGAGGGTGTTGAGAATATCCTTCGCCTCGAGCCAGCCCCGCCGCGCCGCGGTAACCCCGTATACCATATCCGCCATTGTGGCGGTGGAATGGGCGTCTGTGTTGATCAGCAGCCGCACCCCTTTGCTGCGGGCCAGGCCAAGATATTCTTCAGAAAGATCGAGCCGCTGCGGCGAGGCGTTAATTTCGAGAATCGTGCCCGTCTCCGCCGCCTTCTCGATCAAACGCTCCACATCGACCTGGTAAGCGCCGCGGCTGCCGATCAGGCGTCCGGTGGGATGCCCGATCACCTGCACCGCCGGGTGCTCCATCGCCCGGCAGATCCGGGCGGTCATCTCGGAGCGGCTCTGCCGGAAATTGCTGTGCACCGAGGCGATCACCAGCTCCAGCTCGCCGAGAATCTCGTCGGGCAGGTCCAGGGAGCCGTCGGAGTGGATATCGACCTCCGCCCCCGTAAATATATGACATCCGCCGGCCTGCCGCAGTTCCTTTATCAGCTCAACCTGCCGGGCCAGACGCTCCAGGGAAAGCCCTCCGGCAATTTTCAGAGAAGGGGAGTGATCTGTCACGGCTATATATTCATAACCCATCAGCCCGGCGGCAACACGAATATCTTCTATGGAAGCGGTGCCGTCGCTCCACCGGCTATGCAGGTGAAGGTCTCCACAGAGCTGTGAGAGCTCGACCAGACGTGGCAGCTTTCCGGCGGCGGCGGCCTTTAGTTCGCCGCGGCCTTCTCTCAATTCAGGCGGAATAAAGGGCAGTCCCAGGGACCGGTAAAGGTCCTCCTCTTCATGAAGATCCACCCGGCCCCCGTTTTTCACCAGCGCGCCGCTGCTTAGCTGGAAACCTGCCTGCGCCGCGTATGCCTGCAGCTGCTCCCAGTGCGCCTGCGCACCTGTCAACCCGGCCAGGCGGGTGGGGTATTCTTCGGCGGGGCAGATCATGATCCGTACCGCCATCCCCACCATGGTGCCCAGATAAAAACCTCCGTCTGCAGGCTCCAGGCTGCCGACCCCGGGCACCTTCAGAAGAAGCTTCGCCAGGGCTTCCCGCGGCTGATCTTTTAACGCCGCCGCGATAACTACCTCGGCGGCGGTCTCCGTGCCGCGCCGCACCTCCCCGGCCGGAGAGCTGCAGATAACAAAGGGCAGCTGCTCCAAAAAAGTATGCATCTGTTCGGCCAGGGGAAGAGCCACGCCGCGATGGAAACGCTCCGGCTCGCCTGGCCGGTGGGAAAAATATTCGAGCACATTTTCCTGCAGCGTCTGTCCCAGGCCGGGCAGCTTCGCCACTTCACCGCGGCGCGCCGCCTGCTCCAGCTGCTCCAGGTTTTCCAGCTTCAACTCCTGAACCAGCTTCCCCGCGTTTCTGTAACCGACACCGGGTATTGACAGCAGGGTCAGCAGCTCCGGAGAAAGCTCCTCTTCCAACCGGGCCAGGAAGGCGCTCTGTCCGGTGGCGACCAGCTCCTTGATCTTCAAGGAGAGCGCTTTGCCAATTCCGGGGAGCTCATCAAGCCGCTCCTCTGCAATTATTTTGGCCAGGGGTTCCGGCAGCCGGATCACCTGTCGGGCCGCCTGGCTGTAAGCCCTCACCTTGAAGCTGTTTTCTCCCTTTAAAGCCAGCAGCCCGGCCATCCTCTCCAGGGCTGCGGCTACTTCCCAGTTATCCAAATCCCTTCAAGCGTCCTCTCTCAGACCCCTCCGCCGGCCTGGCCGCGTAGGAGAAAATCAATCAAGATTTCTTTGAAAGCGGTAAATGCCGGCGGCAGGTATAGTGCCATGTATCCTGCAATAACAGAGCCGTCAAGCGCCTCGTTCATAAAGGGCAGCGGCAGCAGCGACACTGCGTTGATGATCGCAAAATTTATCAGCAGCCCGATCAGCAGGCCGAGCAGGGCTCCGCCCAGCCGGTTGAAAATCCCCACTACCGGGATCCTGTTTGCCGCGGTGAGCCAGTGGACCATCAGCCGGAAAATGACCATCAGGACTACCAGGAGCGCCAGAAAAGTTATGGCCCCTCCCGCGAGCTCCATCATCCCTTGGGGAGTCAGCGTCACCCCGACGCGCTGTAATACGTCTTCATAAGGCATGAAATATTCAGGTTTCAGATAAGCGGTGCAATAACCGCTCAGGTAGCGGCTCCCCAGGATAGCCAGGGCCAGAACAATGAAAAAGCCAAACAGGTTGAAAAGCTGTTTTAGCGCTCCCTGGATCAGGCCCCCGATCAGATAGAAAGCAGCAATACCCAGGAGTACGAAATCAAACCAGTTCATCTTCTCCCTCCCTTTCCTTATCTTCAATATCAAAGCGGGGGTAGTCATGCTTTGCTTTCAGCAACTCGTCAGCCAGGTTGATCGCCGCCAGAACAGCAATTTTATAGCCGCCCAGCTGCCTGTTTTTCTCTGACAGGGAACGCATCAACCGGTCGACATAACGTGCCGCTTTCTCCATCGATTCTGGCGGACCGCTGCCCCTGATGGTATATTCTTCCCCCATTATTGTTATCGTTACCCGTTTTTTCGGCCTGGTTTCCACCAAAAACGACCCTCCCGCCCGGCAACCGAGTTTTGCCATCTATTTCGCGAAATGCTCTTCGATATCCTGCTGCTTAACGGCGCAGCTCAACTCCCAGTCTGGAAAGCGCCGTTTCTATATTCGAATGGGCGGCATTGATTTCAGTTTCGGTAAGAGTCCGGTCGGGATGGCGGTACGTGATGGTGAAAGCAAGGCTGCGCCGGTCCCCGGGAATTTGCGCCCCCTCGTAAAGGTCAAAGAGGGCCACCTGCTCCACCAGGCCGCCGCCTGCTTCATAGATACAGCGCTCCAGCTTACCGGCAGGCAGTGATCGGGGTACAACCACGGCGATATCCCGCAACCCTGCAGGATAACGGGGGAGCGGAGTCACGCGCGGCAGAAGGTCGGCCCGGTCGATGAGCAGCTCCAGGTCCAGCTCGGCAACCGTGGCCGGCTGCGGATAATCCCACTTTTCAGCCACCTGCGGCCGCAGTTCGCCAAGAAAGCCGGCCTCTTCTCCCTCGATCATGATCACGGCAGCCCGGGTGGGATGCGCAAAAGGCAGCTCTGCAGGGAGATATTCGGCCCCTCCGATTCCGAAGCGATCCAGGAGAGCTTCGACGGCCCCTTTCACCACGAAGAAGCCGGCAGTCTGTGAAGGGCTGTGCCAGTTCGCTTCAGGCAGCTTCCCGGTAGCCGCCAGGGAGAGGCGCAGCTTTTCCTGTGGCAACTCCTCCAGGGGGAGCTGCCGCGGCAGGTAGACCGCCCCGATCTCGAAAAGAAGCTGATCCATTTCCCGGTGGTAAAAGTTGTCCTGCAGCGTTTTCAACAGACCCGGCAGCAAGGTGGTACGCATGATGCTCTGCTCCTCCGAGAGAGGATTTTGCATGGGAATCGCCTCGAGGCGGGGATCGCCTTCGGACAGCCTCAGACTGCGCAGCGCAGCCGGGCTGATAAAGGAATAGGTGATAATTTCAGTGAAGCCGCAGGCGGTTATAGTATCCCGGGCCATACCCTGCATCCTCTCCGGCAGCCCTTCACGGCTTTCCAGAAGCTCGCCGCGCGGGAGGGTTGCCGGTATCTTCTCGTAACCGTAGAGACGGGCCACCTCTTCAACCAGATCTTCTTCCAGGAAGATGTCGTTGCGCCTGAGCGGCACCGTTACCTTGAGGCTGCGTCCTGCCGCCTCCACGGTAAAACCGAGCCGGTTCAGGATATCGCTCACCTCTGCCGCAGGAATCTTCATGCCGAGAATCTCGTTGATCCGGTGCGGGCGCACGGTCACCCGGCGCGGCTGAACGGGAGAGGGATAGCTGTCCAGCAGCCCCCGGAGCACTCTCCCGCCGGCCAGCTCCGCCATCAGCAGCGCCGCCCGCCCGGAGGCTTCCGCCACCCAGTCGGGATTTACCCCTCGCTCATAACGCTGTGAAGCCTCGGAGGGTATATTGTAACGGCGGGCGGTGCGTCGGATGCTGACCGGGTTGAAGAGGGCGGTCTCGAGCAAGACTGCCCTGGTGGATGGATTTATCTCGGTGCTTTCACCGCCCATGACCCCGCCCAGAGCCACCGGGCTCGCGGAGTCAGCAATCACCAGGACCTCTTCGTCGAGAGACCGCTCCGCCCCATCAAGAGTAACCAGCGTTTCACCCGGGCGGGCGCGGCGGACGATGATCTCACCGCCCCGTGTCAGGTGAAAGTCAAAGGCGTGCAGCGGCTGGCCGTATTCCCACATCACGTAGTTGGTTATATCGACAATATTGCTGATCGGGCGCAAGCCGGCCTTCAACAGGCGTAACTGCAGCCAGAGGGGCGACGCCCCCACGGCAACATCCTCGATCACCCGCGCCGTGTAGCGGGAACAGAGCGAGGGCTCCTGCAGATCTACCCGCAGCGCCTCTGCTGTGCTCCCGTCCGCGTCCGGCGGTACCGCCGGCGGGTGCTTTACCGCGGCGCCGGTCAGGGCAGCCACCTCGTAAGCAATCCCCAGCAG
>CAYFRE010000020.1:18290-23826 GCA_964345455.1 uncultured Syntrophomonadaceae bacterium | reverse complement strand
TTACACCGGACACGGCGGCCCGGAATCACTGCATACCCACGGGCGCTTTCTGTCGCGGTGCGAACTGCCCCTGCTGCCCCCGCTTGTGGCCTTCGCCTCGGCCTGCTCCACGGCGGCGGTGGATCCGCACTGGTATTCAACAAGCGACGGCCTTGACTGGGACTGCATTCCCGTTCCAGCCCGGGAGGTAATCGGCCTGGCCATGGTGGAGCAGGGGGCTGTCTGTTACGTGGGCGGCACTACCCTGGAAGACCTGCAGTACAGCACCTCTGCTTACGGTGTATTCATGGAAGCGCTGCTGGTCAAGGGCTGCAGCGTGGGCGAGGCTGTTCGAGAACTGCGCAACTTTGTCAGCCTTTATGCTTCCATGTTTCAGCAGAAATCTCCCGAAGGCTATCACTGTTACAAGCAGGGGACGGCCAATGCGATTCACCAGCAGTTCCTGCTGGGTGACCCGGCCCTGGTGCCCTGCCCGCGGCAGGCGCCGGGAGGCGCCGCCTTGCTCCAGGAGACAGAACGGGACGAGGAACGCTGCCGCCTCAGGGTGACCATCCCCGAAGAGCGCTGGCGCCGCTCCAGGAGAGCGGTCAGCCCGCAGCCGCCGTCGAAGTACTATTACCGCAGCCGGGCCATCGAGGTGCTCACCCCCTTTGGAGAAGACGTGGTCAGCTGGGGCGACTGTTACCGCATCGCCCCCGACGCCGAAGGGATTACCGAAGCGGCGGTGATGTCGGGCTACCTGCGCCTGCACCTCGATCTTCCGCCGGGACGCTATCCGCTGCGGCTTGACCTGGTGGGAGTAAAAGCGGCCGGCGCGGAGTGCTTGCTCTGCGGCAGAGAAGTAGAGCCGCCGGCTGATCTCAAGGCGGCCTTTCAAGATTTTCGCCTCCCCCACCTCCTTCTACCTCCTACCCGGATGAATATGACTCCGGGGTGGGCTTTTGCCGCAGAAGAGCGGGGTCCCGATCGGGGGCTGCGGATCCACTGGCTGGCGCCGGCGCTGGTCATCGACGAGGCCGCCCGCACCGCGGTGAGGGCGGCGGAATTTCTCTTTGAAGTGAAGACCTCGGCGGGGCAAACGGTGAGCGGCAGGATTATCGCTCCCGGCGAAGGCGATGCGGATTCCAACAGAACTTATCTTGTCAGCGCCGCCATGGCCGCAGAGGGCGGATCATCAAAAGCGGTCCCGCCTGAAGCGCCTTTAAATGTTGCTTTCCAGGCGCTGACCAGCCCGGGAGGGACATTCAAGTTCACCTGCGCCGCCGCAGCCAATATGCTCATTTTTTCAGAGCAGTATCCGCTCTACGAGCTGGCGGCGCCCTACCGCACCTTTCAAAAAGAGCGGCTGCCGCTTCCCCTGCCGCAGCCGGAAATCCGGCTCCGGGCAGCTGTCCCGGGGAGACTTTCCGGGAAAGTGCTCGATTCGAAGAGCGGCGCCCTCCTGCCGGGGGCGCTGGTCAGGGTGTGGCGCGGCGTGGAAGATCCGGTGGGCGATCCCCTGATCGAAGGGTCCGCCGGTGAGACTTACAGCGATGCCGCCGGCTCCTTTACCTTTGATTTTCCTGCCGGAAAGTATATTCTCTCCGTCGTGGCGCGGCATGACGGGGTGCAATATAAATCGAAGTCGCTAAATATCGAGATCTTTGCTGATGAAGAGCAGCACCTGCTGCTGCCTCTCGACGCCGCCGCGGAGGTCAGCGGCCGGATTAAATACGGGGCCGCGCCGCCGCCCCACCCCGTGATCGTGGTGCTAATGCGCTACCCGGAAAAGGATGGGGGCGAGAGACTGTTTCCGAATTACACCTTGCTCCCGGATGAGCCATAGAAACCCGCCTGGTGCGGGCGCCGCAGATGCTCCTGGCTCCATCTCCCTGATCAAGGGGGAGCATAGTGCAGAAAGTCCCCTTTTAATAAAGGTGGAGCCGGAGCGCAGAAAATCCCCCTTTTTTAAAGGGGGATTTAGGGGGATTTCTAATGGAATAATTTTTGGAGGTGCCCTTTTTCTATGACCGAGGCAATCGCTCTCCTGCTGTTATCGATCAAGGATTGGCGGCGCAGCCTGCTGCTGGCTTCGGCCGCCCTTTCGAAACCGGACAGCGAAATATTTCTTGTTGATCCGGAAAAAGCGCCGGATGAACTCTCTGCGCTGAAGCTGCTTGCCTCCAGGCTGCCGCTGCAGATAACCGACGCTACCGGCGATGCCGCCTTCGGCGAAGCGCTGCAAGCTGACCCGGAGTTGAATCCGGAAGGAGCCCCCGGAGGCCCCGCTCCGGATGCGGTGCGGCTGCTCGAGAGCTTCGGCCCACCGCCGGGCCTGGTCTGCGCTCCCGCGGACGAGCCGGCCCGGTGCATCAAGGGAGCGGTCCTGGCGGTCCGCCTGGGCTATCTCTTTATCCCCTGCGGCGGTGCGGAGAATTATCTGGCCGCATGCCGCGAACTATTTACCGGGCCTGGAATTGAATTTGATCTGCCGCTTATCTGGCTGGGCCCGGCAGAGCAGCCGGCAGAGCTTTCTGCAGAGGCCGGGTT
Organism: uncultured Syntrophomonadaceae bacterium; assembly: GCA_964345455.1. GTDB lineage: Bacteria > Bacillota > Dethiobacteria > DTU022 > DTU022 > JAAZIN01. Next base: position 21,297 of record CAYFRE010000020.1, on the reverse strand, counting down.
CAAAGATGTTATCTCCATGCCCGATGACCTGGCCCTGGTAGAGTTCATGCTCCGGCAGGGTCTGGAAGTAGACTACCTGCTGGTCTACAACTCCGCCGACCTGGATAATGTGACCGGCATTCCACATTCTCCGGGCGAGGCCTGGGTGAAAGGGTTAAGCCTGCTGGCGCCGCTCTGCGCTTCCTACCGCCACGTCTTTCCCCAAGATGCCGCGGCGGTGAAACCGGAGCCGGCCGCCATTGAAAAGAGGTTGAACCGCTTCGTGGCCGGGGCGGACCTTCGTCCCCGCTACGTGGCTCTCCTGGCATCACCCGGAGCCATCCCCTTGATTTACGAAGAGCGGCGGACCATCGGCGGCACCACCGAAGAGATGGCCAGGGATATCCACCTGCGCCTTAATGACGATATTTTCTTCGACACGGCAGAAGGCCGCCTCTTCCAGTCCAGCCCCGGGGGGCTCTCCACGCAGATTCTCTCCACGAAATATTTTTACCGCCTCCCCGGAACGCAAAAAGAAACCAAAGAGGTGCTGGTGGCTGCCAGCCCGGAGGTTGATTACAAGATTATCTTCAATTCCGACGACCCCCTGCTTGAAACCCAGTTTGCGCCGCTCCTGGAGAAGTGCGGCCACAAGGTGACCATGCTTGAGGGTAAAGAAGCCGGCGCGGTCCGCATCGCCGCAGCCCTGGAACAGAGCGATTTCTTCCTTTACGCCGGTCACGGCACCGCCGAGGCGCTGAAGACTTACGGGCGTTTCCTCACGCGCCGCGACATGCCGGCTCTTCCCCCGCTGGTGGCCTATGCTTCGGCCTGCACCACCGTGGGGATGGCTCCTTACTGGACCTCGGCATCCGACGGACTGGAATGGGAAGCCATCCCGGTGCCCTACCGCGATCAATTCGGCCTGGCCATGGTTGAAAAAGGAGCCGTCTGCTATGCCGGGGGCAACACCTCGGAAGATCTGCAGTTTGCCACCTCCATCTACCCGATCTTTTTTGAGGCTTTGCTGGTAAGGGGGCTGAGCGTGGGTGAAGCACTGCGGGAAACCCGTAATTTTGTGAGCTTGTATGCATCCATCCTGCAGCAGAAAGCTCCCGAACGTTACGGCTGCTACAAGTGGTGGACCGCCGCCACGCTGCAGCAGCAGACTTTGCTGGGCGACCCCGCCCTGGTGCCCGCTCCGCGGCAGAGCGCCGCGGACACGGCGCTGCCGCGCAAGGTGGAGTCCGATCGGGACCGCTTCCGGGTTGCCGTCACCATCCCGGAGGAGAGATGGCGGCGCTCGCGCAAACCGGTCAACCCCGGGAAGGCAACCCAATCATATTACCGCACCCGCAACGTGGAGGTGATCTCACCTTACGGCGATGATATCATCAGTTGGGGCGACTTCTACCGCCTGGCCCCCGATGCCGAGGACAGCGCCGATACCGGGGTGATGTCGAGCTACCTCCATCTTTATCTCGACCTGCCCCTCTCGTTGATGCCCCTGCGGTTGAAACTGGCCGGGGCGAAAGGGGCCGACTGCACCTGCCTTCTCTGCGGCCGGGAGATGGAGCCGCCGCGCGGGATCCCGGACCTCTTCCAGGATTTCCGGATTCCCTTTTTGATGATGCCGGCGGCGCGCTTTGACTATCTCCAGGGATGGGCCTTCGCCGTTGAAGAGCGGGAGAATTGCAATCGGGTGCACTGGCTGGCGCCGCTCCTGGTGATCGATGAGGCCACCCGCTCCGCGGTGAGAGCCGGCGAGCTTACCTTTGAACTGCAGACCGCCGCAGCGCAAACTTTCAGCGGTAAAGTGGAGTATGGAGGCACCGCCGGAGAGAGCTCTTTTCTCGTCAGCGCAGGTACCGCCGCCCATTCTGCGGATGACGGTAACACGGAGGCGAATAGGCTGGATCAGGTCATGGTCCAGGCGGTAACTCGCCCCGGGGGCTCCTTCAGAATCAAGTGTGCCGCCGCAGCCGGTGCGGTTGCCGTCGACGAGCAATTTCCGCTATATGAAATCCTGGAACCTTACCGGACTTTTCATAAAGAGCTCCGGCATCTCTCTCTCCCGGAGCCCGTGCTGATCTTTCCCCGGGAACCCCATACCGGCAAGCTCTGCGGAAGGGTGCTCGACGGGGCCACCGCCGCGCCCCTGGCGGGAGCTCTGGTCAGGGCCTGGCGTGGCGTGCCCGATCCCTCGGGCGATTTGATGATGGAAGGTTTTGCCGGCGAGGCTTATGCCGCCGCGGACGGCAGCTTTGAGCTGGCCCTCCCCGCGGGCAGATACCGGCTTTTCGCGGTAGCCCGTGCAGGTGAGATGAGTTATAAAGGCAAGGATTTTGCCGTGGAGATTGCCGCCGGTGATGAGCAGTACCTGGTTCTGCCTCTCAACGCCGGGGCCCGTGTGTGCGGCCGGGTTGGTTTTGCCGGAGAAGCGCCTCTTTATCCGGTCAATATCTACCTGAAAAGATATCGGGACGACGCTCCAGGGGAAACGCTGGTCGCGGTGCCTGCAGGTCGTGACGGCAGTTTTGCGTGCCTGGTGGCGGCGCGAGAGCGCTTCTGCGTGGTGATTCGAGAAGAAGGTTGGAAACCGGTCGAAGATGCGAACTCCGGCCGCGGTTTCAATCTGCAGCCCGGGGAAGAACTGACGTTAAGCTACACCCTGGAATCGATCGATAGTTAAGCGCCCCGCGCCGCCGGTGTCCTGTCTAGAACTTGTAATGGGGTTGTCCCAAAAGTCAGTTAGGACGACTGTTGAAGTATTAAGGGCCAGGCATGCCTGTACCGGCGTGGCTCTATCTTCGGGAGAATTTCCTGCGCCAACCGCTACGAGCGGTGCTCCTTGTAGAGCCCGGCCGGTCCTGCCGGCCTCGAAAATAGCCGGACGGCTTCGAAGCCGTTCCTGAAGGAGGGTGTCACGTGAGTCAAGGATTGGCGCAAATCAACCGGATTATCACTGCAGAAAAAGAAGCCCTGATCGATTTAAGCCGCGAGATCCACGGCCATCCCGAACTGGGGG
>CAYFRE010000020.1:15094-18280 GCA_964345455.1 uncultured Syntrophomonadaceae bacterium | reverse complement strand
GAGTTCCATGCCGTTCAGACCCTTTCTGCTTATTTGACGGCAAAAGGCTTCGCGGTGCAGAAAGAGGCCTCCGGTCAGAAGACCGCCTTTATCGCCACCCGCCGCAGCGGAGCAGGCGAGGAAGGCTGCCATATCGCTTTCTGCGCCGAGTATGACGCTCTTCCTGAAATAGGGCACGCCTGCGGCCATAACCTCATCGCCGGCGCCTCCGTGGCCGCGGCAGTGGCGCTGGCCGCGACCGCGCCCGGGGTTCCCTTCACGGTTTCGGTGATCGGCACCCCCAATGAAGAGGGGCGCGGGGGGAAGATTGATCTGGTCAGGGCCGGTGTTTTCGACCAGGTGGACCTGGCGATGATGTTTCATCCCGACTATCTCACCTGTGTTGATTACGCCAGCCAGGCCTGCCGCACCTTCTCGTTTACCTTTCACGGCCAAAATGCCCATGCGGCCGGCAACCCGTGGGACGGCCGGAATGCGCTTGACGGTGTCATCCTTACCTTTAACGGGATCAACGCCCTGCGGCAGCAGCTGCGCGATGATGTGCGCATTCACGGGATCATCACCGACGGCGGGCAGGCGATCAATGTCATTCCCGACCGGGCCAGTGCTGAATTTTGCATCCGTTCCATCGACAATCAATATCTTGACGAAGTGGTGGAGCAGGTGCGCAACTGCGCCCGCGGCGCCGCGCTCTCCACGGGTACCGAATTGACCGTTGCCGAGACCGAATATCCCTATGATGCCATGTCGACCAACCGGATCATGGGCCAGCTGTTCTGGGAGAGCTTAAAAGAAGTCAGCGATGCCGACTGGAGCGAACAGGAGGTGGGCCTGGGCTCGACGGATATGGGCAATGTCAGCCTGGTGGTGCCGTCAATCCAGCCGGTTGTCGCAATTACCGATCGGGAGGTGGCGGTGCATACCGCCGAGTTTGCCCGGCTCTGCGATACCCCGCAGGCTTACGAAACCATGCTCGAAGTAGGGAAAGCGATGGCCCTGGCCGGATTCAAAATCCTTCGGGACCCTGCATTGCTGGACCGGATCAAGGAAGAATTCGCGGAGAGGACCGGTCATTTCAGCAGAAGGGGGTGAGCGGCGGTGCACGATCTTTGCGACAGGATTAAACGGAAGCTCAACGAAGCGGAGATTGTCTTCCCAAACGCAGGGGCGGGGTCTGCCCCACCCCTGAACAACGGAGCCCCTTATTGTTCATTCCCACAGCTGCCGCGCTTTCGCCTCCCACGGCGGAAATTCGGCCGGGTTTTCCGGGAAGCGCTCGTAATGCTTCTGGACCGCGCCCGATCTCTTCATTGCCGCCATCAGCGCGGTGAATCCTTCCCGGGAGAGCTTTCCGCTCAACCTGCCGCCTAAAAGGGCCGCCGCGGTTTTCAGCAGCCGCCCCGGTCCCATCTTCACCTCAAAATGGCGGTTCATCTGTTCAAAATCAAAACCGGAGAAGATAATATCGCGGCTGAACAGGTAGTTTACATCATTTCGCGAAAGCTCTGCGGCGACCCGCAGTTGAGCCATCAGGCCGGCAAATTTGGCGCCCTGGTCCCGAAAATAACGAACATTCAGCGGCCAGAGCTGCTCCTTGGAGGTGTCTCCCTTCTGCAGCGCCGCGTCTGCGGTCTCGGCGGCTATCTGGCAGGCGGTAAATCCCGAGGTGACTCCTTCGCCGGAGAAGGGCTTGGTCATGAAGGCGGCGTCTCCCACGATCATGAACGAATCTGCCACCAGGGAAAAAGGAGGCCGGCGGTAAGGGGTCCGCCCCCAGGTTTTCTTCACCAGCCGGTGTTTCACGCCGGGAAAGCGCTCTTCAAGAAACTGCTGCTGGACCTGCTCGGCGATCTCCAGCTTCTCCGGCTGGCCGATGCCGACAATGGCCCCCTCGCCGTAACCGGGGTTGATAAATGCCTTGTGGAAAGGATAGAAGTTTAAGCCTCTCGGGAAATCTTCGGCGAGGTCGTCCCAGTACTGCAGGATCACGTAAAGAAAATCTTGCGGATCAATCGGGTCTGTTTCCACGCCGAGGCCGGCGGGCAGATTGATCCGGACCACCGAATCTACACCCGAGGCGTCGATAAGCAGCGGCGCTTTGATGGTCAGCTCTTCACCTTTTGCCCGGGCCTTGATCCCGGCCGGACGTCCCTTTTCCAGCAGAAGGCCGGCGAACCCGGTTTCAAAAAGAATCTGTGCGCCCGCCCCGGCAGCATAACCCTGCAGCCGCTTGATAAAAAGCGGCATCTCCATGACATAAAAGGGATAGCGGACCGTCTTGACATTGTCTCCATCCGGGGGCCAGGCCAGCCCTTCGGGATAGTAGCCGATCAGCTCATCGCCTTCAGGCAGCGGGATCCCGAACTGGGAAAAGCGAATTTCATCGACATGAAAAATGCCGATATGGCTGCCGGGTTCACCGGATTTCTGTTTCTCGATCAGAAAGACCCTGTGCCCCATTTGCCCCAGCCGCCAACCCAGGTATGATCCGGCGCTGCCCGCCCCGACTATGACTACATCACATTTGATATCCCGGGCCATATCAATCTCCTCCCTATAAAATTTTCCATTGACAGTATTTCTCTGACACCATGCTGAATCCTGCTTTTTCCTCATAAGAAGGTAGAATTGAGAGGGAGATAAGGGCGTCCCGTCTTGTTTTGGACATCCAGTTTTGGCGGACGGGAGCTTGGAAAAAGAGATTATTATAAATAAACAGGGGCAGGGTCATGCCCCGCCCCCGCTGAGAATCGGGGTGCCCGAATAGGCCGGTTTAAACTTTCTTACAGGCCGGGCCTGATGGCAGCAGTAAAGTTTTTATCTAATCATCGTCATCGTCGTCATCATCGTCATCATCGTCATCATCGTCATCGTATTCCCACTCGAAATCCAAAGTAGAACCGTTCTTGAATTTCACCTTGATCTCAAATTCTTCGTAAACACCTTCCCAGCCAATAGCCGTCACAACCCGGGCCATAACCTGCTGTCTGCTCATGGAAGCGTTAAGATCCAGCTTCTTCAGGATGGGAAGCAGGTATTCAAGCGCGGTGGAGCCTTTCAACTCTGTATCTTTTTTATCATCACGGCTGGTCTTCATTTTAGCGGAAATACCGTCATCTTCCTGCTCAATTTCTACCTCCAGTTTGCGCTCATCAGATTCAATTTCCAGTTCAAACTCTCTATAGG
>CAYFRE010000020.1:0-15084 GCA_964345455.1 uncultured Syntrophomonadaceae bacterium | reverse complement strand
AGCGCAGTCTCCCGTTCTCGCTCCCGCTCAGGATCATCCTTTTCGGCTATACCTTTAAAGTCTATAAAAGATTTATCTGCGAATTTGACCTCGATCTTGAATTCTTGATAAGACCCCTCCCAGCCAAAACCGGTCAGGACGCGATCGATAACCTCATTTTTATCCAGGGAAGCGCTGAGGTCCAGCTTTTCCAGGATGGGGAGCAGGTATTCAAGCGCATCGGAATCTTTCAGCTGAATATGTTTCTGCCCCTTTTGTTTGATCATCACTTTGGCGAGGTTGCCGAACTGTTTTTGCTTAAACTCTGCAAATAGCTCTCGTTCATCAGATTTGATTTTCAGCTTGAATTTTAAGTAAGGCAATGTTTCCGTATCGTTCTCTGTCTGCTCCAGGGAGCTGATAACTTCCTTGATTTCGTCTTCCGTCAGGTTTGCTTTTAACAGATCTACGTAGTCTGCCGGTGTCAGTCCGAGCTCATCCAGGAAAGCATAAAGCTCCTCGCTCAAGACAAAACTTTCCACCTGCGCGATGATATTAAGTCGTATTAGGTTTTCCTGCACCGTTTCTTTGGCCAGATTCGAGATTGCTGAAAGTTTCTCCAGATCCGGATTATCCAGGCCATGCACCGTCATCGCTACCGTGCTGTCAGGTAACAGGTAACCATGCTCAAACATAATGGATGTTATTTCCGCAAGGGCCTCGTCCAATTTTTTACCTTGCAAATCGGAGATAGACAGAATCTCCATCCCGTCTTCATTTTTACCTTTAATGTCTATGACGGTATTATCATCGTCCAGGACCATGGTTAATACCGGGTTAACCTGCAAGGTTAAGTTGGCCGCAGCCTGGGGCGGCGAAAGCAAGGTGGAAAGATATAATACAGCCAGCAACAAGATGATTGACGGTATTACAATAGCTAGAGACTTCTTCTTCAACTTGATCACCTCAACCAGTTTTCTGGGGGCTCTCGAGTAAAATTTGCCGGGTTCCCTTGTTTGCAAGTGTCTGCAGGCATAAAGCATCTCTCCGGTTTTTTTCTTGTGCGCCGGCATTTCCACTTGCGGTAATGTTAAATTTTCCAGCATCTCTTTCATGTCGTCATGATCATGATATCGGCTCATTTTATCTCGCCCCTTAACTTTAATAACGGTTTTATTTGAAGAAGGTTTCACTATTTTTATCTTTTAGGATTATCTTTTTCAATTTTCGCAGGCCCCGATGGAGCAAGGATTTGACAGTACCCTCCGGCTTTCCAACGATTAGTGCGATTTCACCAATTTTTTTTCCGGCAAAATAACGCAGTGTGATTACATCCGCGTATCTGTCCGGTAGTTCTTTTATGGCCCGGCTGCAGAGCAGCAACTTTTCGTGTTTTTGAAGAGCGTTGTGAGCGGCCATGATTTCCTCTTCCAGATCATACTTAGAACCGGGATCAAAACCCCGGGATTGCAAGTATTCCATTGAAAGCAAATTGCGAGGAGTCTTCCGGTAAAAAGTCGCAATTTCATGCGTGCAGATTTTATAAAGCCAGGCGGAAAAAGGGACCTGTCTCCATTTGAAGTGGCCGATATTTTTCAATGCTTTGAAAAAAGTTTCTGCGGTTATATCCCGGGTATCTTCGACGTTGCCCGTACGGCGCAAGATATAATTAAAGATCTGGTCATAATATTCTTCGAAAATACTTCCGAAAGCACTGATATCGGTTTGAGCCATTTCTACCAAACGCCGTTCGTGCTTAAGTTTGGGGTTCAATTCTTACCTCCATTGGTTTAGGTCTATATGTCCAGGATTTCGCGGATATCGGATTCGTTCATCGCCGAGAGGAAGGTTTCGCCGGGCCGGATCACCTGGTCGATCAGCTCTTTTTTCTTCTGCTGCAGCTTGTATATCTTTTCTTCAATGGTATCTTTGGCCAGCAGCCGGATCACCTGGACCACCTTCTTCTGGCCGATGCGGTGCGCCCGTCCCGCAGCCTGCTCCTCCACGGCGGGATTCCACCAGAGGTCATACTGGACCACGATGTCGGCGCCCGTGAGGTTGAGCCCGGTTCCCCCGGCCTTGAGGGAGATCAAAAATATCTCCGCTTCGCCTCCGTTGAACGAGTCGACCATCTGCAGGCGGTCACCCGTTTTTACCGAGCCGTCGAGGTAGAAGTAGCGGTAGCCCTCCCGGTCGAGCATGGCTTTGATCAGCTGCAGCATCCCGGTAAACTGTGAAAAGAGGAGGATGCGGTGACCGCTGTCAACGGCCTCGCGAAGCAACTCCTGCAGCTGTAGCAATTTGGCGCTCTCGCCGCGGTAATTATTCACGAAGAGAGCGGGGTGGCAGCAGATCTGGCGCAGCCGCGTCAGCCCTGCCAGGATCTGGATCCGGCTTCTATTGAAGCCCTCATCCTGAATGCACTCCCTGGTCTCGTCCCGCAGCCTCTCCAGGTAAGCAAGGTAAAGCTTCTTCTGCTCCCTGGTCAGCTCCGAGAGAAAACGGTGTTCGATTTTCGGGGGCAGCTCGCAAAGCACCTCTTCTTTTAACCGGCGCAGGATAAAGGGACGCACTTTCGCCGCCAGCAGTGCGGCGCCGTCTTCCGGCATCTCCGGTTCAACCGTATCTCCCGTCCGGCCGTATTTCTGCATAAATTTTTTCTGCGACTGCAGGTAACCGGGCATGATAAATTGAAAAATCGACCAGAGCTCGGTGAGCGAGTTCTCCATGGGCGTGCCCGTGAGGGCAAAACGCTGCGCGGCTTTGATCCGGCGCACGCACTGCGCCGTCAGCGAATTTGGATTCTTGATCTGCTGCGCTTCGTCCAGGAAACAGCAGCTGAAGCGCAGCGCGGCGTAATCGCTGCTGTCGCGGCGGAGCAGGGGATAAGAGGTGATTACCACGTCGGTCCGGTCGATTCCGTCAAGAAGTACCCGCCGTTCCTGCTTCGTCCCCGCAATGACCAGCGCCTTGAGCTGCGGGGCGAACTTTTTGATCTCCGCCTCCCAGTTGTAAATCAGAGAGGCCGGAGCCACTACCAGTGCCGGCGGCGGCGGGGAGGCACATTCTTGCCGCTCGGAGAGGATGAAGGCGATCGCTTGCACCGTCTTTCCCAGCCCCATATCGTCAGCCAGGATCCCCCCGAAACCGTAATGGGCCAGCGACTTCAGCCACTTAAAACCGGTCTTCTGGTAATCCCGCAGCACACCCTGAAGCGGCGGTGGAAGCCGGTGGTCCGCCCCGGCGGGATTGCGTATCCGGCGGATCAGCCCGGCGATCTCTTCGCTTTCCTTGACCGGGGCGATTTCAAAATCGCGGATCAGCTGGTCCAGGTAGAGCGCCTGGTATTTGGGCAGCTGTACCGTCTCCTGTTTCAGATCTGCAGGCTGCAGCTCCAGCGCCCCGGCCAGCCGGTCAAACTGCTCGACACCTTCTCCTTCAAGGGGCAAAATGGAGCCGTCTCGCAGGCGGTGGTATCTGCGCTTGACCCTGATCGATTGCCAGATCTCTTCCAGCTCCTCCGGTCCGACACCTTCCAGCTCCAGCTCCAGCTCCAGCAGATCGAGATTCCAGTCGATGCCTACCCGGCCGGTGAAGCGGGGCGCCTTCCTGCCGGCCTGCTTGAAGCGTTCAGTAAAATAAACGGCAGCGTGTTGCTGCAACCCGGGAATTGTTTCAAAGATAAAACGCCAGATCTGTTCAGAGTTATCCAGGTGCATGCTTCCGCCCCGGACGCTGAATTCGCCCTCTTCAAAAAAGCGCATAATCCTCTGCTCGGCAGTTGTATCCCGGACCAGAAGGAGTCTGTCATTCCCGTGCTCAACATGCTCCTCCTCCGCGGGGGCGAAAGGATCGATAGTTATCTCTCCGTAAACGTATTCGAGGTTTGCGATAACCCGGCCCTCATTGTAATCGAGGTATACTTTTGCCTCGAACGGCGGTCGATAGAGACGTTTTTGCAGCGCAGGGGCCAGCGCCATTGCAGACGTCTTTTCGATAAAGGGATATAACTCGGAGAAGAACCGCTGTTCCTGGGCGGTATTGAACTGCAGGACTGCAGAGGGCTTTTTTTTCAAAGTGCGTATCAGGGGGAGCAAAGCGGCCTGCGCCGTGCCGGCCAGATTGTAGATCTCCCCCTCATATAAGATAATCTCGCCTTCCCTGGTCAGCGGTTTGACCTCGCCTGCATTTGCCAGTGCCAGGATCAGGCCCGCCGCGCCGGCGTGCAGTGAGAATTGCAGGGGCAATTCCGTTCCGGCAATCTTGATTCCCTTGTAAATCCGTTTATCCATTTCCAATGTAAAAGGCTGCTCTTTTAACCCGGCCAGCAGCCGCCTGAACAGGTCGGCGGACAGTTGAATCTCTTTACCCTTCAATATTCCCCGGTAGTTGTACCAGCCGGCCTGTTTTTCAATTTCGTAGACTCGAAGAAAAAAATCAAGCACTTTGCAGCTGTCCGGCGAAAAATAGTGCTCTTCAGGATTATAGGCAAATTGTTTTCCAAAATATAACGATTCCCGCCGTGCAATGGCGGATATCAGCTTATCCATGCTCCGGACGACATATTTTCTGGCCTTGTTTTCGCCTATCTTTAAAGAAACATAGTGCCGCGGCCGGCTGTTGTAATAATACGGGTTGTCGATGCGCACATATACATCGAGCGTCACCTCTTTGCGGCTGCCGCCTCCCGCAACCTGTCGGGAATACCTCTCCAGAAGCTCATCAAGCAGGGTCTCCTCAGCTGATTTTACATTGTATTCTTGGCCCGGTTCGGATACGGCGAGAAGAGTGGCGGCAATATGTTTGCATAAACCGTCACGATTGGCAAACGCGGCGCAGGTGCATCTGGCGCTGATACTGTTGTCACTGTTGATGTAAATCATGACAGAATACGGGCGGGTTCCCTCGACCCGGGCTTCGATACAGCCCATCGCCTCATGGCATGAGAGCTCCCTGACCGCGCCCAGTCTGAAGTAGTGGAGTCCCCGGATAAAGACGTTCCGGTTGGGGCACATTCTACCGATCTGCTGGTGTGATAATCTAATCATCATGGAACATCCTTTTCCTGTACAGCGGTCATGTTCAAGTTTAACACATTCAAGGAGTTGCTGTCAGTATAGAGGGCTGATGTAGAATAGATCTATCCAGTCATGGCGCGGATCAAGTTTCCCATATTTGCAGCATCGTGCTATAATTTGCATAACGCGAATAAAGGAGATTATTTGAAAATGATCAGGGTCGATTCGCTTACTGTGAAATACAAAGAACTCCGTGCAGTGGATAACGTTTCGTTTAATGTTTCAGAGCAAGAGATATTCGGCATTGTCGGTCCAAACGGCGCCGGCAAGACCTCTGCCGTGGAGTGCATAGAGGGCTTGCGCAGTGCTTACAGCGGGAAAGTAAGCCTGATGGGCCTGGATCCCTGGAAAGATAGAAAAGAGCTCTACGGGGTGATCGGAGTTCAGCTGCAGAATACCGCCTACCAGGATCGGGTCCGGGTATGGGAGATCTGCGATCTCTTTTCTTCCTTGTACCGAAATCCCGTGTCTTACGACGAGTTGCTTGAGATAATGAAGCTGGGCGATAAAAAAAGAGCTTACGTGGCCAACCTTTCAGGCGGTCAAAGGCAGAAACTTTCAATCGTGCTGGCGCTTATCCCCGATCCCCGGGTAGTTTTTCTTGACGAACTGACCACCGGCCTGGATCCTCATGCTCGACGCCAGATGTGGGACTTACTGTTACATTTAAGAGAGCGCGGCCTGACCATTGTCCTCGTATCACATTTTATGGATGAGGTGGAGGCGGTTTGCGATCGGGTTGCCATCATGAACCATGGGCGGATCTTAAGTATCGGTTCCATTGACGAGGTGGTGAACCAGTTCGACCTGCAAACGGAGATATCATTCCGATCATCTGTGCAGAATGTCCGGGATATGGAAAATTTGGCCGGTGTTGCTTCGGTCAAGCGAAAACGGGATATGATCACGATCTGGGGGCATGGCGATGAATGTGTGGCGGCGGTGCTGCAATATCTTAAAGATAACCGGATCGATTATACCGATCTGGCGGTGAAGCGGCCGGACCTGGAAGCTGTTTTTTTGAATCTGGTGGGCTATAATCTTGCTGAAGAGAACGGTTCGGCAAGTAATGGCGGGAGGGGATAAGGTGAGATCCGGGGTATTCAAACTTACATTCCTGGAGTTTAAACTGTTTACCCGCAACTTTCTAAATATGTTTTTCTTGCTTCTCTTTCCGACGCTGATGCTCTTGCTGTTCGGCGGGATCTACGGCAATGAGCCCTCGGCGCTGTTCGGTGGTTACGGCACGGTGGATGTATCGGTGCCGGCCTATGCGGGGATGATTATTTCCGTAACCGGGCTGATGAGCCTGCCGTTGACTGTATGCGAATACCGGGAGAAGAAAATTCTCAAAAGATTTAAAGCAACCCCGCTGAGCCCGGTGTATGTGATCATCTCACAGATTAGTGTGAATCTCTTGATGACTATCGCCGGCATGATCTTGCTCTTTCTTGCGGCCAAAGTTGTCTTTAATCTTCGCTTTATAGGAAGCGTTCTGCCGGTAGTCGCCGTCTTTCTTTTTTCTACATTAACTGTCTATTCCATGGGGTTCCTGATAGCCGGCCTCGCCCCCAACATGAGAGCGGCCACGGCTATCGCCAACCTGGTCTACTTCCCCATGCTCTTTTTGACGGGAGCGACTATCCCGATCGAGCTGATGCCCAAGCTCATGCAGAATATCGCCCAGGTTTTGCCGGTAACTCATGTCGTCAGGGCGATGAAGGCGGTATGGCTTGGAGAGAGTATCTCGTCAGTCTACTCCAGCCTTCTGGTTCTGGCGGGGGTCATGTTGGTCTGCTTCTTTTTCTCCTTGAAGCTGTTCCGGTGGGAGTAAACAAACGCTCTTTGCCTTTAAGCGCCGGCGCTTGCCGGCATCTACTTGAGCAGATCGTTGTGCCTGATGGTCCAGTTATCACCTGAGTAATCGGTAAAAAGATACATGGGGTTCCCCCCTCTTCCCAAGAGAGAATTCCAGAATTAGAAGAATTAACGGGGAGCAGAAGGAGAGGTAGGCTTGCAGACATTCCACCGGATCATCTACCGTGATTCGCGGAAACTTGACGTTTTGGATGATGAGACCATCAACCTGGTGGTCACTTCACCGCCGTACCCCATGATCGAGATGTGGGATGATCTGTTTGCCGTGCTAAATCCGGATACAGGTATTTACCTTGATCGAGGCGATTATCGAAACGCTTTCGAATTAATGCACCGGGTTCTCGATGAAGTATGGGCCGAGCTCTTCAGGGTGATGAAAGCAGGGGCGATAGCCTGTATCAATATCGGCGATGCCACGCGCTCAATCGGGGACCGGTTTCAGCTGTTCGCCAACCATTCGCGAATTCAAAGCAAGTTCATGGAGATCGGCTTTGACGTGTTACCCGCTATCCTGTGGCGCAAGCAGACCAACGCGCCGAACAAGTTCATGGGTTCGGGGATGCTGCCTGCAGGGGCCTACGTTACATTGGAGCATGAATATATTTTGATCTTCCGGAAGGGCGGCAAAAGGATTTTTGATTTGCCCGAAGAGAAAAAAAGAAGGAGACAAAGCGGCTATTTCTGGGAGGAGAGGAACAGGTGGTTCTCGGATATCTGGGACTTTAAAGGGACCGGCCAGGGGATCAACGGTCAGAATCTCAGAAGTAGAAGCGCGGCCTATCCCTTTCTACTGCCGTTCCGCCTGATCAATATGTACTCTGTATTTGGCGACACTGTCCTCGACCCCTTTCTGGGTACCGCCACCACCACGCTGGCGGCGATGGCCTGCGGCAGGAACAGCGTCGGTTACGAGACGGATTCCGGCTTTGCCGTCTACATAAAGCGCCGGCTGGAACAAGAGATTGATCAGATCAACAGTTACAACCTGCAAAGGCTAAAAAATCACATTGAGTTTGTCAGGGAGCACACTCTAGAAAAGGGTAGTTTAAAGTACTTGAACAGCCATTTCGATTTTCCGGTGATGACCGGGCAGGAAAAAGAGCTGAAGCTGCTCTTTGTCAGATCTGTAGAAGAAGTCGAATGCAATCTTTTCAAAACCACTTACCTGGACGATGAACATATCAAGGGCACCGCGGACGAGGCATGCCTCGCCCCTACAAAAAGCCGCCTTCGCTAACGGTTTTTAAGCCGGCGTCAGGGCAGAACTTAACAGCAGGCCGCCCAAAATGGCCAGCAACGTGCTCAGCAGAGTCCCGGCCAGGTAGTATTCGGCGAAGTCCCTGTTCTCCAGCTCCTTGTAGCGGGCGATTGACTTGGCCGTCAGAACAAACGCGATCGATGTAAAGGCGTTGGCCAGGGCAAGGGATAAGATCAGCGCCCGCTCGAGCATGCCGATATAGCGTCCGGCCTGGCGGGTGTCGCCGAATTTGCCGGCGGGACCGGGCAGGCGCAGCGCTTCTAGGTCCAGAACCTTGCGAACGAGCACCGCACCGCCGAAAATGACATAACAGTAGACCACGGCTATGAGCAGAAATTGCGCAGCCCCGCCAAGAAGAGATCTGCCTGCCGGAGTAAGCAGGCTCTGATAAAAGGATGCTAACGGTTCACACAGAGGCGGGTCTATCCACCGCCAGGCGGCGAAGATCAGCAGGAGATGCAGCGCCTGGTCCAGCAAAAAGATCAGCGCATCGGCCGGATGAGCGGGGGAGAAGAGGCGGTTCTTCAGCCAGTCAAGAAGCAGATGCGCCGCGGGCAGCATCACCCAGAGAATTACCGCCGCCGGTGAAAAATAAGGGTGTGTTAAAAGGGCCAGGGCGATGAGATGCCCGGTAAAATGAAGCAGGTAACCCCGTGGGAGCCCCCGGCATTTATCCGCTGCAATCTGCGGGCTCTGCAGCAAGAAGTCGGCGATCACATGGGCCAGAATCATCGACAGGAACAGCTCCATCAACGATCATCCTCCTTTACATAAGCGGTCATGAAGCGCTCCGCTTCCGCCACCGCTTTCCATCCGGCGGCCTGGCAGCGCTTGGCCACATTCTGGGGGCTGATTCCCAGCCTGGCGGCGGCGGCTTCGTAGGTGCCGGCGCATTCGTAGGCGTCGACAGCCTGCCACTGCTTGGCGCTCCAGCGGTTCTGGATGGTGTCGATCAGGCCGTAGAAAGCGTTGACTACCGCCCATTTATCCAATCTTTCACCGGCAAAGCAGGTCGCCGCCGCCCGGCGGCCCTTGATCTCATCCAGGGCCGCGCGTGAATGATGAAAGGCGCTGCCGTCCATCTGCCAGGCATACTTCTTTCCGAACCCCGTAGCGATACTTCCCGCGCCCACCCCGATCCGTAATTTTAGACCGTGCAAATGAAAGCGCAGATGGCGGATCAGCCGGACGATATCCGCCGTTTCTCCAAGCGCTCCCTGGATCTCATCGCCCCGGTAAAGTGTAAAATCTGCCGTCAGCCCGGACCGGTAGCGGGCATTGAGATTGGCGAGGCCTGCCTCCGCCAGGGTTACGGCATTTTCATGCTTCCGTGAACTGATAATATCTGCGGTTACCACGTAGAATTCTATCCCGTCCACCCCGGGATCACCTCCTGCACGGTGATATCCTGAGATCACCCTCTTGATGGTGATCTATTCTTCCCTTCATGTAAAATCCCTGCTTATGAAACGGAGGGTCGGGGAAGATGTTGAAAGGATCACGTGAAATGGACATAAACGGTGACTTGAGTTGTAAAGACGCTTTTATAATAAAGGATTATTTATCCAGGCATAAGAATTAATAATATTCAGATGATTGCCGGATGCTGTCTGATGATGGATCCGGAAAACTATTCAGGAGGTGACCTTTTTGCTGCTCAACCCAAAACGTCATGACCGTCCATATCATGATGCAGCCTCACGGGAGGTCATGGTCCGGACGATCGATTTCTTTGAGAAGAAAGGTAAAATGAGGCTAAAAGAAGATGACCGCGAGCGGGCCTGGTACGATGACTTTCTGCAATTCGTGCGCAAGAACGAGATATTCTACAAATTGCTGACTCCCGATCAATACGGGGAAAACGGCTGCCGCTGGGATACCTGGCGTAACTGCGAGTTTAACGAGATCCTGGCCTTTTACGGGCTGCATTACTGGTATACCTGGCAGGTCTCGATTCTCGGCCTGGGGCCTATCTGGATGAGTCCGAATGAGCAGGCCAAGCGCCGCGCCGCGCAGCTGCTTAAAGAAGGACATGTTTTTGCCTTCGGTCTCTCTGAAAAAGCGCACGGCGCCGATATTTACTCCACCGGGATGACCCTGGCCCGCCAGCCTGACGGAACCTACCGGGCCAACGGTGAGAAATACTATATCGGCAACGGCAATATTGCCGAGATGGTCTCCACCTTCGGAAAGATTGCCGGTACAGATGATTACGTGCTCTTTGTGGCCAACTACCGGCACAAAAACTATGAACTGGTGAAAAATATCGTTAACTCGCAGTCCTATGTCGCCGATTTCATCCTCAGCGATTACCCGATCACCGAAGATGATATCTTATCGCGGGGTTCCGCAGCCTGGGATGACGCTCTGAACACTGTCAACGTGGGCAAGTACAACCTTGGCTGGGCCTCTATCGGCATCTGCACTCATGCTTTCTACGAGGCGCTGAACCATGCCGCCAACCGCAGTCTTTACGGCATCTATGTGACCGATTTTCCGCATGTAAAGCAGCTCTTTGTCGATGCCTATACCCGCCTGGTGGCAATGAAGCTCTTTGCCCTGCGGGCGGCGGACTACATGCGGGCGGCTTCGCCCGACGACAGGCGCTACCTGCTCTACAACCCCACCATGAAGATGAAGGTGACCACACAGGGCGAAGAGGTGATCAACCTGCTCTGGGATGTGATTGCGGCGAAGGGCTTTGAGAAGGATACTTACTTCGAGATGGCGGCCCGCGATATCCGCGCCCTGCCCAAGCTCGAGGGGACCGTCCACGTTAATATTGCCCTGATCAACAAGTTTATCGCCAATTACTTCTTTAACCCGCAGCCGTATCCGGAGTTGCCGCGGCAGGATCAGCCGCAGCATGACCGGTTCCTCTTCGAGCAGGGGCCGGCCAGGGGGCTGGGGCAAATCCACTTTCACGATTACGCTCCCGCTTACGACCATTATGATCTGCCGAACGTGCATATTTTCAAGGAGCAGATAGCTCTCTTTAAGGAGTTCCTGGTTAACGCCGCTCCCGATGCGGAGCAGCAGAAGGATACCGATCTGATGCTCGCGCTGGGTGAGATCTTTACCCTGGTGGTTTACGGCCAGCTGGTTCTGGAAAACGCCGTGATCTACGATACCGGCACAGAGGCCGTTGACCGGATCTTCGACTTCATGGTTCGCGATTTCTCCAGGTTTGCGCTGCAGCTTTTCAGCAAGCGGAGCTGCACCCCCGCCCAGGCGGAGTGGCTGAAAAAGATGCTCCGGAAGCCGGCTGCCGATCCGGATGGATTCAACCGGTTCTGGCGCGAACGGGTCCTGGCGTTGAAAGATACCTACGAAATGAACCCCTAGGGGACCGGAGTTGACTTTCCTTCTTGTGGAAATGATGCAGTAAAAGGGGAATAATCAATCAAGGACTGAGGCCCCACCACGGTCATCAATCTGTTGTTATTTAATAAGCTTTGAGGTTTTTAAAGATAACCCAGCATTTTCAGAGCGATGGGCAGCCAGATAGCAATGGCTGCCGCAAGCGCCAATTGAATAAAAGCTGTTGATTTGGGCATTTCCCACATTTCATAGTAGCCGGTCATATAAGTAATTATGGGAACTGTGTCAAGGGGCAATAAAAAACAGTTGGCCACAGCCAATCCCAATGTCATAACAGGCAAAACAGGTGTCATATTCATATTTGTGGCCAGGCCTGCAAGAGGGACGGCCAGCAGGGGGATCAGTGCAGGAGCTACCGGTACTACAATCAACATCAAGAATACTATTATGGACACGGCAAAAGTGATGCCAACAAGAGGCAGATTGATCGCGCCGGGGAAAAAAGAGGCGATAAACCATTCGGTCACCTCGTTGGCAATAAGAGCGTCGCCAATGGTAATAATGCTGCCCAGCAGAAAAAAAGCCGGCCAACTGACACTTGAGACAAATTCGTTCCAGGACAATATTTGATACCCGGGTAAAAATAATAAAGTAAAACCTACTAAAATGACCACTGTTATATTAAACACGGGGTACCATGAACTTAGCAGCCAGAGAACAAACATCACCAGCATGAGGGCTATTACATATATTTCCTTAAAGTCCATTGTTTTGGGAACATCTAAATCTTTTACAAATTGTTGAATCTCTTCTACGCTCAGCTCAGTTACGCCGTACACTTTAACAATAATAAGCCAGGCAATGGGCAGTGCAACTATTACAACAGGCACCCCCATTAACATCCACTGTACAAAAGTAACATTAATACCTGAAAGCTGTTCTAAATAACTTAAGGTCAAAAGATTTAGAGAAGAACCGGCCGGTGTAAGCATGCCGCCGATCATGCTGGCTACAGGCAAACCGATCATGAAAGTTTTTCCCGTTCTCTTCCTATCGATCTCTTTGTTATAAATATTGAGAAAAGAGATGATGATAGCGACGAATACTGCAGTAGCGGCCACGTTGGAGACAACAGATGATATAAGCGCGGTCACAAACATAAAAACAAGCAGTATCGTTTTTACGTTTTTGCCAAAGATGGCAATCAGTGTTTTTAGCAACCTGTTTGCCAGCGGAACTTTAGTGATGGCGCATGATACGCCGAATGATGCCAGAACAAAAAATAATATGGGGTTGGTAAAACCGCTTAGAGCCGTGGAAACATCAGGCGTCACGTTGAAAATTACCAGCAGGGGAATGCTAAAAAGGCATGTTACTCCGATAGGTATCGGTTCCGTAATAAAGAGTACGATAACTGCAATTAAAATAGCTATATTATTAACAGCACTTCGGGAAAGCAATTCAGAAGCAGGTAAAAAATTCATCAAAATTAGGATGGAGATGGCAATAATTAATCCCAAATATTGCGACTTCTTCAAATTATGTAACTCCTTCCTGGTTGAGTTTGCCCCGGTTACAATTCCACAAAGGTGATGCCGGGATTGCCGCGGTCCGCATGCTCGGTGCGGCTTAGAGAGGGTTGCCGTTTAATCAGCGCTCGGCCGGCGCCGGTCTCCCTGGAGTAATCTTCTCCGGGTAAAAAACCCCTGATCTGTCTTGAGCCAGCTTTCTGTTTCAGAAGGACCCGGCAGGCTTTTCTTATCTTCCCCCCGCTGCCGCTGGAACCATATCCATGAATGATTCGTAAAACCCGTACACCCTCGTGCCTGGCGCTGCGCAGCGCCTCTTCGAGGCGCTCCAGGCCTTCCTCAACCGGAGGCATTCCCTCTTCCAGGTTAACGTTGCGAACAGGGCTGCTCCTCCTGGAGAAAGTTCTTCCGAGGCGTTGATAGGAGCCGCAAAAATCACAACGTTTGCTCGCAGCGGGGATCTCGTTACCGCACACTTCACAGATAATCATTTTAAACTCCTGAAATAAAGGATCATATATCCAGGCAGGCCTTGAATCAAAGTAGATCTTGCCGGACCAATTATAACCATTTACCGGTTTAAGAGTCAACTTTCACAAGGAACCAGATAAATTGTCATTATGCAACCGCCGGTTGATAAAGTTCCATCGCCGGATGATAGAGCGCAACTATTTTAATAGTTATTAATGAAGAAAACAAGACAGGAGGCCGCGGCGTGGATCTGGGTGAAAAAATTCAGGAACTACGTAAAAGAAAAGGGATTTCCAGCACAATTCCTTTCTTAGCGTGGTATTTATTTGGACGACCGTTGTTACAGTTTTGGGCGACCCGCGGGTCGCCCAAACATCTCGCTTACAGGTTTTCTTCTTTCAGGGCGTCGATGATATTGTCATGTTTCAGCCTGGAGCCGGCATGGAGCATGGTCATGAAGACGATTATAAAGACGCCGGCTATGCAAACCAGGATCTCGTTCCACGGCAGGAAGAAAGCAAACTCGAACACGTTGCCGAAACCGTTATACATCCACAGGCTGATCAGGATGCTCACCGGCAGGCCGTAGAGCAGTGCTTTCAGACCGTAGAAGATGCTTTCGTAGTTGATCATCCGGTTGAAGCCCTTTGGGGTCAGCCCCACCGATTTAAGCATGGCAAACTCACGGCGGCGCAGGGCCACGTTGGTGCTGATGGTGTTGAAGATATTGGTAACGCCGATGAGGGTGATCAGGGTGATGAAGCCGTAGAGAAAGATGGCGATTACAGCTTTGGTGCGATTCGTCTCCTGCTGCGCAGCTTCAACATCAAAAATATAGATGTGCCCATCCGTATGATTTTCACAAATGGTGCGGATCTGATCCGCCAGGCCTGCGCTGTTTCCTGCGCATAGATAAAGCTGCATATGCTCTTGGCCATAATATATCAGGTGCTCGCTCTTCTCCTGCATTACCTGATTAATTTCCTCAAATATCTCTTCAGAGACGACCAGGTTAACAGCCCCGATGCTGGCGGAGGACACCCCGAGGGGATAGTTGGCGGTTACGGCGCCGATCTCCATGGTAAAAGCGGGAGGAACAGCTTCCGGGTCATCCTGATCAATCAGTACTCCCGCCAGCGCAATCTTTTCGCCCGCCTTCACCTGCAGCGGTTCATACTCGACCAGCGGAGTCTCGTGCAGGATGATATTTTTATTGATGAGGATTCCCCTGAAGTTTCCGGCATCTTTAAAAGCTTTCGCGTCAAGCTCGTTTGCATCGGCGTAAGTGTTAAATTCGTCTTCGCCGAGCGCTTTAAGGTAAAACATGTACTTGTAGCGGCCTGCTTCGTTTACGGGAAAGATCTCTTGATCAATACTATTCTTTTGATGATAAGATCCGAACTGGTTCCGTTCCAGCCAGGCTTCAGTATAAATATCCCTGATTACAGCGCATCTTTCCACCCCCTCCAGGGCGGCCACCTGTTCATAAATCTCTCTCTGTTCTTCCGGGGAGAGGTCATATAGATCGATGCTAAAATCGTATGGGATATCCTGGTAATAAAGGCCGGCG
>CAYFRE010000019.1:20446-24275 GCA_964345455.1 uncultured Syntrophomonadaceae bacterium | reverse complement strand
CAACCCCGAGTTCAGCCCCAACCCCGGGGGTGATCCGGGCGTCAGTGACGGCCTTGGACTAGTGATTGGCGGTATCCGCACCGATGTGCTCGGCGGTATCGATGAGCTCAAGGGCGGTATCGTCGAAAAGATCATGCCCGGACTGGAGCAGATGGGCAGCGGGATCAGCGGCGAGCTGCAGCCCGGTTTTACCAAGGTCAGCGTGCTGCTCCTGGTGATCTGGCTGGTCTCCTTGGTCATCCTGCTGGTTGTGGGCATCTTTATCGGCCGCGCCGGAAAGGCGAAAGCCTCCGCCGGCCGCAGCGCCTCGATGTAAGCCTCGCGTTATCCGCGCAGACCAAAGGGGCTGTCCCAAAAGGGCAGCCCCTTTACATATTTCTCCAAAGGGGAGTGGGGGAAAGATGCTTTTTCAAAGGGAAGAGTGGGAGATCGGGCTGTGATTAGAGGGATCTGAAGAAGTCAAAAAAAGCCGCCTCGTAGAAGGTCATCCGTGATTAAGGATGAGGTATAGGCCGCCGGAGTGCGGTTCATGATACTGGGAGTAAAATATGCTCTATAAACAGGAATCATTAGGTATGCTGCCGAATTAAGTCAACACCGCAGCAGTTCACGGCAATGGCAATAATCGATCGAAGGAAGGCAGAAAAAAACGGGCAGGCGGAAACGTAAACTGAAGAGGATTCAAAAAATAAGGCGCGCCGCGGTATTTTTGCTGTGCGCCGCTGTAGTGATATTTATTTTAACCTATCATTACCGGCCGGATCTGTTTGCCCGGGCGGAGCCGCCGGAACCCGAGGAGCCGGGCGATCAGGATCCGCCGCCGGAGATACCCGACCCCGGCAGCGAGCCGCCTTCCGAACAACCGGACCAGGATGAAAACCCGCAGCTTGACGCGCCCGGGCCGGATGAACCGCCGGCGGTCCCACCGGATGAATTGCTCGAGCTTGTTGACGGCAGCAATTTATTCGCTCTGGTGACCAAGCAGACCACCCTGGGCGATTATGAACCTCACGATCTAGAAGTTATTCCGGGCGAGATGGTTCACCCCAAACGGCGTGAGAATAACAGGTATGAATTGCGTTCCGAACCTTTGCGGCATCTGAAGCAGATGTGGTCCGCGGCCGCGGAAGACGGTGTTCTCCTGACAGTGACCTCTGCTTACCGCAGTTTTGCCACGCAGAAGCGCCTTTTCAACGAATATGCCGCCAAACACGGCGAGGATGAGGCCAATACCTACAGCGCCCGCCCGGGGCAGTCGGAGCACCAGCTGGGGACAACCCTTGATTTCAATACAGATGTAGCTGCCGCTGCAGAACAGCATGCCTGGCTGGCTGAAAATGCCCATATTTACGGTTTTGCCCTGAGCTACCCGGATGGCGCCCAGGAGATAACCGGATATGTCGGTGAGCCCTGGCATTACCGCTATATCGGGGTGGAGGCGGCCCGGGAGTGGAAGGATTCGGATCTGCCGCTCTGTGTATATCTGGAGTTTAAACAGCAGCTTAAGACGCTACGATTAGAATAGATCGGGACAATCGGATGAGCGCTGCCGCGCCTTTCACAACGGCCTTTCTGGAGTTTGCTCATGCAGCATTGTCCGGGGTCTCCTCTGTGCCATTTTGCTCACCGAAGATATATTGCACGACACCCATGAAAATAGCCCGGGCTATTTTCTTTCGAAATGATTTGCTACTGAGCAGCTCGCGGTCATCGGGGTTGGTCATGAAGGCAGCCTCCAGCAGCACGGAGGGCATATCAACCTCGTTGAGAATGTAAAAAACATTGCTTTCCTGCGGATGCTGGTGCACCAGCTGGCCCGGTTTGGCGTCTGCGCTGAAAAGCGGATTTAGATTATTCTGGAGGGCTTCCGCCAGGCGCTTGTTTTCCGGATTTCCCCCGGCGTGGAAGGCGATTGGCCCCCTGACGCTGGTGTCGTAGATCGAGTTGATATGCAGGCTGATGGAGAGGTCGGCCGCCGCAGCGTTGATCAGCTTGACACGGCCCCGCAGATCGCGCCGGTGGCGGGGCAGGTTATCGTCGGAATAATGGCGGCTAAGGTCTTCATCCTTTTTCCGGGTGATCATCACCCGGGCCCCGGCCTGCTCCAGCAGCCGGCGCAGCTCCAGGCCTATCTCCAGAACGATCTCTTTTTCCAACATCACAGACTCAAAATGGGCCCCGGAATCGATCCCTCCGTGGCCCGGATCTATGGCCACGGTGACCCCTTTCAGGGGGCTGCCGTAGTATAGCGATACCAGGCCGGCGGATGGGGAGAAGGCAAGAGTTGCCGCGGCGAATACGAACAGCGCCAGCAGGGCCAGGAACGGCCAGATGGAGGGTGGAAACACGATCACTTTTATTTTCCGGGAAAATGCCACGTTTGGGGGACCTCTTTTTCAAGGATATCTTGACGGTAAACCGGGCTCATATTGTCAGGCACCCCGGGGCGTAGTATTTGCTGCCGGACAGCTCTACCGGTAAAGTCAAGAGGAAGAAGGTTGCCTGCTTATTTATATGCTGCGCTTTGCCGTGATATTTAAATTGAAAGCAGGAGAAGATCACTTCAGGGCAATTTATTTACCTGTGGTAGGAAAGGTATTAAGAATTATTAACCGAATACTATCCTTTAGGTGTTAAATTGAAAGGGGGTATGTGACATGCTTACAGTTACCGACAAGGCAACGGCGCAGATCAGGGAAATTATAAAGCGTGAGAATATAGAGGACGCCGCGCTCCGCCTTTATATCAGCGGCGTGGGGTGAGGTGGCCCCCGTTTCGGGCTGACTCTGGAAGAGTCAATTGACCAGGAGAAAGATATTGTCGAAGAGGTGGGTGGGCTTAAATTTACCTATGAAAAGGCGATCGCCTCTTACGTGGACGGAAAGGTGATCGACTACCATACCGGCATCCGCAAGGGATTTTCTGTTACCCCGGCCGATCCAGGAAGCTCGCAGTGCGGCGATTGCAGCTGCTGAACATTAATGGAGCGAGGCCGTGGGGCAGTATGAAATTGAATATCTCTTATGGAACGTAGGGGCGGCGCATGCGCCGCCCCATACCCGTGTTGTTGTGCCAAATGTTGCCTATTAAAGAAATAACTTCAATCTAGGGCTGGCGGATGAGAGATCGCATCCAGGTTCAACGTTTTTTCCAGGCTGTAGGTGCCGGGCATGCCCGGCCCAAACTCGTATTGCTTGAGCTGCCGGTAACATTTGTGGGATATTATCCTCGTTTTTAGATTTGCTCTGGGTTATCTATTTCTGGATAAGCTTTGCGATATCAGATAGTTATTTGGGCCGACCCGGTGGGCACCCCTACAATTTAACGGAAAGTCAGTGAGGACAGCCTATTTCCTACTGTCGAAGGGGGTAGTAACGATCTCCAGGCATTGGAACTGGTATATTGAATATGTCGATCCGCATTCCGGATGCTTCTTTGCGGTCAAGCGCTATCTTTACAGCGGCAAGACTCCTTACCAGCAGGTTGAAATAGTGGACACTGAGACATACGGCCGCGTGCTGATCCTCGACGGGAAAATCCAGTCGGCGGCTTTTGATGAGCATATCTATCACGAGGCTCTGATTCACCCGGCGATGGTGCTTCATCCCGGGCCGCGGCGGGTTCTTCTCATAGGCGGCGGTGAGGGGGCCGGCTTGCGCGAGATCCTGCGCCATCCGCAGGTTAAGCGGATCGCGATGGTGGATATAGATCAGCAGGTGGTTGAACTTTGCCGCGAGCACCTGGCGCAATGGCACCGGGGCTCCTTTGAGGACGCGCGGGTCCAGCTTCACTTCATGGATGCGCGGCGTTTTATTGAAGAGACCGGAGA
>CAYFRE010000019.1:15403-20436 GCA_964345455.1 uncultured Syntrophomonadaceae bacterium | reverse complement strand
TCTAATATTCTTGTCAGGCTTACAGGGAATTCCAGCTTCTCTTTATGAATGTGCGGAGTCTTATTGATGAGACCGGAGTGAGTTTTGTCATCATTATCAGCGACGTGACCGTTTCTGCGGCAGGAGGTCCTTCTCGCTTTCTCTATACCCGCCAGTTTTACGAGATCATTAAAAAAAGGCTTTTTCCGGGCGGTATACTTGCTCTCCAGGCCGGCGGATTGAGCCTCGATTACATGGATATTCACGCGGCCGTGCGCAACACTCTGCGCAAATGTTTTCGCAAGCTGCGCTCTTATCATACCTATATCCCCTCATTCGACAGCTCCTGGGGCTTCATTATCGCCTCCGACATCCATGACCCCATGGCGCTGGATCGCGAAGAGGTGGATCGACGGCTGGCCGCGGTGGCGCCCCAGCTCAAATTCTACGACGGGGAGACTCACGAGGGGCTCTTCCGCCTGCCGAAGAATATCCGCAGGGCGCTGTCAGAGAACCGTACCGTTATCGATGACGAGCGCCCGGCGGCGGTTTATTAGGAACAGTTATCTGTGCGCTCGTTGTTGTTTTTTTCCAGCTCAAAGACGTCATGCAGCACCCGCACGGCCAGCTCGCCGTACTTGGCCTCGATCACGCAGGAGATGCGGATATCCGATGTGCTGATCATCTGGATGTTGATCCCCTCCCCGGCCAGCGCCTGGAACATCCGTGCGGCGACGCCGGGACAATTTTTGATCCCCAGGCCGACGGCCGATACCTTGACGATGGCGTCGTCGGTGCGGAGTTCCTGGGCGCCGATCTCTGCGATAACATCCTCCACCAGTTCCCGGGTTTTTTTGAGATCATTTTTGGGCACGGTGAAGGTAAAGTCGGTATAATCGTCGATGCTCGCGTTCTGAATGATCATGTCCACATTGATGGACGCTTCCGCCAGCGGGGACAGAATGCAGTAGGCCACCCCGGGGCGGTCCGGGACCCGGATAACCGACAACTTGGCCTCGTTTCTGCTGAGAATGATCCCGCTGATGACAGCGCTTTCCATGTTTATCTCCTCCTCGACGATCCAGGTGCACTTGTCACTGCCAAAGGATGATTTGATCAGTAAAGGGACCTTGAACTTCCGGGCCAGCTCCACGGAGCGGATCTGCAGTATTCTGGCGCCCATGTCGGCCATCTCCAGCATTTCACCGTAGGTGATCCGGCGCAGGTGGCGGGCCCGTGGGCAAATCGCCGGGTCGGCGGTGTAGACCCCGTCGACGTCGCTGTGAATCTCGCAGGCATCGGCCTGGAGCGCTGCGGCCAGGGCTACCGCAGAGGTGTCGGAACCGCCCCGGCCGAGGGTGGTGATATCGCCGTTGGCGTTGACTCCCTGGAAACCGGCCACCACGGGGACAATGTTCCGGCCCAGGGTTTTTCTCAACTGCTCCGTTGAAATGTTCACGATGCGCGCCCGGGTATGTTGTTCATCTGTCAGCAGCGGCAGCTGCAGTCCCAGGAAAGATCGAGCGGGGACATTCAGGCTTTCCAGGGCCATCGCCACCAGGGCCGCGCTGGCCTGTTCGCCGGTGGCGACAAGGGCATCGAGCTCGCGCTCGCGCTCCATCTCCGATATTTCGCGGGCCAGGCTCAGCAGACGGTCTGTCTCGCCGCCCATGGCCGAGACCACGACCACGACCTGGTTGCCGCAATTTTTGGTTTTGGCAATGATTTGGGCAACGCGGCGGATATGTTCTGACGTTGCCAGGGAGCTGCCTCCGAATTTTTGAACGACCAGTGCCACTGCAATCACACCTTTGCTTGAAGCTGCTGCTGTTTCAGGTTTAATGGTTCTATTCTCTCATAACTGCAGTTTTGTGACAAGTGACAATTGACTTCAGAGGCATCGGTCCTCCTGAACAGAGATTCTTCGCGGCGCTCAGGCTAACCAAAAGCCGCCTGATTGTCATTCTGAACGCAGTGAAGAATCTCGTATTTCTACCATGGTGCAGGGTGAACTCCTTTGCTGTGTTCAGGATGACAAAAGCCGCTTATGTGTCTTTCGAATGAAAGCCTCCCATTGTTGTCATCCTGGAGGGCGAAGCCCGAAGGATCTCTATTCAGCGAAGGGACTCTGTCCGCTTTTTATCAGCTCGATAAAGGCCTGCAACCTGGTTTGGATTGCTCCCGCAGGGGCAAAGCTGTAGTTGTCATCGATAAGCAGCATGGGAAAACCGGTTTTTTTAAGGTAATCTCTTAAATCCGGGTAGTCGAATTTATGGGGATCGCAGAAAGAGATAATATAGCCGATCACCCCGTCAACATTGTATTCCCGCGCTCTGTCGAGAAGGTAGTCAAAACGGGTTCTGCCTGGACCCCGGTCGGTGCGCGGGCACTGGAAGTTGATAAAATAATGGTCTTTCAGAGTTTCGCCGGAATCATCCGCCGGCGGGATATCCTTTTCAAAGAGCCGGAAGCCGATACAGGTATCGTCGGCGGTGACCTCGCCGCCCGCCTCTTCGATCATCCGGTAGAAGGCAGAGTCGTCGAGCAGGCTGCCCCAGACCAGGACCCGGGGGCGCGGCGGGCCTTGCGGCGAACGCTTTTTGGCCCCGGCCAGCGCTTCGTCCAGCAGCTTGTGATACTCCTCCGCGGGAAGCCATCCGCCGGCCAGCAGGAGCTCGAGCATCTCACTGCCCCTGATCAGGGGGGGATTTTCCAGCCTGAGCCGGTAGAGCTCCCGGATCAGCGACCGGTTGCGGTTGGTCCGGGCTATCTCCGTTGCGAGCTTTTCACTGGTAACCGCCTGGCCGGTAAACTGCTCCAGGCTTTCCCGGAAAAAAGCGAGCTCCCGCTTGAAAAAACGCTCCGCCTGGGGAGTGTTCTGGTGGGGGACATTGAACCACCGGGAATAGGGCAGGGGTTTATAGTAGGTCCAGATCCCGTAGAGCCGCTGCACCAGGTCGCAGCTGTGCGAGATCACCAGACCGTCCAAAAAATCAAGCCGTCCTTTCAGGGCCTGCGTAAAGACATTGCGCACGTAGCTGCAGCCGTATGGTTCCATGTACGCGTCGGCTTCGGATGTCGGTTCGCCGGGCCGGCCGGTAATCCGGTAGGGGATCGCCCCGGCGGCGCTGATCATCTCGGGCGGGGCAAAGCAGCAGAGATAGCCAATCACCGGCCGGCCGCTTTCCTGCCGCAGATCACGCACCCGTTTCTCTTTTTGCGAGTTCAACTCCGCCGCGCGGGCCAGTGCGGGAAAGTCTCTCATTTTCATCTCTCCTTCTGTGCTATCTTCCGGAGGATCGGCCGCTCTTCCTCAGCTCTCTGCCGGGCTGCGGCCGGCCATCGTTTCAATAAAGGCATGCACCCTTGTTTTTATCTGCGCGTCGGACCAGAGGCGGGGGTCGGCCATGTCGCTCTCAAAAATCAACGAGGGAACCCCCATTTCCGCAAAGCGGTTCCGGGTATGAACCTCGCCGAAGGAGACGGCGCGGCAGGAGCGAGTCAGGTGCATCACCGCCCCGTCGAGACTGTATTCCTCGACCACCTCTTCGAGCATGCGGCTGCCGGCGAAACCGCCGAAGACGGCGGGGTTGCACAGCTCCGGCATGGCCTCGGCGCCGTATTCGTGCATCTTCACCGCGCGCTGCCAGGTACGCTCGACAATGGCCTCCAGCGGATCGTGGAGCTCGACCTCGAACCAGTCGCCAACATTGTAGGTCGATTCGACGGCCACCACCGCCCCCAGCGATTCCAGGTAGTTGAAGAAACCGAGGTTGAACCAGGGCGGCAGTCCGAACCAGATCAGGCGGTATTTCTCTTCTTCGACGATGCCGATCTTCCGTTCAACCCGGTCTTTGACCTCATGATAGATCTCCCGGTAAAAATCGACCGCCTCTTTTTCACCGACCATGTACATCTGCGGGATGATCGCCGAGAAGTAGTCGGTGGAGCCCATCGGGCAGGGGATTGCCTTGCGGAGGGCCAGGGCATCCCGCCAGTAGGCCAGGGCCTTGTGCGAGAGGGACAGGATCTCACGGAGCAGTCCCGGATCCAGCTTCCTACCGGTGTGCCGCTCCAGGAACTCGACCTGGCCGTGCAGATCTTCACGCAGCAGATCCTTGTAATGGGCGGCGATGCGGGGATCGTGCGGATCGACATCCCACGGCGGAGCCAGGGGGTCGGTGCTGTAGACGGGCACGTCGACAAAGCGGGTGGCGATGGCCTGGAACCACTTGTAGCGCGGCTCGCAGATAAATCCCGAACCTAAAAGCATCGTTGGGTTGCCCATTCCGCCGGGTATCGGAGTTGCTTCGGGCGGCTCCCCGGATTCCCTCCAGAGCTTGCAGTAGCCCATGGTATTGGTGACGTAGGTGCAGAGCTCCGGGGAGTAGCCGTCCTCTTCGGCTGTCTTGATAAAGTCGGGGGCAACCAGGCGGCTGGCGCAGATGGTGCCGAAGTTTTCGGGCCATTCCCAGAGCAGGTCGAAAGCTTTGAGCAGCTCCGGCGGCACTCCGACCATGCACCAGGCCAGCGGCTCGTTGCTGAAGCGCCTCTCGAGCGTGCGCATAAAAAAACGAGGCAGCATATCTTTCATCTTGCGGGTGGTCTCCAGGTGGCGTCTGGCCCGCCTCATTTCACTGGCGGACATAGGCTGGACCTCCTTTGCCAGGCAGAAGATTCAATACATTTTTAACATTCGCCTCCGGACATGCCGGTTCCTGCCTCTTTGAACAGAACCGCCCGGAAAGCGGTGCGGACCAATCCAGGGGACAGACCTATGCTTGCAGGTCTGCCCCCTTACCTTACTGAATATGGAGCGCCGCCCGCCGGAGAGGCGAACCGCCCCGCTTCACCATTGATAAGAGCAGGATCTCAAGGGGTTGCGCGGACTATGCCCCGTTCGTCTGGCGAAACGCTGCCGGCGGCCATTTGAGAATACCCAGCCGTCTGCGTATGCTTGAGTTGCCGGGGACATATCCGGACGGCATAAAAGGGAAGGGGGCGTTTCCCATTGACCAGGGTAAGTTTTATGCCCTTTCAGGAGCCCCGCCGCG
>CAYFRE010000019.1:863-15393 GCA_964345455.1 uncultured Syntrophomonadaceae bacterium | reverse complement strand
AGGGTCGGTGACGAGGTAGCCGGAGAAATGGAACTTTGTGACAGGTGCGCGCAGCTGCTCAGGGATGTCTTCTTGGAGGGCGGAGCCGGACTGGATCTTATTTCGGAAGGGGGGCAGGACCCGTGGAAGAGGTAGTCACGATTATCGGCAACTGGGGCTTTCCCATTGCGGTAAGCATCTACCTGCTGGTCCGCATCGAAGGGAAGCTGGAGCATCTGGCCGAAAGTATCAGCGGCTTGAGCGAAGCCATCAGAAAATCATGATCAGGCTGACCGGTGAGGCGCGAAGCGAACTTCCGGGGCGGCGCATTGCGCCCGGCGCCGTCCCGGGCGGTTAAGGCTCCCCTCCTTGAAAAGAGGGTCGGGGGGGGTGAGATTGCACCAGCCCTGCAATGCGGCGCTCCTAAAAAACATTCTCTTGTTGACGGCTACTTTCAAAAATGATAGCCTTAATTCAACTATTTTAAAACAATCATATAGAAGGGAAGAGTAGGGTTGAATAGGCTGAAATTGGGTCTGCCTGCAGGGAGCCTGCAGGAATCGGCCATGGAAATCTTTAGAAAAGCCGGCTACAATATCAGTATCGGCGAACGTTCATATTATCCGTTCATTGATGATGAGGAAATCGAATGCGTGCTTATCCGGGCCCAGGAGATCCCCAAGTATGTTGCAGAGCAGGTTCTCGATGTTGGCCTGACCGGCAAGGATTGGATCGTTGAAACCGGGGTCCAGGTGGAAGAGGTCGCCGAGCTCGCCTTCTCGAAGCGGGGGCTGCGTCCGGTGCGCCTGGTTCTGGCGGTGCCCCGGGATTCGGAAATAAATACGGTTGCCGACCTGGAAGGGAAACGAATTGCCACCGAGCTGGTTGAAACCACCAGGCGCTACCTGGAGAGCAAAGGGATCTCCGCCGCGGTGATCTTCTCCTGGGGCGCCACCGAAGTGAAACCGCCCCTCCTGGCCGATGCCATCGCTGAACTTACCGAAACGGGGCGCTCCTTGAAGGCCAACAACCTGCGCGAGATCGAAACCATACTGCTTTCCACGCCGCGGGTGATCATGAATCCGGCCAGCTCGCGCAACCCCTGGAAAAAGAAAAAGGTGGAGCATATGGTCACCCTGCTGAAAGGGGCGCTGCTGGCGGAGCAGAAGGTAATGCTCAAAATGAACGTTCACCGCGACAACATCGAACGGGTTATCGCCATCCTGCCGGCTCTGCGCAAGCCCACCGTTTCCACCCTCAGCGAGAATGAATGGGTGGCGGTGGAGAGCGTTGTTGATGAGAAGGTGGTGCGCAAGCTGATCTGTGAATTGAAAGATGCCGGGGCCGAGGGGATCGTGGAGTTTCCCTTGAACAAGATTATCCCTTGAAAGGAACCTTGATCATGGTTCGACAAGTTGCGGAATGGATTTAAGCCGGGAATATCTGCAGGTTGACGGCGCCTTTAGTAGTGTTATAATTTAGTGGACAGATTGCTAAAGAGAATATGCGCCAGATCAAGACTAGAAAAGGGGTTCTTATATGAGCATTATGGAAGAGCAAAAGGGGGCGGGCAATACACTGAAGCCGCAAAAGATTGTATTGCTGGTATTGGCTCTGGTGATCGTGGGAGCGGTAGCGCTGATCATATTCATGCAGCATGACCCGGCCGTGGCCCTGGTCAACGGAGAGAAGATCAAACGCAGCGACCTTTATGCAGCCATGTATATGCAGGGCGGCAGGGATGTCCTCGATAACATCATCATCGAGCGGTTGATTCTGCAAGAAGGAAAAAAGTGCGGCCTCTTGATTAACAAAGAGGAGATCGACGCTGAAATTGACAGCATTATTGGAGAGTACTACATGGGGAACGAAGATACTTTCAAATCAGATCTGGAAAGTCAGGGTATCTCCATGGACTTCCTCCGTAACAATCTCCGGGTGAATCTCATGTTGGAAAAGATCGTTACCGCCGATCTGGAAATAAGCGACAAAGAAGCCCGGGAATATTTTGCGGAGAATCAGGAGCTTTTTGATATTTCCGAAGAGATCAGGGCGCGCCATATCCTTGTCGAGACCGAGGAGGAGGCCCTGGAGATGATCTCCCGCCTGGAAAAAGGTGAAGATTTCGCCGAACTGGCCAAAGAAAACTCATTGGATACCGGCTCGAAGGAGCAGGGCGGCGACCTCGGCTTCTTCCCTCGCGGAGAGATGGTAAAGGAATTTGAAGAGGCGGCCTTTAGCCTGGAGAATGGTGAGAGGAGCGCGCCGGTAAAGACTCAACACGGCTACCACATCATCGAGATGCTCGAACGCAAGGAAGGCCGGGAGGTAACCTACGAAGAGGCGGCGGATAAGGTTAAAGAAGCGGTCAAAGATGAGAAGATTCCGCAATTGGTCCAGGAGCTGATTGCCAGGTTGAGGCAAGAAGCGCTGATTGATTACCGTGATTAAACTGCCGGGATAGATTGCCGGCTCAAGTCTTTGCGCGGTTGTTTGGGCGGCCCATGGGCCGCCCAAACCCGTTACCGTTACACAAAACAGGTGCCTGGTTCAACACCGGGCGAGGCATGCCTCGCCCCTACAAAATATACCATAACGTATTCTCAGGATCCGTCACTTTATATCCGGCGAATTCTCTCCCAACCTCTTACTTCCAACATCCAACCTCTAATTTACGAGGCATGCCTCGCCCCTACGGATTTGCGGGATTTGCAGGTATTTTTTATTACATCACACCTCTAATTCGCGCCATGATTACCGGGCCGGTCCAAAAAAAGTGGAGCGGGAAGTTGTTTGTTAACTTCCCCCCCCACATCCGAGAGGGTTAGGGAGAGGGGGCTTACACCCCCGTGGGTGACAGGTGTTATCAGGCAATCATCGATTCAATCTGTTTCATAATGGTCGAGATATCTTTACCATGTTCCGGCGAACCGTCAACCACCAGCAGGCCGTCCCGCATGGCCGCGTTGTTGTCAACCTGGCCGGTAAGCACGAGAAAAGCTGCGTCTATCGACGAAAAGATCATGTGGACAAAGGGGCGGCGCCGGCCGTAAATGCCCCGGCCTGCCTTGGTCCGGCCCTTGCTGATCCGCAGGTAGGCCGCCGGATCGGCGGATTGCACCGACCACTGGAAAATCCGGTCGGGCATATCCCTGGTAAACTCGCGCATTTCGGCATGGCCGTGGCGGTTTAACAGGGAGAGCGCCGTCGAGGTGAAATAGAGCAGCAGCTTCACTTTGAGGGCCCGCTTATCCGGGTCTTTCGGCAACTTGCTGGGCAGAAGCAGGGTCAACCCGAGCATCAGCGGCAGAAAGCCGGCCAGGGTTCCGAAGTTTTTCAGAGCTCCCTTGATTTTTGGCAGGGCGATTTTGCCTGACATCAGGGCGACAAAATCAGTCGGTGTTTTGAAGACAAAGTCGATCTGCGGCCCGGGGTGCCTTCCGGCAATGTATTCCAGCTTGCCGTCAACAAACTGCAGGTGGCAGGCCAGCTCGGGATCGTCTTTCACCTGGAACTGGATGACCCGGTTCCAGCCGGCGTATTTTCGAGCCTTTTCCGGGTTTTCCTCGAGCAGCGTCCTGGTCAGCGGGAGAGCCGCTCTCATCAGTAAAATAGCCGTCAGTTTATCTTGATCGGGCATCTAGAGTGGGTCTCCTTTCTTAAACCTCGTCCTCCCAGTCTTCATCCTCCTCGACTTCGAGGTTCAGCATCTCTGTAACGGCCTCCATGATCCCGTTGTCATCCAGCTTGTAGTAGCTGTAAAGGTCGTCGGTATATCCGACAATGGCAAATTCGTCCTTCAGGCCCAGGCGCTTGAGGCGGCAGGATTTACCGGCTTCGGTGATCGTCTCGGCCACGGCGGTGCCCAGGCCGCCGTAGATGTTGTGCGGCTCCACGGTGATGATCTTGCGCGTATCATTGACCGCGGCGAAAACCGCCTCTTTGTCGATCGGCTTGATCGTGTGCATATTCAAGACCCTTACCGAGATGTCCTGCTCCTGCAGGCGCTTGGCCGCCTCCAGGGCATGCAGGACGCAGGGCCCGATGGCCATTACCGTGATATCCGAGCCCTCGTGCATCGTTACCGCCTTGCCGATTTCAAAGCCGTAGTCGGCGTTTTTATATACGGTCTGTTCAAAGCCGCGCCCGATCCGGATATAGACGGGCCCGGGGCGGTCGAGGCAGGCGATCACCGCGTTGGCGGTCTCGTAGCCGTCGGCGGGAGCGATTACCGTCATATTGGGAAAAGTTCGCATTACTCCCAGGTCTTCGTTGCAGTGGTGCGTCGAGCCCGCCTGGCCGAAAGAGATCCCGGAGTGGGTGGCGATGATCTTGCAGTTGAGATTCATGTAGCAGATATCTGTGCGCACCTGCTCCCCCGCCCGCAGCGATGCAAAAACGGCGAAGGTTGAAACAAAGGGAGTGAACCCGGCCAGGGCCAGGCCTGCGGCCATCCCGAAGAGGTTCTGTTCGGCGATGCCCACGTTGAAAAAGCGCTCGGGAAATTTGCTGCCGAACTTGCCGATCTTGGTGGACTTGGCCAGGTCGGCGGTAAGTCCGATGATGTCTTTTCTCTCTTCGGCGAGCTCGGTCAGGACATGTCCATAAATTTCTGCCGGGGTCATATGGTCGGTATCATAAGTATGATATGTTAAACCGGTGCTCAAGTAAGGTCCTCCTTTCAGCGGTGCAGGGCCAGCCTAAGCTTTGCCGTACATCCGGTCGATAGATTTTAAAGCCTTCTCCATGCCGTCGGAGTCAATCCCGCCGTAATGCCAGGCCGGTTCGTCTTCCATGTAATCAACGCCTTTGCCCTTGATCGTATGGGCGATGATTACCGTCGGGCGGCCGGTGGTCTGCAGCGCTTCGTCAACGGCGCTGCCGATCTCGGCAAAGTTATGACCGTCTATCTCCAGGGCATGCCAGCCGAAGCTAAGCCATTTTTCTTTGAGAGGCTCCAGGTTCATCACCGTCTCGATGGGGCCGTCAATGCAGTGCCTGTTGCGGTCAATAAATACAGTCAGGTTGTCCACCTGGTAATGGGCGGCGCTCATCGCCGCTTCCCAGAGCGAGCCCTCGGGGCATCCTCCGTCGCCGACAAGGCAGTAGCCCCGCCATGACTTCTTTTTCAGGCGCGCTCCCAGGGCCATTCCCACGGCGATGGGCAGGCCGTGCCCCAGTGAACCGGTCGAGGCATCGACTCCGGGAACCTGGAGCATATCGAGGTGCATACCGAAAGGAGAACCGGTATGGTTGAACTCCTTGAGCATCTCTTTATCGAAATAACCGAGCTCAGCCAGTATGGGGGCGTAGCCGATCCCGCCGTGTCCTTTGCTCAAGACATCCCGGTCGCGGTCTTCCCAGTCAGGATTCTGGGGATCAACTTTTAAATAGTGGTAGTAGAGTGCAACCAAAATATCGATCTGGCCGAGTGCGCCGCCGGCATGGCCGCCGCCGGCCCACATCATGGTCTGAATGGTGTTCCGCCGGGCCAGCCAGGCTTTCTCCTTCAAAAGAGCGATCTCCTGTTCAGTTAATGGCATCTTTGGCTTAAACCTCCTTTGCTGATGTTGGTTTTTATTCAAATGAATCCCGGGTCAAATCTGTTTTTTCACCACCTTTATCGCGGCTTCGGCATGATTGAGCGTTTCTTCAATATCCTCTTTTTGATGCGCGGCCGAAATAAACCAGTTGTGATGGGGATGGAAGAAGGAACCTCTCCTGGTCACTTCTGAGCAGAAAATTTGCTGCCAGAAGAAATCGCGATCTTCGGTAAAGCGCATGAACGGGATTGCCGGCGGTCCGGATGCGGTGACCTCCAGCCCGTAGCGGCTGCCCAGCTCTTTAAGTCCCTCCATGAGCAGGGTCCCGGCTTCTTTCATCTTTTCGATGGCCTCCGTATTTTCCAACTCCTGCAGCGTGGCCAGGGCGGCGGCCATGGAGACCTGGGCGGTCCAGTAAGACCCGGTGAAGAAGACCTTCGAGGCGGCGTTCATCAGCTTCTTCCGCCCGACGCAGGCCGATATGGGGTACCCGTTGGCAATGGCCTTGCAGTAGCAGCTCAGTTCGGGCTCGAAGCCGAAGTAATCGCCGGAGCCCTTCATGCTGAGACGGAACCCGGCGCGGACGTCGTCGAGAATGAGAACGATTCCTTCCTCACGGCATATCCGCGAAATCCCTTCCCAGTAACCGGGCGCCGGCATGACCTGGTCGCCGAAATTGATGTGGTGGTAAGGCTGGGCGATGAAGCCGGCGATCTCTCCCCGGTATTGCCGGACCAGTTTCTCGAATTCATCGAGGTCGTTCCAGGTGACCTGGAGAATGTGAACGTGATCTTCGGGGATGATCCCGCCGAAACCGAGCGCCGTGCACCAGGGAGCCACGCCGTGGTAATGGCCGCGGACCATGATGATCTTCTTGCGATTGGTGTAGGCGCGCGCCACCAGGGTGGCATAGGTGGTCATATCGCCGCCGTTCTTGCCGAAAAAGGCCCAGTCGGCGGTGGGAATCAGCTCCACCAGCCGTCCGGCCAGCCTCACCATCACCTCGCCCGGGTGAGTGGTGCAGTCGGCCAGGGCCTGCTGGGCCGCGGCGGCCCGGTCGACAACCGGGTTCCGGTAACCCAGCACCATCGGGCCGTAACCGCAGATGTAGTCGATAAATTCGTTGCCGTCTATGTCGGTGTAACGGCAGCCTTCAGCCTGTGCCGTGTAGAAGGGGAACGAGCCGGGGACGGTCAGCGTCGGTGAAAAATGTCCGTAAATTCCCCCGGGAATTATTTCGGCAGCTTCGGCAAAAAGTGCCGTCGATTTTTCAAAACCATAAAGTTTCTCTTCTGCTTTACTCATCAGAGCATTCCTCCTCTAATCGGAGAGGTAATAGGACAGCCTGTCCATGAGCGGGTTGATCCCTTCGAGAAGGGGGATAAATCCGCGCAGTTTCATCTTGCCGCTGCCGACCGCGGTAAAGGTATCGATGTTCCCCTGGAAAGTATCCCAGGCCGTTTGCAGGTCGGAAAATACGAGGACAGCGTTGGGCTTTTCAGCCGGTCCCCGCTGCGGTTCAAATTTGCCTCCCTTTACTGTAAGGTGGGCGGCGGGACCGTCTTCTATCCGCATTTCAACGGTGCCGTCCGGCAGGTCCAGGGCGATGGGGCGCATTTCGGGGTCGTGCTCGCCTACTTCCTTTATCCCGAAAGCCATGGCATACAGGGTGATCCGGACACAGAAAGCAAATGTTTCGGGGTCGGCGATAGTTTCCGGCTGCGGCTTCAGATAATGCTCCAGCCGGCCCAGGACCCTGTCAACCTGCATCAGATGTTTGGCCTTGAAAATACCGGCCAGGTTCGGCAGGGGGCTCTTTTTTGTTCGTCCCTGGAAGACATCATTTAAAAAAGAAGCATTCTTAAAAGTTAGGGCGGGGGGATAACCTTTGATCCGTCCCCGGCAGGCGGTAACGAGGCCTTCCTTGAATACCAGGGTGGTGGATGGATCGCCTCCCGCAAGACGGAAATGGAGGGCGAAATCCCATCCGGCAATTGCTTCGCCAACTACCGGGTCGTAGACGGCAACATCCTCGAGCAGGGGGAGAATCGCCCCCAAATGCAATCGGGCCAGCACCATGGCTTGATCCTGGTCCACTTTCCTCACCTCTTTCCCCGTAATACATCATACTTTTATATCATATTCGTGAATTGCAACATAATTCCTGCATAAATGCGGAGGTTGGAAATAGGAGGTTGGAAAAACCAGAGTGCATCTGCCCTATTCACTCCCACCTCCGACTACAAACCTCCGGCCTTTAATTGAGCAGGCGGCGCAGCTGCATCAGGGCCGTATAATTGGGGAGAATGATCAACCTCTCGCCGGGCGCCGTCGCGGCGAGCGCTTTCCGGAGCGCCCTCTGCAGGGCCGGCTCCACGATCATCCCTGCCGGATCAAAACCCGCCTTTTCCAGCCGCCTGGCCGCATCAACGGCCCGGGTTCCGGAGAGCACCATGCTGCCGGTGCGGGGCCGGAGCGCGGCCAGCTGCTCGAAATCTGTTTCCCAGAGCCATGAGATATCCCTGCCGTCGGCGGGACGATCATTGATGGCGATCAGGAAATGGACCCGGGTCTCACCTGTTTCCTGGAGCAGGGTGTGCAGCACCTCGCCGGCGCCGGCCGGGTTCTTGATCAGGGCGATGAGCAGGTTTTTGTTGCCGCTGCGGCGTCGCTCCATCCGGCCGGAGGGCGGGGCGGCGGCGGCCAAGGCCTCCCTGATGGCGGCGCCCGGCAGGCCAAGGGCAGTGGCGGCGGCTGCGGCGGCAAGAGCATTGTAGAGGTTGTAGACTCCGGGAAGGGGCAGCGCCGCCTGGAGCGGGCTGCCGCGTAAACTCAGCGTCATCAGGGCGCTTCCCCCTGCCGCGCTCTCGAAGCGGCGCAGCTTGATTTCCGGTTCGGGCCGGTGAAAACCGCAGGAAGGGCAGCGGTAGCGGCCCAGGTGGGCAAAATAAATATCTGCGTAGATCAGATCCCGGCGGCAGCGGGGGCAGGGAAATCCTTTTTCCGGAGAGGGCCCGGCGATGGCGCCGGGGGGCAGATCAAAGCCGTAGTAAAGCGTTTTTCTGCCGCCGCTGTCGATGGCGGCTACCAGGGGATCGTCGGCATTCAGCAAAACCGTGGCGCCGGGATGCAGGGCCCGCACACCTCTCTGGATCGCCGCCTGGACCTGCTGCCCTCCGCCGAAGCGGTCCAGCTGATCCCGAAAGATATTCGTGATCACGGCACCGCGCGGCTGCAGGCTTTCGCAGATCACCGGAAAGGCCCCTTCATCGATCTCCAGAACGGCGATTTCGCCGGGCAGCCCGGCCCTCCAGGTGCCGGCCTCGATCAGGGTTGTGGCCACACCCCACGCCAGGTTGGAGCCGGCCCTGTTGTGGACACACTGAAAACCGCTCTGCCTGAAGATGGCCGCCAGCAACGCGGCGGTGGTGGTTTTGCCGTTGGTTCCGGTAACGGCGATCGTTCCTGACGGCAGCTGCCCGGCCAGAAAGGAGATCAGCTGCGGTGAAACCTTCAGAGCAACCCGGCCGGGCAGGGTTGTGCCGCCATGCTTTAACAGGCGGGTGGCGCCGATCAGCAATTTACCCAAATAGAGGGCGCCCAGGTTCCGCAAGCCTGCCCGGGGAGCGCCGCCTGATCCGGAGCGGTTGCTATCTGCCAAATTCATGAAGCTCCTTATGCTAAAGATTTAAACAACTGTTTTACTCTTCGACACGGTCAGATCTTATCCTGCTTTGCTGCCGGTTTCTAGAGAATTATTGCCATTCCCGTTACGATTATCCTATGTCTGGAAGGAGTAACCGGCAACCGGGGAAATCGAAGCCAACCGGAAAAAACAAACCCGGTTCCGCGCCGGAAAGGGAACCGGGTCGCTTTCATTATGGTTTGATTTATGATTAAATGGAATCGTCCGAATTGGCGATGCTTCTGACCATATCGGCGCGGGTGATGATGCCGGTCAGCTTGCCCTCGCGGTTCACGATGGGAACACGGTTGATCTGGCGCCGGCTAATCAACCCGGCTATTTCAATGAGAGCGGTCTCTTCACCGGCGGTATAGACCTTTCTCTTCATCAATGCGCTGACCTTTGTCCTGGCCAGCAGATCAATGCCCCGGCGAAGGGAAGTGAGATCGTCGATGTCGGTATGGGGAGAGATCCAGCCGGAGAGATCGAACAGCGGGACGACATTCACCTTTTGCGAATAGTGAATGATATCCGTATTTGAGATAATACCGGTGAGCATGTTTTGGGCATCGGTGACGGGAAGACCGCTGATGTTGTGCCTGGCCATCAGGTCGATCGCCTCTTGAAGAGTTTTATCTCCGGTGATACTGATCACATCAGTGGTCATGATATCTCTGGCGGTTTGTGACAAGATGCTTCGCCTCCTCGGTTATGGTTAAAAAGTATAATGAGGATTCTATTCGCTAAAGAGAGAAAGGGTTCCTGCTTGAGGGGAGCAGGTCCGGGCTGATGGAAATATTTTGGAAGGCGGGTGTTGGTCCTGTTTGCTGAAGAACTGAAAGCGGTAAGTGAAGTTGCCCGGGGCGCAAGGCCGGCCTCGCTCCTGCTCAAAGGAGGCCGGGTGGTCAACCTCTTTACCCGGGAAATAAAAGAGGCCGGCGTGGCTGTCGAGGGCTCCACAATTGCCGGAGCCGGAGCAGGATATGCCGCGGGCAGCGAGGTGATCGAGCTTGCGGGAGGACTGATCATCCCGGGATTGATTGATGCGCATATTCATCTTGAGAGCACCCTGCTTCTGCCGGCGCATTTCGCCGCCGCGGCGCTGCCGCACGGGACTACCGCGGTCATCGCCGACCCTCATGAGATCGCCAATGTCCTCGGAGAAGCGGGAGTTGTTTTCATGCTCCAGGCCGCTGAAAAGCTGCCCCTCGATATTTATTTTACGGTGCCATCCTGCGTCCCGGCGACGGAGATGGAGACGGCCGGGGGCGAGATTACACCGGAGCAGGTGGAGCGGCTGCTGGATCATCCGCGCATGCTCGGCCTCGCCGAGATGATGAATTATCCGGGGGTAATTTACGGAGATGAGGCGGTAGCGGCAAAGATCGCCGCGGCGCGCCGGCGGATGAAACCGGTTGACGGGCACCTGCCGGGCATGGGCGGCAGGGAGCTGCAGGCCTATCTTGGGGCCGGTATCTCGACGGATCATGAATGCGTCAGCGCGGCCGAGGCGCTGGAGAAGGTTGGCTGCGGGATGAAAGTGATCATCCGCGAGGGCTCCGCCGCCCGCAACCTGGCCGCCCTGCTGCCCGCCGTGAAGGCCGCCGGCAGCCGTCGCTTCATGTTTGGCTCTGACGATAAGGAGGCAGCGGAACTTCTGTCAGCGGGCCATATCGACGAGATCCTGCGCCGGGCGGTGGCGCTGGGCTGCGACCCGCTGGATGCGGTGGAGATGGCCACCCTGAACCCGGCGCTTCATTACGGGCTGACCCGCCGCGGGGCGGTGGCGCCCGGTTACCGGGCCGACCTGGTGGTGGTTGATGATTTGCGGGACTTCAACGTGCGGCTGGTGATCAAGGATGGGCGGGTGGCCGCCCGGGAGGGAAAGCCGGTTGCGGAAATAACCTCTCGTCCGGCCGATCAGAGCGTCCTGCACACGATCAACCTGCCGTGCCCGCTGCAGGCTGATGATTTCAACTTCAAGGCCGGGCCCGGAACTATGCCGGTGATCGGAATCATTCCGGAGCAGATCATTACCGGGAAGCTGATGCTCGAGCCCCGGCGAGGTGAAAGCGGCGCCGTGCAGGCCGATCCCGGGCGCGATATGATCAAGATCGCCGTGATCGAACGGCACCGGCGCAGCGGGCGGGTAGCCCTGGGGCTGGTCAAGGGGTTGGGGCTGCGCAGTGGGGCCATCGCCTCGAGCGTGGCTCATGATTCGCACAATATCATCGTGGCCGGAGTGGAGGAGACGGCCATGGCGGCGGCGGTAAATGAACTGGCCAGGGCCGGGGGCGGATTTGTTGCGGTTGACGGGGCTGCCGTGGTGCGCTCCCTGCTGCCCCTGCCGGTGGCCGGCCTGATCTCCGGGGAGCCCGCCGCCAGGGTGGCCGCGGCCCTGGCGGAGGTTACCGCCGCCGCGCGCTCTCTCGGAGCGGCGCCGCGCCAGCCTTTTCTGACGCTCTCTTTCCTGGCCCTGCCGGTAATCCCGCATTTGAAGATAACCGACCGCGGTCTCTTCGACGTCGACACCTTCAGCTTCGTTTTTCCCCCTCTTTGAAAAACGGGGGCCGGAGGGATTTTTGAATAAACATATTTAGCTGACAAGGGACAGGTGGGCCATCCGTTTAATATTTTAGGGGTGCGGCATGCCTCGCATATCAGAGGTCAGAGGTCTGAGGTCTGAGGTCAGAAGAGATTACATCAGGCAAAATGATTGGGATAAAAATTGAAATACCTGCAATCCTTTCCAATCCGTAGGGGCGAGGCATGCCTCGCCCGCGGGTAGAAACCCTGTATCTTTTGATGCGGTATATTTTTGTTAACAAAATGGATTCGGGCGGCCCATGGGCCGCCCCTACAACTCTGTGTAAACCAGATTCATTTTTCTCTTACGGCAGGGTCAGTACGGCAGCTGGTTCAGGTAACCGGAGAAGACATCGCAGGTATCGGTAAGCTGCTCCGGGGAGGCGATATCGGCGGTATATTCCCCGGTGTTGAACAGTGATTCCAAAATCCGGGTATGGATCTCTTCATTGCGGCTGCGGATTTTCTTGATGTTGTTGTAAAGCTCGCTCTCAAAGGTCTCCGCCAGGCCGGTGGTGTAGCCCTCGAGGAGATGTTTCTCCATCATCAACAGCCCCTGGAGCCGGTCGCGGTCGTTGATGGTGCTGTCTTTCGGCCCGGTCATTACTCCTGATTTCGGCTTGCCCACCTTTTTGGCGCCGGTTTTTGTGGTAATCGTGGCACTGGTGTCTACAGGCACCTTATCTGGCCTCCCTTCATAATCTTTCAAGATAGTTATAGATGTCGTTGAAATTCTGCTGGTGGATACGTCCCGCGTCATCAACAATCCGGCTGAAGCCCTCGTCGCTCATCTGTTCAGCATGCTGGTGGCAGAGCTTGGCCATGTAAAGCTCCCATGAAAGGTAATCTTTCACGTAATTTAGCTCTTTCGTGGTCAGGTTGGTCAATTTGCGCCACACCTCCTCTCAAGCATCCTGGTTACCTTGCTTTTAGCTTGTGCGATTTCTACAAAAATAAACTCATCTCACTTTCGGTTGAACAACCCGTCCGAAGCTGTTAAAATTCAAGCAGGAACATTTCTCAATATTTTGAAAAGGGGGCTGCCGGATGATGAAGTTGACAGAGGTGAGCCTGGTCAAGTTTAACGAAGAGCGGGCTAACATCCGCCGGGCCGTGGAGATGTGCGGCGGGTTTAAAGAGCTGACCCCGGCGAAGAAAGTGCTGCTGAAACCGAACCTGGTCATGTGGGACGAAGCGCTGCCTTTTCCCAGGTTTGGTGTGATCACCACGGCGCTGGTTGTCGAAGAGATGGTCAGGCTGCTGAAAGAACACGGCTGCGGCGATATCACCATTGCCGAGGCGACGACGGAAGATAAAGAGATCAACTCGGGAACCCTGGCGGCTTACCGGGGGATGGGCTACCCGCTTCTGGAGAAAAAGTACGGGGTGAAGCTGCTCGATCTCAACCGGGGGCCTTTTGAAAAGGTCGAGTTTGACGGATTTTCACTTGACATCGCCGCCCCGGTCCTGGAATCGGACTTCTTGATCAACCTGCCGGTTCTGAAAACACATAATTCCACCAGGGTTACCCTCGGTTTTAAAAACCTGAAAGGGTGTTTGGCCCGCCGCTCCAAGATCTTCTGCCATCATCCCGAGATCCCCCTGAACCGTTTTATCCAGCGTATCGGCGAGAAGCTGGCCCCGGCGCTGACCCTGATCGACGGGATCTATGCTCTCGACCGCGGCCCGGCGGTCAACGGGACCGCCCACCGTGCCGACATCCTGATCGCATCGCGGGATATGTTTGCTGCAGACGTTGCCGGGACCATGATCCTGGGGATGGATCCCGCCGAAGTAGGCCACCTGGCCGAGCATGCCCTCCGGCACGATCTCCCTCTTGACGGGAGCAACCTTGAGATCTGCGGCGAAAACTTGAGCGACCTGGTCATGCCGCTGAAGTGGGACTGGGGTTGGCTTGAGGATAACTCCGGCCCGACCGCTTTCGGCAGGATGGGAATCCGGGGTATTCACTATCCCAAGTATGACGATACCATCTGTTCGGGATGCTCCTTTTTGAACAATA
Organism: uncultured Syntrophomonadaceae bacterium; assembly: GCA_964345455.1. Classification (GTDB taxonomy): domain Bacteria; phylum Bacillota; class Dethiobacteria; order DTU022; family DTU022; genus JAAZIN01. Next base: position 1,577 of record CAYFRE010000019.1, on the reverse strand, counting down.
TGATCCTGATCTTGCTTCTCGGCGCTTATACCGGTGAACCATTCGATAATATCGAGTTTCTTACCGGCAAGGTGGCCCGTTCAACAGGTGAATTCAAGAAAACATTTCTTTTCGGCAACTGCATCATCCGCACGAACCGGGACAATCCTGCGATCAAGGATGCGGTAAAGATCAGGGGGTGTCCGCCGCGGTCGGAGGATATTGTTCGTATCCTGAACGAGCAGGGGATCAAGGCAGATTTTGACAGCTATGTGCAGTACCGCACCTCTTTGGCGGCGCGCTATCATGACCGGCCGCAGTTCCAGGAGCAGCATTTTACCGTTACCGGAGAATAGAAAAGGGCTTGGGAGGCAAAAAAAGGAGCGTGGAAGAGGATGACGCAAGTTAAAGTAAAGGATCTGATCCCGGTTCCGGAGCTTCTGGCGATGCGGCGGGTTCTCTGCGTGCAGGCGCATCCCGATGATGGCGAGATCGGGGCCGGCGCGACGGTGGCCAGGCTGGTTCGGGCCGGATCGGAGGTGGTTTGCCTGACCGTGACCGACGGCGGCGTGGGCACGGAAGATGCCTCGATTATCCCGTCCGAACTGGTCCGCATCCGCCGCCGCGAGGGAGAGGAGGCCGCCCGCCTGCTCGGGGTAACACAGATGATCTGGCTCGATTTCCCGGATGGCGGTTACCTGCAGCTGCCCGCGGTTCGCGAAAAGATCATCGAGG
>CAYFRE010000019.1:0-853 GCA_964345455.1 uncultured Syntrophomonadaceae bacterium | reverse complement strand
TCGTCGTCATCCCGATCTGCGCGCTCCTGACCTTCGAGGCGGTGCGGCGGATCCACCCGGATGCGCTGCTGGTAATGGATCCCTGGCTGCCCTACGAGGCCCACTCCGACCACCGGATCACCGGCCTGGCCGCCGCGGAGGCGGTTCTGCTGAGCGGCTATCCGCATGCCTGCCCGCAGCATCTTGCTGGAGGCCTGGCGCCGCACGCGCCGGAGGCGGTGGCTTTCTACGGCACCTCGCGGCCGAACACCCTTATCGATGTCACCGCCACCTGGCCGCTGAAGCTGGAGGCGTTGAAAAAACATGAAAGCCAGTTTACCCCGGAAAGCCTGGAGATGATCGGCGCTTACCTTACCGCTAAAGCGCGCGAGCATGCCGTCGGGAGGGGTTTTGAGCTGGCCGAAGCATTCAAAGTGCTCTCGCCGATCCACCTGCACCTGTTTGAAGACGCTTGGCAGTGCTAGGGACGCAGTATAATTTAAATTGTAGGGGCCAGGCCTGCCTACACAGGAAATCAGAAGCCGGAAGATAGAGGCAAGAAATTGCCCATTACCAAGGGCATCAGGTGTTTTACCAGACTAAAGGCACGCTTCTAGTTGTAGGCCGGTGAGGGAACCGGTGATTGTGTTGGTGGGGGCGTTTTGTTTTCAGCCGTTATCTGTATTGTTTAACGGTACGGGTTTGGGCCGACCCATGGGTCGCCCCTACGACCTTGGAGAAAGCTGCTACGTGTGTGCGGCATATCTATCCGGGTACAGGTTGGGGTTTTTGGTCTTCGTAGGGGCCAGGCATGCGTGTGCCCGGGTGGATTACAGGCGTTTGCGTGGTAGAAACGTTTTGTGTTTAACGCGGT
>CAYFRE010000018.1:12879-25063 GCA_964345455.1 uncultured Syntrophomonadaceae bacterium | reverse complement strand
CTACATGCGCCAGGAGGGGCGGGGGATCGGCCTGCTGAACAAGCTGCGCGCATACGAAATCCAGGATGAAGAAAACAAAGATACCGTCGAGGCCAACGAAGCGCTCGGTTTTCCGGCCGACCTGCGCGATTACGGGGTCGGCGCGCAGATCCTGGTGGACCTGGGAGTGCGCCGCATCCGCCTTCTGACCAACAACCCCCGCAAGATAAAAGGGCTTGAGGGTTACGGCTTGAATATCACGGAGCGGGTTCCCCTGGAAATCCCGCCCGGCAGCTACAATTCCAAATATCTCGCCACGAAGAAGCATAAGCTGGGCCACCTGCTCCACCTGGCGGAATAGAAGGTGTCAGGGGACGGTTCTCTGACACCTAATTTGGGGAGACGTTTTATATCACCTCATTTATGTTTGAAGGATAAAGTGGCCGGTGGTATAAAAATCTGATTCCATTTTTCCATTTCAAAAGAACCTTGAGGGAGGCGCTATTTAATGAAGACTTATGAAGGACAGCTCATTGCCCGCGGTTACCGTTTTGCCCTGGTGGTCAGCCGCTTTAACGAGTTTATCTCCAACCGCTTGCTGGGCGGGGCGGTTGACTGCCTGAAGCGTCACGAAGCCGATGAAGAGAAGATCGATATCATCTGGGTGCCCGGCGCCTTTGAAATTCCGGTTATCGCCCAGAAGACGGCACAGAGCGGCCGTTACGATGCTGTTATCTGCCTTGGAGCAGTGATCCGCGGCAGCACCCCTCATTTTGAATATATCGCTTCCGAGGCGGCCAAGGGGGTGGCCAAGGTGGGGCTGGACAGCGGTATTCCCACCGTCTTCGGCATTATCACCAGCGACACCCTCGAGCAGGCCATCGAGCGGGCGGGCACCAAGTCGGGGAATAAGGGCTGGGCGGCGGCACAGAGCGCCATCGAGATGGCCGACCTCTGCCGCCGTCTTAACGGGGCGGCTCCTGCTTGATCGAGGCGGAGCCGACGGCGAAACCGAGGCCCCAGGTAAACAGGATCTGCCTGGTGAGCAGATCCTGCAGCTGAGGCTGCTGCGGCAGGACCATTTTCTGTCCCAAGCGAAACAACGACTGCCGCTCCAGGCACTCCCGGAGCTCCGCTTCAAAGGTGGAGGCTAGTTCGTGGAGCAGCGACTCCTGGGCGGCAAGAAATTTTTTTCCCCGCTGGAAATTATCATCGAGGTATTCCTGGGCGCGGGCGTTCAAGGGCATCCTCCTCTGGTGGTAGAAATTAATCCCAGCTTTTATTGTGCCCCAATGGGGGAAAATAAATTTACCAACCCCATTGGAGGTGAAACTCTTGAACGGGCCCTGTCGTGCAAAGTGCATGAACCAGCGCAACAACCGCTGTCAGCTTGAAGACGAACGGATCAGGCTGAGCCAGGTCGAATTCGGCGATGAGTGGGACCCGGTGCAGCACTGTGCCGGCTACCGCCCCCGCCGGGAGCAAGAATCGGCCAAACGCCGCAAAAGGTGACAGGGGACGGTTCTCTGACACCTCATTCCGAGAGGTGACGGGATACCTTTCTTGGCACCTCAATTTAGTCGAAGTTGAAGTGACCAATGGTGTAAATATCTGGTTCCATCACATTGACACCTTCATTTCAGGGTGCTATGCTTCGAAATGGAGGTGTCTAATTATGCCAAGAGGAGCAAGGGGAATATGCGAAAGCGGGGTATACCATGTTATGCTCAGAGGCATAAACAGAAAAAACATTTTTCGCGATGATGAAGACAGAGATAGATTTATCAATACATTGATCAAGTATAAACAAATTTCCGGGTATAAGATTTATGGTTACTGTTTGATGAGCAATCATGTTCACCTGGTGATCAAGGAAGAAAAAGAGACAATCTCGCAGGCTATCAAGCGAATTGGAGTCAGCTACGTATACTGGTATAATTTAAAACATGAGCGGTACGGGCATTTATTCCAGGACAGGTTTAAGAGTGAGAATGTTGAAGATGACAGGTACCTGCTGGTGGTGTTAAGATATGTCCATCAGAATCCGGTAAAAGCGGGAATAGTAAGAGAAGTGGCCAAGTACAGATGGAGCAGCTATGGGGAATATGTGAAGCAGAGAGACATTCTCACGGACATAGATTTTGTGCTGGATATTTTTGACACCAATCGCAGGCGGGCTTTAGAAATGTTTGAAGAATTTATGACCGCAGAAAACAAGGATAAGTGCCTGGATGATGACCCTGTGAAGAAAAAGCGGCTTTCAGATGATAATGCCGGAGAGCTGATTGCAAAACTTACAGAAACGAGTAATGTTCAAATACTTCAGCAAATGAATAAAAATGAACGAGATAATATTATAAGGGTGCTCAAAGAACGGGGTGCTACCATCAGGCAGTTAGTCAGGATATCCGGACTAAGTAGGCGAATAGTTGAGAAAGCATAACCAGAAAGCAATTAAGGTGACAGAGAACCGTCCCCTGTCACCTGGAGGGGATGGAAGTTTGGCAGAGAAACGGAAAGAGAAGTTTGTCATTATTGATGGGAACAGTCTGATTCACCGAGCGTTCTATGCGCTGCCGCCGACGATGCAGACCGCCCGCGGTGAGCATACCAACGCCGTTTACGGTTTTTTAAGCATGCTTTTCAAGCTTCTCGACGAGGAGCAGCCCGATTACATAGCCGTGGCGGTCGATCCGCCCGGCCCTTCGTTCCGCCAGCAGATCTACGCCGACTACAAGGGTCACCGCGAGAAAACTCCACAGGAGCTGGGGGAGCAGATGGCCCGGACCCGCGAAATTCTCGAGGCGATGCGGATTTCCGTTTTCGAGGAAGCCGGTTTCGAGGCGGATGATGTTATCGGCACCCTCGTAACGCAGGCCGGGGAGGAGAAGCTCAAGGCGGTAGTCGTCACCGGCGATGCGGACCTGCTGCAACTGGTCGACGATGCCGTGGATGTGCTGCTGACGCGGCGGGGGATCACCCAGGTTGACCGATGCAACCGGGCATACCTGCAGGAACGTTTTGGCCTGACCCCGGAGCAGTGGGTTGATTTCAAGGCTCTCAAGGGCGATCCTTCCGACAACATCCCCGGCGTCCCGGGCATCGGCGATAAGACAGCCCGTCGCCTGCTAACTAACTTCGGTTCCATAGAAGGAATCCTCGGTTCACTGCACCGCCTGAAAGGTAAATTGCGCGAGAATCTGGAAGAAAACCGCGAGCTGCTTTATACCGGACGGGAGCTGAACATGATCCGTCGTGACCTGCCGTTGCAGTTTACCCGGGATTGCTGCCGGCGTGACGATCCGGACCATGAAAAGTTACTGGCTCTTTTTAGAGAGCTTGAATTTAAGAGTTTTGCCGAAAGGGCGGCTGAGCTGTCTCCCGGAGCAGCAGGCCAAGCCGCCGCCCCTCCGCTGCGCGGCAAACCGGTGACCGGCTTTGCGGAGCTGTCAGCGCTTTTTGACGGACTTGAAAAGGGAGCGAAGATGGCCCTGCTGGCGGAGACGGCGCCGGGGCGGCCTTACTGGCGCTGTCCCCCTGAGCTGCTGGCTTTTGCCCTTGATGAAGAACGCTGTTACTATCTTGATCCGGCGGATTTCAATCGTCCGGCGGAACTCTGGAAACTGTTTGCGCGGGCCTTTGAACGTTGCTCCGGCGGCCTGATCGGCCATGAGATCAAATACTTCTACAGCTTTTTTAGTCATGCCGGCCTGGATGAACCGCCCTTTACCTTTGACTGCCAGCTGGCTGCTTACCTTCTGGATCCCGGCCGCGGCCGCTATGAACTGGACGGGCTATTATGCGATTATCTGGGCCTGACGGCGACGGAACCTGTCGGCCGGGGACGTCGCCGGGAGCCGCTTTCCGTGGAGAAGCGCGGCCGCATACTGGCGACACGCGCCGCTTCCCTATTTTCCATGCAGGAGAAGCTAGCCGCCTGCCTGGCAAAGCATTCATTGGACCGGCTTTACTACAGCCTCGAACTGCCCCTGGCAGAGGTGCTGGCCGCAATGGAGCGGCAGGGGATCGCCGTTGATCTCCCGCTGCTGCATGATCTTACCTCCGAGATCCGCAGCCGCATTGACCGCCTCGAGGCGAAGATATACACCCTCGCCGGGGAAAGCTTCAACCTGAATTCACCGCAGCAGCTGGCGTCAATCCTGTTTGAAAAACTGAAGCTGCCTGTGGTGCGCAAGACCAAAACCGGCTACTCCACCGATGCGCGGGTGCTGGCCGAGCTGGCTCCGCAGCACGAGATTGTTGCCGAAATTTTGCACTACCGCCAGCTGATCAAGCTCGAGGGGACCTATCTCTCAGGTCTGCTGCCCCTGGTGGACAGCGGCGATAACAAGATCTACACCACCTTCAACCAGGCCGTTACGGCAACGGGGCGTCTCAGCAGCAGCGACCCGAATTTGCAGAACATCCCCATACGCCTGGAGGAGGGGAGGCGGATCCGCCTCGCCTTCATCCCTTCCCGCGGCAGCCGGGTCTTCCTGGCCGCTGATTATTCGCAGATCGAGCTGCGGGTGCTGGCCCACCTTTCGGGCGATCCGATCTTGCTCGACGCCTTCCGCAAGGATGAAGATATCCACCGCCGCACCGCGGCCGAAGTATTTCATGTCGCTCCCGAAGAGGTCAGCGCGGCGATGCGGGAGAAGGCCAAGGCGGTCAATTTCGGGATCATCTACGGGATCAGCGATTACGGGCTGGCCCAGGGTCTCGGGGTCTCCCGCCAGGAGGCGCAGCGCTATATTGAGAAATATTTTGAGCGCTACAAAGGGGTCCGGGAATATATGCAGCGGGTTATCGACGGAGCCCGCGAGGACTGCTATGTCACCACCCTGCTCGAGCGGCGGCGCTATCTTCCAGAGATCCGCTCTTCTCACTTCGGCAGGCGCAGCTTTGCCGAGCGGATGGCCCGCAATACCCCGGTCCAGGGCTCGGCGGCCGATATCATCAAGCTGGCCATGCTGCGCGTGGCGCAGACCATCCGCGACGGCGGTTTCAGGGCGCAGCTGCTGCTGCAAATACATGACGAACTTCTCTTTGAAATTGATGAAAGCGAATTGAGTTTTTTTGCCCCGGTGATACGCCGGGATATGGAGCAAGCCTGCTCTCTCGAGATTCCTTTAAAGGTTGATCTCAAGTGCGGCGTTAACTGGGCTGAACTGAAGCCGTGGAGACCGCTGCAAAATCAGTCAAAATAGCATCTACTACCTAAGGGGGGCAACACTGTGCCTGAACTGCCCGAAGTCGAGGTCATCCGGCGGGAGCTGGCTCCGCTGGTCTGCGGTAAACAATTTGCGGAACCGGTAATTCACTTTACCGGAGCGGTGCACTATCCCGAACCAGAGCAGTTCTGCCGCCGCCTCGGGGGGCGCCGCATCCGGGAGCTGGGGCGAAAAGGCAAATACCTGATTCTCCTGCTCGACCGGGGGACGCTGCTGGCACACCTGCGGATGACGGGCCAACTGATTTACCGCTACCCGTGCGCAACCGGTGAATACTGCGCCGGCCGGGAGGAGCATCTAAGATTGGAGCTGCCCTTTGCCGGCGGCGATGCCCTCTATTTTTACGATCAGCGCAAGTTCGGCGGATTCTGGCTGCTTGAAGACCCGGATGAGCGGGATTCCGCAGGGTTGCCCCGCCTCGGTCCCGATATTTGGGAGGAGGTCGATGAGCCCACTTTTTTAACCTTGCTTCAGGCGCGGCCTCGCGCCCGGATCAAGCCCCTGCTTCTGGACCAGGGTTTTGTGGCCGGGATGGGGAATATTTATACCGATGAGAGTCTTTTCCACAGCCGGATTCACCCCTGCCGCAGCGTTTCTTCACTGAGCGAAGAGGAGAGCCGCAGACTTTACCGTACCATCCGCGCCGTCCTGTCCGAAGGGATTGCCTGCGGCGGCACCACCACCCGCGATTACCTCGATGCCCGCGGTTCCACAGGTTCTTTCCAGGAACAGCTTGCCGTATACGGATGCAAGGGAGAACCCTGCCCCCGCTGCGGCCGCCCGGTAGAGCGCACCGTCACCGCCGGACGTGGCACCTACTTCTGTCCCCGCTGCCAGAGGTGACAGAGAACCGTCCCCTGACACCTTTTCACCTCTTGATCCCTGTGCTCATATGATGGGAGAGTGAAAAGGAAAGGGGAGGTGAGGCTGCAAAGTGGGATGGGGGGTACCTTTGCTGCTGGCCCTGGCGGTGAGCATTGACGGTTTCAGCGTGGGCTTCTCTTGCGGCCTGCGTAAATTGATCATCCCTTTTGGCTCCCTGCTGGTGATCTGTTTGCTCTCGGCCGGGGCGATTGCCGTCTCCATGCTGGCCGGGAGCGCGATGGTATACCTGGTGCCGCTTAGCTATTTCTCCGCCTTTGGAGGAGCTGTCTTGATCATCTTCGGCCTTGTTGTGATCTGTCAGCATTATATCGAGAGCATGGCCGGGGCAAAGCTGGACCCGGAGCCCCAGGAGGAGATATCAAGAGATGTCCGTCCCCGCCGCCCGAAAAAAATTACCTCTTTGCTGAAGCGGCCCGAAGAGGCGGACCTGGATCGTTCCGGGACATTAAGCGCCAAGGAGGCGCTGCTGCTGGGATCGGCTCTAGCCGCGGATGCCTTTGCCGCAGGTTTCGGAGCCGCCTTGATCGGCTCGCCGCTCCTGCCCACCGTCCTTGCGGTAGGATTGACCAAAATGCTCATCGTGCCGCTCGGGGCCGTGTTCGGCCGGTCCGCCGCCCGGAGGGTTGCGCCGGGTCATATCCCATTACTGGGTGGTGCAATCCTCATTATTATTGGTATAATAAATCTGTTCTAGAACAGGATGAAAGAAAAGTGAAAGCATGATCATTATCGGTTTGACCGGGGGAATCGCTTCGGGCAAGAGCACCGTGGCGCGCATGTTTGAAGAGAAAGGCGCTCTTCTGCTCGATGCCGACCTGTTTGCCCGGGAGGCCGTGCTTCCCGGGAAACCGGCCTGGCAGGAGATCAGGGATTGGCTCGGGCCTTCGATCACCGGTCCGGACGGGGCGATAGACCGCGCCCGCCTGGGGAAGCTGATCTTTGCCGATCCCGCTGCGCGGCAGAGGCTTAACGGGATCGTCCATCCGCGAGTCATGGAATCATTTGTCACCCGCACCGAAGAGATTCGCCGCCGGCGCCCCGGCGCGGTGGTGATCTACGATGTGCCGCTTTTGATCGAAGCGAATATGGATCGGCTGGTGGACCTGGTGGTGCTGGTTTACGCTGCCGAAGAGATCCAGCTGGCCCGCCTGCAGATCCGGGACAACCTTTCAGCCGCGGAGGCTTTCTCCAGGGTGGAGGCGCAGATGCCCCTCGTGGAGAAGAGGGCCTATGCTGATGTTATTATCGACAACAGTGGCAGCCGCGCTGAAACCTTGCGACAGGTCAACCGCTTCTGGAAAGAGCTTCAGGATCGTTGCAGGACATCTCAAGAATAAGCAAGCGGTGGTGACGAGAACGCTGCGCCGGTTAAGATTAAGATATCTAATTGCCTTTATCGCTATCCTCGGACTGACCTGCTGTCTTCTGGCCAGCCCCAGGGTGGGACGGCTCTTCTATCCCTTCCGCTACCGGGAAGAGATCATGGCAGCGGCAGCCGCGCAGCAGGTCGATCCCCTGCTGATCGCCGCGGTGATCCATACGGAAAGCGACTTTCAGGAAAATGCCGTCTCTCCCGAGGGGGCGCGCGGCCTGATGCAGCTGATGCCTTCCACGGCCAGGTGGATCGCCGAAAAAAACGGGGAAAGTGACTTTCATCCGGATAAGCTTTTTGAACCACATTACAACATTGCCGCCGGCAGCTGGTATCTTGCCGATCTGCTGCGGCAGTTTAACGGCAGCAAGGTGATTGCCCTGGCTGCCTATAACGGGGGGCGGGGCCATGTGCAGCGCTGGATTGAAGAGGAAATCTGGGACGGCAGTGAAGCCAACCTGGAGCGGATTCCCTTCAGCGAAACCCGCGCTTTCGTGCAGCGCACCCTGAAAAATTACCGTAGCTACCAGGATCTCTATGGAAAGGGATATTAGCAGGGCCGCGCCGCGGCAGTGCGGCAGCTTTCTGTTATAATAAGAAGCCGGGGCCGGTTCGGGAAGTCTGGTAGCAGAATGTTCTAGGAGGAGAAGCAATGCATGAAGTAACTTTGATCCGCGGTGACGGTATCGGTCCGGAAATTATCGCCGCCGCGCTGACGGTACTGGAGGCGACCGGGGTGAAGATCGCCTGGGAAGAGACCATCGCCGGAGAGGAAGCCGGTGAAAAATACGGCAACCCCCTGCCGGAGGAGACCATCGCCTCGCTACGCAAAAACAGGGTCGGCCTGAAAGGACCGTTGACCACGCAGGTGGGATCGGGCTATCGCAGCCTTAACGTGGCCATGCGCCAGAAGCTGGATCTCTATGTAAACCTGCGCCTGGCCAAGAGCTATCCGCGGGTAAATTCTCCGTACAGGGATATTGACCTGGTCGTGGTCCGTGAAAATACCGAGGGCCTTTACAGCGGCGTGGAACACATGGTCGGCCCCGACGCCGCGGAAAGTATAAAGATAATTACCCGCCGCGCCTCGGAGCGGGTAGTCCGCTTTGCCTTTGAATACACGCGGCAACACAGGCGCCGCAAGGTTACGGCGGTGCATAAAGCCAATATCTTGAAATTAAGCGACGGTCTCTTTCTGGAGGCGGCCCGCGAGGTGGCGGCCCAAAACCCGGATGTCGAATATGAAGAGCGGATCGTGGACAATATGGCCATGCAGCTGGTGCAGAAGCCTCATCTATACGATGTCATGGTTATGCCGAATCTCTACGGTGATATTCTTTCTGACCTTTGCGCCGGGCTGGTCGGAGGGCTGGGGATGACCCCTTCGGCAAATATAGGCGATGAGGTGGCCCTATTTGAACCGGTCCACGGCAGCGCCCCGAAATACAGGGGGCAGGATAGGGCCAACCCGGTGGCGATGATCCTTACTGCGGCGCTGATGTTGCGCCACCTGGGGAAAGAGGAGGCCGCGCAGCGGATCGAGCGCGCAGTGACGGAGGTGCTCCGCGAAGGGAAGACGGTAACTCCGGATTTGAAAGGCTCCACCGGGACCGCCGCGATGGGCCGGGCCATTGCCGAAAAAGTTTAGCCGCATTGTATAGAAGAAGAAAGTCAGTCTCTTGAACCCGGGATTAACGGAGACTGACTTTCTCAAGTCCGGACTTAATACAGCCGGTCGTCTTCGTCCACTTTATAAGTAGACGTATTCCCCCGGGGAACCGTCTTCTTTCTTTTCTCGGGCAGCTCCACGCCCAGCTCCCGCGCCACCTCCTCGCGGTATTTCTCCATCTTGCGGCGATCGATATTCCGCTTTTGCTGCCGTCCCCGATTATATTTTTTAGCCACTGTTTTCCCCCCTTTCGCGTTCCTGATCATATTTTTCGCTTTCGGCCCTTCTCTTATCCCCGTGTGGTATAAATAGGGCCATTGATCTACAAACTAAAGGCAAACCAAATAAGGTGGGAGGAACATGAACGATATTGAAGAAAGCAAGCTGGTGGGTCTGGGTTACGCGGCGATCAAGTATGGAGCCTGGCTGATCGGTCTGATAGTGGTCCTGTTTTTTCTCTCCCGCTACCTGTTTCCCTTTATCCAGTCCCTATTCTAAGGTCGGCGCATGCTGAGGCCGCCCGGTAGGACTGATCATTCGCCACGAAAGGGGGGAGATCAAGATGATGACCACCTTTCACGTTATCCATATAGTGGTCGGGCTGTGGCTGGCCCTGGTCAATGTGACCAACATCCTTACGCCAACCACCCTGGCCTGGAACAACCTTGTCCTGGGATTAATTGTCGCCGGCTATAACGTCTACTATCTGTTGGCCCGTAAAAATGTCGATGTTCAATCGTGAAAAAATCAATGCGGCATTAAATAATGAAATTCTGAGGCCTCTGTCCCGGATGAAGAGGCCTTTTTCTGTACACCCCTGATTCATGACCGTTTTTTTTGAGAGGCAAGCCCGGTTAAATCCACCCCCGGCCCCTTTTCCAAAGGGATGAGTATCAGAGAGCCCCCTCTTATTGTCCGTAACTGGGCTTCAGCTTCAATGTTTGCCCTATAAAAGGAATTGGCATTAAAATGAAGAAATTAACGATCAGGGTGCCATACTGATCCCGTGGTACCGGTTATCCATATCCTTTGAAGGAGACTGATCCACGATGAGAGTTGCCGCCCTTTCTCTCGCCGGACTGCCGGTGGAACAACCCGGGGATTATGCCGCCGCCTTGACTTCGCTGCTTGAAACGCTGCAGGTCAGGCTCGCCGTTTTGCCGGCGCATACCTCCTTTTTGCTCTGCGCGGCGGGAGGTCATCTGGGTGAGATGCGTGATTTTACCGCTTGTTTCAGGACTTTTATGCAGAAATCAACAGAGTGGAACGAACAATACCTGCGGCTGCACAGCCACCTGGCCGGGGAAAATGAGCTTTACCTGGTGCCGGGAACAACGGTGGAGGAGGTTGACGGGCGCTTCTACCATACGTCATACCTGCTCGGACCGGACGGGAAGATCTGCGGCCGCCAGCGCCAGGCCCATCTCAGCCGCGAGGAGCGTGCCCTCGGCTTGAGCAGGGGTGAAGAGCTGTCCCTCTTTGACCTGGCCGGGATGAAAACAGGGCTCATTGTAGGCACCGATGCCCGCCATCCCGAGGTCGGCCGCATCCTGGCCCTGGAAGGAGCCGCCCTGGTGATCCATTGTGGCGCCCTGGCAAACGGCCGCGAAAGCACGGTCCAGCCGGCGGGGATCTGGGCCCAGGTGCAGCAGAACCAGTTCTGGGCCGTCGAGGCGCAGCTCAAGGGGAGTATCTGCAACCGTTCTTTCGGCGCGCAGTGCGCGGTGATCGGCCCCTGCGAAATAACTCCCGGCCTGACCGGCTACCTGGATCGCGAAGCCGCCGCAAAACCGTTTGCCGCGGCGGAGCTGGTAGAAGCGAACCGCCGGAGAATCAAGAGCGATTACCCCCTGCTGAGCCTGCTGCATCCGGAGGCCTACCGGGGGCTGCTGCCTGAACTGTACCGGTGAAAATTTTAAGCATGATGACGCGGTCAGGATAGAGAGGAGGTAAAAAGATGGCGCTTGACGGATGGAAAGAGAGGCTTTTCCGGCAGTATCTTTTCTGGATCTGCCGGCCGGCCCGGCTCAGGAGAAAACTCTCCGATCTGGTCAAGGAGGGCAGAACGGTTCCCCCAGTGGACGGCCGCCGTCTCAAGGCCGCCGCCCTGCAGGTGAAAGTCAGGCTGTTCAAAGATCCCCTCGATTATGCCGCGGAGATGCACCGCCGGGTCGAGGAGGCCGCCGCTGCCGGAGCGCGCCTGGTCGCATTTCCCGAAGACAACAACCTTTCACTTCTGGGGATGCTCCCCGGGGTGGAGGAGATGGGGGAGGCGGTTTCTGCCGGAGAACCGGAGGCGGCGCCCGCCGCTGCCGGCGCTCCAGAAATCACTGTCGCCGACGTGATCCGCTATGCCGGCCCGGTTTTGGCTCCCTTTCTGGAGACCCTTTACTCCACCCTCGCCGCCGCCTACGGCCTTTACCTGATGGCCGGCAGCTTCCTGCTGCCTGACGGAGACAGGGTGGTCAATCGCGTCTTCTTTTACGGCCCAGACGGGAAGCTGATCGGGACGCAGGACAAGGTCCACCTGATGCCGCTCGAAGTGGAGTGGGGGATCTCCGCCGGCACGCAGTTCAATCTCTTTGAGACCGCGGTGGGCAAGATCGCCGCACCGGTATGCATGGATGCGAGCTTCTTCGAGACCTTCCGCATCCTCGAGCTGCAGGATGCGGAGATTGTGATCATCCCCATCGCCAATCCCGAGCCCTACAATTACTGGCTGGCCCTGCGCGGGATCTGGCCGCGGGTCCAGGAAAGCCCCGTTTGCGGGATCAAAAGCGCCCTGGTGGGGAACCTGCTGGGATTTGAATTTACAGGCCGGGCTGGGATCTTCGCGCCCGCCGAGTTGACCCCGGACGGGAGCGGCGTGCTGGCCGAGGTTGAGTCGCCGGAAGAAGAGGGGATCGCCCTGGCGGAGATCGACCTGGCCGCACTGCAGGAGCTGCGCCGCGACCATCCCTGGCGCGACAGCAACCCGGCCCTTTACCGGCGCTATTTCCCCCGGGTCTACAGCGTTCTGGAAGTTGGAAGTAAGAAGTTGGAAGT
>CAYFRE010000018.1:0-12779 GCA_964345455.1 uncultured Syntrophomonadaceae bacterium | reverse complement strand
GCTATTTCCCCCGGGTCTACAGCGTTCTGGAAGTTGGAAGTAAGAAGTTGGAAGTCGGAGAGGATTAATGCCCGGTTGGATCTCTGACTTCTAACCTCCAGTAGTGGGACACCGGGGACTGTCCCCCAGGCTGTAACCCCCCGTGCCGACACCGTAAGCCAGTTTACCCCAACCTGACAGCTTCCTTACCATCTGTCAGATCTCTATGCTGGAAAAATCCGCTTTCCCCTTTTTTACTTTTTCAATCCAGGTTTGGCATTCGGATTAGAGTTTTAAAATTCTTACCTGATTTATCACGGTTGTTCCACCAGAGGGCATGGGCAAGGAAGCCGGCGGCGGAGGCGAAGGCCGCCCCGGTGGCGGCCCGCCCTGTCTGCGGGTCGACCGTCTCGCAGCAGAACCCGTTGTCCATGGGGGCGCGGAGCAGGAAGTCGCCGCCCCCTTCGTTGAGGGCGAGGATATCGTTGCAAGCGGCCAGCGGCCAAGGCTTCGGGGCATGCAGTGACCCGGCCTCGGCGAAGGGGTGGTCTCCGTGAAAGTGGGGGTTGTTCGGCGAGCGGATCCAGGCCACTGTATTCCGGAAAACCCGGTCCTCGGGAGAGCAGAAACCGTAGAAAGCAAGCAGCTGCAGGCTGCCGGGCGGATTGTCGTAAAGCTGGAAGCGCCCCTTTCCGTCGACCGCCCAGGCGAACATGATTCCGCGGGGCCCCTTGACGGTGCCGTGCCGGTAAATCTCCTGCTGCAGCGCACCGGCCAGCCCGGCAAAATCTGCGGGATCTTCCCAGCGCCCTGCAGCCTGCAGCGCGGCCAGGTAGGTGAAGGCGCACTGCAGCAGGGCGTTGTCGTAGATCAGAAAGGGATAGAGCACGGGGTCATCCGAGGGATCGAGAAAGGTGCGGTAAAGCCCGCACGCCGGGTCAAACTGCGCCAGCGCTTTTTCGGCCAGCAGCCTCAGCCCCCGGCTGATAATCTCTTCATCGAGCAGCGAAAGGTCGCCGGTAACGGTTTCGTAGCGCTTCAGGGCCAGGAGGTGGGCGGCTAGCTGGTCCAGCTCGAAACCGGGGTAGAGCAGGGTGCCGTTGATATAGTGAGCGTGCTCGCCGGCGCGGGCCAGGTGGCGGCGGAAAACAGTCAGCAGCAGCTCCCGGGAGACGGCTTCGTCCGCCAGCAGCAGCCCGGGGAAGCTCCAGAGGAGGGTGTCCCGGCTCCAGTAGGCGGCGCTGACGTAGTAACGGGGGCTGCGCGAGGTTACCGGTACGAGCGAATCATCGTCGAGAGCCCGTCCCAGGGCATAGAAATAGTTGAAAAAGAGGTTGCGGTTCAAGAGAGCGGCGTCGTCGTCGCCGGGCAGATCGATCCGCCGTTTTTCCAGCCGACGCTCCGTCTCGGTGGCCAGCGCAGCACAGCCGTGCCGCTTCAGGTCCACTGCAGTGGTTCCGGCGCCGTCGGCCTCCAGGTTGACGGCGATATAGAGGGCCACGGTGGCGCTGCTGCCGGGAGCAGTTTCCAGGCGGACTGCTCCCCGGTAGAAGGCGGGTTCACCGGAGGGACCATGAAAATCCCAGCATGATGGATCATCATCTCTTCGCTTCGCGGCGAGGGCCAGCGCCAGGGCGGCCAGGGGGAGGCCGCTGCGTGCCTCCAGAACCAGGCTCCCGGTCCAGCTGTTGTATTCGATGGTCCGTTCGCTTCTTACCTGCCGCCGGTTGAAGATCAGGTGGTTGAATTCGCTCCAGCATCCGCGCCAGCCCATTTCGACTGTTAGCGGGGCGGCCGAGAGGTTGGCCAGGCGCAGGCGGCAGCAGCAGCCGCGTCTTCCCGGCGGGGCAAAGATATCGCCCTCGATGGAGTAGCGGCCGGCGTCGCGCACCTCAAAATGGGGAATCCAGTCGTGCCGGTAACGCCAGGCCAGGCTCTCCCGCAGGAGAGCTTCTTCCCCGTCAACAGTAACAAAGGGGGCCAGCAGTGGGCGCTCTTCGGTGCCCCTGAATTCGAGCAAGCCGCGGGCGCCCATATGCAGCACGTTGATCGACCTGATTTCGCCGGCCGTCCCGATATCAGGCAGGGAGAGATATTCATTGCCGGTGAGATAAAGGGCTTCTTCTGCGGTAAGTTCGGGAGAGACGGTCATCAGGGCCATTATCTCTTCCTCTCTGTTAATCGCTTCAGTCATGTTTGACTTCCTCCAGAAGGCGTCGGGCGTTGCCGCCGAAGATAAGTTCTGTATCAGTCACGGGCATCCGCAGCTGCCGGCAGGCGCGCAGCTGGTCATCGAGGTAGCGGCGGGCGAAACCGCGGGGAAACCACGAGGAATCGCTGCCGAAGATGATCCGCCGCGGCCCGATAGTTTCATGGAAGCGCCGGAAAAGCTCTTCCAGGCTCAGAGGATAAGGATACCAGCGCATCCACTCGTTGTTGCCCGATGTATCTACATATATATTGGCGCAGGCCCAGCAGAGCTGCAGCAGATCCCGCACGTAGCCGCATCCGAAGTGGGGGATAACAAAGGGGACCGTGGGGAAGGCCCGGGCCACCGGGGCCAGGCTCAGCGGGCTGATATTGACGCCCGAGGCAATCCCGCCGCCGCCGCCCAGGATCCCGAAATGGACCAGCACAGGCAGGTTGCGGCGCTCGGCGATCTCCCAGAGCGGCTGAAAAGAGGGGCCGGACAGCGGACTTTCCACAAGGGGGGCAAAGATCTTGTACCCTTTGAAGCCGTCTTCGCAGACAGCGCGCTCCAGCTCCGCGGCGGCCGCGAGCTGCTCCGGATGGTGGTGGGCAAAACCGCAAAAAGTCTCTTTGTAGGGAGCGATTGCCCCGGCCAGGGCGCGGTTGCCCCCTCCGCTGACGAAGACAACCTTTTTTAGATGGTGTTGTTCAGCCTCGGCAAGCCAGCGGGCCGCCGCCTCTTCCAGGGGCGGAACCGGCCCGGGATCGGGAAAGCCCCAGGTTTCCCGCCACTGCCGGTCGTAAGCCGCGCTCCATTTCCGGATCAGTTTCAGTTTGGCGGGACCGTGTTTTTCGGCGTAGCGCCGGTAGTATTCATTGAACTGGGAATCTAGCCCCTCCACCGGCATGTGGACATGAAAATCAACAATTTTCGGCATCCTCCGGCCACCCCCGTTACGCAATTACTCGTTTTTACCCGAATTGTTACAAAACAACCATATACATGCTTTCCGACCTCCGGCCTATAACATCCGGTTCCGGCGGTTCGCTAGCGGCCGGGGAAAACCAGCGAACCCAGGTATTCCAAAAAATTCTCCGCATCGGCGGGCGGCTCCAGGCCGAGGCGGCGGGCGAGTTTTACCGCCAGGATCCGGCCCAGCCGGAATCTGGTTTCATATTCCAGGGTATGGCGCCGTTCCAGGAAATCACCGATCAGTTCGATCTCGGCCGTGGTCAGGTGACGGGCTTCTCTGGCCAGGGCCGGCGTATCGACCCGGGGCGAAGCGGCAGGAGGCGGCATGCCCGCCGGCCTTACGGGAAAGGCGGCCCGCGGTTCCTTGACCACGATCGTTCCGCCGACGATATCGCCAACCCTTTTTTCCCGCGCATGGAAAAAGATCGAGATCAATCCCACGGCATAGCCGCTGGGGAGCATATCCACGATGCGCATGATATTGCGCAGGAAGGAAGCGGCAAGGTTGACCGGGCGCCCGTCTTCCCGGACCACCTTGATCCGCAGCACCTTCTTTCCCGGGGTCTGCCCGTGCCAGATTAGCTCAAATATGATAAAATATCCCCACGGTATCAAAAACAGGGCCAGGATCAGCACGGTCAGGATAACATAAGCGAAGTTTTCATTTCCGGACAGCAGGCCCAGAAAAGAGAAGACGATTATAATGGCGAATAATAGCAGACCGATAATCAACGAATCCAGCAGAAAGGCAAGCATACGGTTGCCCATGCCGGCCAGCTCCAGGGTCAGGCTGATATTTTCCGCTCCTTCAACGGCAACTTTCTGTTTCAATGAGAAATTGCTATTCATCGGCAGGTCCACCCTTTCCCGGTCTGACAGGGGAGGTCGCGCTTATCAATGACCCTGCACCGGTTTGTCCTGAAACGAGAACAGGCATGGCGCCGGCTCCACGATATTTTGTCACGGGTGGAAGCCGGGGGCCTGAAGAGACTCGCGGAAGCGGAACTGGATGACCTGATCCGGCTCTACCGGCAGGCTTCGTCCGACCTCAATTACCTGCAGACCCATTTTCGAGAAAGCCGCTACACGGCATACCTGAACAACCTGCTCAGCCGCTGTCATACCTATATTCAAGTTGATCCGGGCCGGTTCCTGCCCCGGTTGAAAAGCTTCTTTGCCGGGGGGTTTTCCGCCCTGCTGCGGCGGAAAAAATGGCTGTTCATGCTTTCCGCCGCGGTATTTATCGCGGCCTTCTGTTTCGCCTACTTCTCCATCACCCTGGAAGCCCCCTGGTCCGGCGAGATCCTGGACCCCGAAACGAGAGCCTCCCTGGAAGAAAACGCTGCCGGAATGGAAGAGCAGGGGGCCGTTATTCCCGCCGCCGTCAGGCCCATGTTTGCCGGCTACATTGTTACCAACAATATCCAGGTCGCCTTCCTGGCCTTTGCCGGAGGCATTATCTGCGGCCTGGGGACCATCTATGTCCTGGCCCTGAACGGCTTCATGCTCGGCGCCTACGCTGCAATCTTTGCCCTGCACCGGCGCTCTCTTCTTTTCTGGACATTGATCCTGCCGCACGGAATCGTGGAGCTGACCGCCATCTTCATTGCCGCTGCCGCCGGGCTGGCTGTGGGGTGTGCTTTTCTGATGCCGGGCGACTACAGCCGCAAAGACGCGCTGCGGCGCGGCAGCCGCAACGCCGCCCGGCTCCTCGGCGGCACAATGCCCCTGTTTGTGCTGGCTGCGGCCATCGAGAGCTTCTTTACCCCTTCCGCCCTCGCCGTGCCGGTCAAGCTTATTTTTGCCGGTTTCACCGCCGCCGCCCTGGCCTGCTATTTCCTGCCCCGGTGGGGCCAAAACGGCCTTAGAAAAGCATAAAGTTACAACATGAACCTGCTCTTGATCGAGAGGTAGCGTCCGACCAGGAGGGCCGGATCGGCGCCGGGCGGCAGCTCGACCACCTCCACGCCCCGGTTGCGCAGGAATGCGATCCCCTGTTCTCTCTCCAGCAGGTACTGTTCCGCCACCGCCTTGCGGTAGACATCCTCGAGGCGGCGGGTCCCGGAGGCAACCGTGCCGGGCAGGTAGCTGTCTCCGACCACGGTGAAGAGGAGCAGGTGTTTTGTGCCCAGGGTCACGGCGCTCTCGATCAGCTCCGCCGAGGCCCGGCTGTCAACCAGGTCCGTAAATACACAGATCAGGCTCCTTTTTTTCTGCCGGTGAGCGAGGTAGCTGAAGGCGCTGCCGTAGTCCGGCTCCACCCGCCGCGGCTGCAGCCCGTAGACTGAGCCGGCGATCTTGCGGATCTGGCCGCGGCGCGCCTCCGGGGGCAAGTAGGCGCTGACCGACTCCGCAAAGGCCATCGCTCCGACCCTGTCGCCGGAGAGCAGAGCGGCGTGACCGAGCAGCAGCCCCGCCTGCAGCGCATAGTCGAGCTTGTTCAGCGAGCCTGTCTCCGTGAGCATCATCCGCCCGGCCTCGAATACCAGCAGCAGGTTCTGGCTTTTCTCCACCTGATACTGGTTGCTGATCAACTTCCTGCTCCGCGCGCTGGCCTTCCAGTTGATCTGGCGGTGGTCGTCGTCGGGTACATATTCCCGCAGGCACTCGAACTCGGTGCCCAGGCTGACCAGGCGCGAGGCGCGCAGTCCCGGCTGCCGCAGCGCTGAAGTCAGGGTGAATAATTTACGCCTGGTGAATAAGTTCAGGCGGGGATAGACCTTCACCGCGGTGCGCTCCGGGCTGCAGGTATACTGCCGGATGACCAGTCCCGGGAAACCGCGGCAGCGCAGGTTGAATTGGCCGAAGGTAAAATCGCCCCGCCGGCCTGGAACAACCCGGTAGGCGGCGTGATAGCTCCGCCCGCCTTCTTCCTGCAGGGAGAGCAGCCCTGGCGAGACTGAGAAATGCCCCGGTGGCTCGTCCTTGCCTTGCAGCTGCAGCCTTCTTTTCCCCGCGGTCCTGATGCGGACCTCTACGGTCACTCGGGCCGGGTCGCCGGCGGTGATGATCTCATCGATCACCCGGCGCACATCGATATCCCCGGGCCGCGGCAGGAGCGCAAATTCGAGGGCAACCATCAGCAGCAGAAGCAGATTGTAGGCGACGAACAGGGCCGGGACGGGATAGAAGAAGAGCAGGACTATGCCTCCGCCGGCCAGCACCAGGGCGGGCGGGGCCAGCAGCAGCGATCTCATCGCGGGACCTTCACCCGGGACAGGATCCCTTCGAGGATATCGTCGTTGGTCAGCCCCTCCACTTCGGCCTCGGGCATCGGGACCAGGCGGTGGCGCAGGATCGGTTTGCTCATCTCCTTGACCTCGTCGGGGGTGACAAAGTCTTTCCCCCGCAGCGCCGCCAGGATCCGCGAAGCGGTAAGCAGGTGGATGGCCGCCCGGGGGCTGGCCCCCAGGTAGAGATCCTTCTCTTCCCGCGTGGCGGCGATCACGTTGAGGATATACTCGCCCACCGATTCTTCCACCGTTACGCGGCCCATCTCCCCGGCTGCCGCCCGCAGCGGGTCCGCCTCCTCCAGGGGCCGCAGCCCCGCCGCCTCCAGGTCGTGCAGCGGCCGTCCAGCGGCGTAGCTCTCGAGGATTTCCTTCTCTTTTTGCCGCGCCGGGTAGCCGATCAGCACCTTCAGCATGAAGCGGTCCAGCTGCGCCTCGGGCAGGGGATAGGTCCCCTGGTGCTCCAGGGGGTTCTGGGTGGCAAAGACGATGAAGGGATGGGGCAGGGAACGGCTGACCCCGTCGATAGTGACCTGCTTCTCCTCCATTGCCTCGATCAGCGCCGCCTGGGTCTTCGGGGGGGTCCGGTTGATCTCATCGGCCAGGAGGATATTGGTAAAGACCGGCCCCTGCTTGAAGTAGAAATCGCTGCCCTCCCGGTTGAAAACATTGGTTCCGGTGATATCGGAAGGCATCAGGTCCGGGGTGAACTGGATCCGCTGGAAGCGGTAGCCCAGCAGGCGGGCCAGGCCGCGCACCAGCAGGGTCTTGCCGGTGCCCGGGACCCCTTCAAGCAGGACATGCCCCCCGGCGAAAAGCGCAACCAGCGCCTGGGTCAGCACCTCCGGCTGCCCGATAATTACTTTCTCCATCTCCGAAATGATATGGTCATGGATGGAACGTGCGTTGCTCATAGATTGAACTCCTTTCGGTAGCGGTCGATCCGCCGCGACAGGTCGAGCAGTTCCGCCGCGGAAATATTTTCTCCCCCGGCAACCTTTTCAAAACGCCTGAAGTCGGTCTCCAGAACGGCCCGTTCCCGCCCGCTCACCCGCTCGCCCAGCTCCGCCATCTCACCGGGCTCCGGGTCGTAATTGAGGCGGTACTTCCGGATCAGGCGCCGCTTCAGACCGGCGTAGAGATAGGCCAGGGCCGTTCTCCGGGCCCCCGCCCGGCGGTAGATCGCCGCCGCGGCGGCAACTGTATGGGAGAGGGCGCGCGGCGACGGTTCGGGCAGCGGACGGGGCGCGGCGAAGCGTTTGCCCAGCGTGATCAGGAGCAGGAGTGTGAAGAAAGCCAGCTGCGCGGCAGGCCAGGAGAGGTGGGAGAGAGCGTTCGAGCTCGCAGGCGCGGCGCGGACAGGGCGTTCCGCGCCGAAACCGTGATGGTATTCGTCGATGAGGACGTGCCGCGGCTCATCGCCGAAGCCGGCTGCGTTGAGCAGGAAGATGAGGTTGTCGGCCCGCCCGACGGATCCGTTGGTGATCAGCCCGGGATCGGTGACGGAGATGATCTCGCCGGAACCGGCCGTTTTGCAGAGAATATAGGTGTTTTCTCCATTGGCGGCCAGGATGATGCCGCCGCCGGCCGCGTTGAAGGAGCCGCCCCGGTTTAATTCCAGGCGGCGCACTCCTTCCAGGAGCGGGTGCTCCGAATCCGGTGCGATTCCAACGGCCTGCTGGAAATAATGCGTTGCTTCTATCTCCAGGTCAAATGCTTCCAGAAGAGCGGACTGTTCCACGCCCAGCAGGACGAGGCTGTTGCCCTTTTCCACCCATGCCCGCAAGGCCTCCGCTTCCGCCGGGTGGGGCGGGCGCCGGCCCGGCTCCACGATAAAGAGGACCTCTTTCTCCGGCTTGTCTTGCAGCATGGTCAGCGGGTAGTTCCAGCGCTGCACCGGGACGCCGCTCTCTTCCAGGAGCAGGTAGAAGGCCTTGCTTCCCTGCGGCAGCGTGCCATGGCTGGAGTAGGGACGGTCCCGCCCGCCTTTCTCCCAGGCCAAAAAGGCGGCGGTGACGCCCCCGGCGGCCAGCATGACCAGGGCGGCGATAATCAGCAGGATATTTTTCAGCTTCTCCATCAGCGTCCCGCCTCCCGCAGCGCCCCGTAGAGCTTTAACCCGCGATCATAATCTTCCCGGCGGCAGCCGGCCCGGCCGTACCAGATTTTCTCGTAGAGGGAGAAGAGCTCCGCGGCCGGGGAGCAGGCCGGATAACTCCGCTCCCGCAGCTGCCGCAGATACTCGCCGTTGGTCCGCGAATAATGGTAGTCGAGGGAGCCTTCTTCGTCCAGTTGCAGCAGCAGGGCCAGCAGGAGCAGGCGGAGCGCCTCTTTGTAGCTTCCCTTTTCTGCTGCTTTCCGGGAGTCCGCCAGCGCCGCGCGCGGCGAACCGGGCCCGGCATTCAATGCTATTTCGCGGCCTTCTCCCTCCAGGGAAAGCCGGAAGCGCCGTAAAATCCTGATGAGAAGGAAGAGGAAGACCGCAACCGCCGCAAAGCTGAGTATCAGGACAGCGACAAGACCGGGCCCGGAGATGAGCCCGGGCAGGATCGCGTTGATCGCGGCGAACAGGCGGTGCAGTAAACTCTCTCCGGCTTCGGCAAACTCGGCCCGGCTTAATATCTCGACCAGCAGTTCCCTGGCCCGGTCTTGAGCAGGCATGCAGGCTTCAGTCCTTTCCATTCAAGAGGCAAGAGACAGGATCATAGAAGCAAGAACAAGAAAATAGAAACAAGATATATAGAAACAAGATCACTACAAGAAAAACAGTTAGAGTATGGCGTCGATCCTTATTTCCAGGTCGGTTCCCTCCCGGCGAGCCCGCAGGTCGTGGTAGAGCAGGGTCATGGCGATTACGGGGAGAGGCGCGGCCAGCAGGCTCAAGAAACCTGATAGCAGCGGCAGGGCAAGATTCCAGAAGGTATGCTCCACCTGCAGATATGTAAGCAGCACCGTCACCAGCGTGACCGGCATGGTGACCACGACGGTCACAAAATGGGTCAGCATGTTCATCACCAGGAAAACCAGGATCACCCGCCCCAGGTCTTTCAGCACTATGGACCAGCTCCGGGAGAGGGTCCGCCAGACGCTCCCTCTTTCAACCATCACTACCGGTGTGACCAGGGCGAAAGTCACGCTGAAGAAGAGGGCGGGCAAAACCAGCGCCAGGGCGCCCATGAATACGATCGCCGAAACCGCGGCCCCTATCGCCAGCAGTCTCAACCAGTTCCAGCCGCCGAAGATGGAGCGGAAAATATCACCGGCAGCTGTCTCTTCGCCCCGCAGCGTCCGGGAGATGACCTCCACCGCTCCGGCGTCGGTGAGCGGCTTCAGAACCTGCTGGAAAAAGAGGTAAACAATAAGGACCAGGTAGATGCGGAGCAATGTGTCAAAACCGAAAACGGCGACATCTTGCCCCGGATCAAAGAAGGGCCAGTCCATGGCGTTGATATAATAGTAGCTGTAGAGCAAAGCCAGGGGGAGATGCAGCCAGCCCATGGCGATATAGAGATGGAGAAACTTACGCTTCAGGATACGGAATGTGTAATTAAAGATATCGCCGAATTCCAGCGGTTTCAGATTGATCAATTCAGGTTTCAACTCCTTGCCGGTTTTCAGGCATCACCTTGAGCAAGAAAAGGTGGTCATCGAGCGACCCTGTTAGAACAACCCCGCCGTCAGCGGTTGGGCTGGCCTGACCGGGAAAATAGCCGGAGGGGTTGTTTTCGTCCGGTGTGAAAGTCTTCATCCAGATCAGCTCGCCGGAGGGGCCGGTTCTAAGAAGGATCAGCTGCGAACCGGGGACTGGATAAAAGATAAAAGAAGTATTCAGGACGAAACAACCGCCGTCATCCAGCGGTATGATAGACCAGGGAGTGCCGGAGCGGCGGTAATGCTGCTCCCATTCCAGGTTGCCGGAAGCGTCGATTTTGATCAGGCGCAGGGAGGGGTTGAAGAAAGATGAAAGAAAGCCGGACCGGGTGCTCGCGGCCAGGACCAGGCCGCCATCCGGAGAGGGGGCGGCGGCATAGAGGATGGCAGAACCGATCTCCGGAGTGATGCTTCTTTTACGGAGGATATTTCCGGATTCATCTGTTTCAAATGCAAAGAATTTCATTTCATCGAGATGCAGGCCGGTGCAGATGTAACCGCCGTTTGCAGCCGGTTCCAGGAAATAGCCTTCCCTGTCCGTGATCTCAACCGGGCAATCTGCAGTGTCCGGCCAGGGAGCAAAATGGCGCTCCCATTCTTCTCTGCCCGTGGAATCAATCTTGGCCAGAAACAGCCCCACATCTGCGCCGGCTTTTTTGATTGCACCGAAGACGATGTAGCCGCCGTCGGCTGTTTCCCGGCCGGTTGAAGCGCGGTAGTGATTACCGTTGCCGATGTCCTTTTCCCACTCCAGCTTGCCCTGCGCGTCGGTTTTGATCACCACGATTGATCCATCCGGCAGCGCAGCTCCGGGCGGTGCGGCCTCCGGGCCGTACATGTCAGGCTCCGGCAGGAAGGTTTCGTCGCCCGCAGTATTGCCCAGTACAAAAAAGCCTCCGCCGGCAGCTTCTTCCACAGCCACGGGATAACACCACCCGCCGCCGTCGAAGAGAGCCTCCCAGGCCAGACTTCCATCCGCACCTGTTTTCAGAAGATGAATTTTCTGGGTCCAATCGTCTCCGCGGTTCCCGCCGATTTCGCCGTCCCAGACCCGGGCGGCCATGATCAGTCCACCGTCGGAGGTCAGTTCCACCCGGACTCCCCGGCTCATGGCGCCGCGCCGGAAAGTCTTCTCCCACTCCAGGGGCGGCGATTCGGCCTCCGTCTCCGGAGAAGCGTAAATACCGCTCACGGCGCGGTAGATTAAAAATCCCGCTGTTAAAACGGCAATCCCGAAAATAAATACCGCCGCCAGGGCCGCGATCAGCCATCTATCACTTTTACTCATAGCCATATCAAAAAAATTCTTGATCGCTGTCCAAAATCCTTTCTTTCTGTATTTCTTTTAAAATATTCTAATTGAATATGTTAAAATGCTCAGGATAATAAAATGCTGGAAGTGCCTGGCCGGATCGGGGAGCTTTTAGGAAGTTTGCTGCCGGGTCTTGCCACCATCAGGAGCTTGCTCCTGCTTGACAGTGACCGCTAAAAACCTTATAATCCAGGTAGAAAAGTTCGATTCATGTCGGGGTGGCGGAACAGGCAGACGCGCACGTTTGAGGGGCGTGTGGTTTACACCGTGGGGGTTCAAGTCCCCCTCCCGACACCACGGACGGAACACCGGGACAGGAGATAAATTCCTTGTCCCGGTCTTATTATATAAGGCAGAAAACTGTTTTAGGAGGTGTAATCAGCCATGGGCCTGATTGGAACATGGTTTCCCTGGGCAGCGGCCGGACCCGGACTGCACCGCCCGGCTGCGTCGCTGCTGATCTTTTTGATGTTTCTGCTTCTCCGGGGAATCCTGACCCGCTTTGTATTCGGCCTGGCCTCGAAGATTGCCGCCAGGTCAAAAACCCGGATCGATGTCAGCTTCTTCCTGGCGCTGGAAAAACCCCTGAAGAACTTTATACTGGTCCTGGGGATATACATCGCGCTATCAATCTTGCCGCTTGCCCTCCCGCTGAAACATTATCTAAACGTTATCTTCCGCACCCTGGTCGTGTTTTTTGGAGCCCGAGCTTTTTACAATCTTGCCGAAAGCCGCTCCTTTAAAGCAGCCGGCAGGCGCTACCGGCTCGATCCGTTGCTTCTTGACTTTTTGGTCAAGGCGATCAAGGGGGTAATCGTGGCGCTGGCGGTGGTCATGATCCTTCAACTGCTTGGTTTCAATGTCAGCGGTTTTATTGCCGGCCTCGGCCTCGGCGGGCTGGCCGTGGCGCTGGCGGCAAAGGACTCCCTGGCCAATATATTTGCCGGCATCGTGATCCTTGCCGACAAGCCCTTCTCGGTGGGAGACTGGATCTCCACGCCGGAAGTGGAGGGAACCGTGGAGCAGCTCTCCTACCGCAGCACCAGGATCAGAACGTTCGCCCAGGCGCTGGTGACGGTACCCAATGCTTTCCTGGCCAATGAGTCGGTCACCAACTGGTCCCGCATGGGGAAGCGCCGGGTTTCCTTTCACTTGAAAGTGGCTCTCTCCACTCCCCGCGAGAAGCTGGAGCGCTTCGCCGGCCGGATCCGGAAGGCGCTGCAGGAGCATCCGGATGTTCATCCCGACACCATTCTGGTCCACTTTGAGAACTTCGGCGAGAGCAGCCTTGAGATCATGCTTTACTACTTTACCAAAACTACCGCCTTCGCCGAATACCTCGCGGCCAAAGAAGCGGTCAACCTGAAGATCATCGAGATCCTCGAAGACGAGGGCGTCACCCTGGCCCTGCCCGCCCGCAGCATCCGCCTTGACCCACCTTCCA
>CAYFRE010000017.1:11845-26713 GCA_964345455.1 uncultured Syntrophomonadaceae bacterium | reverse complement strand
ATAAAGCCGAGTGAGCGGATATATTCCGTCAGCACCCACAGGGCCGGTATCGCAGCGGCCAGCAGGAGCGGGCTTTTCAGGCGGCGGGCGTAACTGGCAGCAACAGCAAAAAGGGCATTGAAAGAACATAGGAGCGCCACCAGCAGGATCATCGCCGTGACCGCCAGTCCCCTTGACAGGTAGGTGAAAAGGACACCGCTCAGGTAGAGGTTCAGGTAGAGGTGCAGCGGGAGCCCGAAAAGAAAGCCTCCGCAGAGAGCCTGGCGCGGTCCGGCCCGCAGGCAAAACCGGAGCAGCGGCATCAAGGCGAACCAGGCCAGCCAGCCCTGCTCAAAGGGAGGAAAGGCCGGGATCAGCGCCAGCCCCGAGAGCAGGGGGAGCAGGTAAAAGAGCGCTGTTTTCTTGATTCCGCGCAAGTCCTCACCCTTCTCTCCATCTCTTTTGTTCATAGTTTATCATAAATAATATCCGGGCGGAGGTAGAAGGATGGACGGTCGAATTACAGCAGAATAAAATAACCAATTTGACTCTTCCATTCCCGGATGGTATAAAATTTAAATTAACTCAATTAATATTTGCTCCCTGCAAGAAACGGGTATGGGGGGTTACAGTCATCAGCGAGGACCTGGTTAATTATATCAAGGAACTGGATTTTGCTTTCAGCCGCCTGATCTACCGCTTGGGGATGTTGATCGGCACTGTGGCCGCGGACCAGATTACCGGGACGCAGTTTATCGTCCTGCGTATACTGCGCAAGGCCCCCAGCAACACCACCCGCCTGGCCAGGGCCCTGGGAGTTACGCTCAGCGCGGTGACCGCCCTGGTCAACCGCCTCGACAAGATGGGGCTGGTAACCAGGGAAAGAAAAAAGGAAGACAGGCGCCAGGTATGGATCCGGATTACCTCCCGGGGGCGCCATATCCTTGACGAAGCCGAGGATAAACGACACCTCTTCCTGGCGCTCTACTTTACCCGTTTCTCAGAAGAAGAGAGGGCGCAGCTTTTGGCAACACTGCGCCGGGTCAATGAACTTTTCGATCACCGTGAAACTGCCTTCGATGAAGAATCAGGGCATTGCCGGGGGTTGCCCGCCGGGCGGGATGCTCTCTTTTTTCCGCCGGTTGACCCTGATCAGCCAGAAGATTAGCAAGACAAACAGGGCTATGATGGCCAGCACCGGCAGCAGTGTCGTCAGGGCCACCAGGATAAAAGCTGTTGCCGACGATATAAAGTTGATACTGCGGAAAAACGCCTCTTTCATCCGTTTCCCAATGTTTTCGAAGGGTTTCTGTGATATGGTCTGGGTATCGATAACCTCTTCCCTGATGGAGAGTTGAATTGTCGAGAGGGAAACCTGGTCCTGCAGGTGGGTAAAACTCATTGTCTTGAGCTCGATCTCACCCCGCACCCGGGAAAACTCTCGTTCAACCTGCAGAATCTCCTCCACGGTTTTGGCCTTGGCCAGGATCTCGCGCAGCCGCTCCTCTTCGGCTTTCAGGTTTTTGATCCTCGTTTCCATATCCAGGTAGGGAAGGGTGACATCCTCACTGTTTTTATGAACATTTGCCGCCTCTCCCAGGTCCTGCAGCCGGGCGATGAAGCTGTCAAACCGCACCTCGGGAATGCGCAGGGTCAGCTCCGCCGCGTACTGTCCTTCACGAAACTCGTAGATCCTGGATTCGCTGACGATGCCGCCGCTGTCAGCGGTCATCTGTTCAATCGTCTCGACTGCTTCGCGTGTATTCAACACTGTCAGCGTCAGGGAGCCTTTGCGGATCACGTAACGTGGATTTGCCTCGGCTAAATCTTCTTGCCCTGATTGTTCCTGTTCGTCTTTGGAATATTGGGCCTCGTTGCCCATCCGGTCGCTCTCCCCGGGTTCCATGCGCGATGCTGCATCAAAACCCCCGGGGCTATTCTTTGAAGATGCGCTGCAGCCGGCGATAATCATTGAGCAGATGCACAGCAGTGCCACCCAGGATATAAGATGCACTTTTCTTCTTCTGACAAGCATTTCTCCGGTACCTCCTTTGTAATTCAGACTACCTGGTGCAGGTTAAGGTTCCCGGTATTTACTCAAATTGCCCGGTGACCCAGCCCGACCGCTACTTCGTTCAGGTGCAGCAGTCCAATACCGAAAAATACGGCCACGGCGATATGATCTCCGCCGTGGGCGATACCAACCTTTCCTCCCACATTCAAGCCCAGGGCTTTGGGCATCACCTGGGCCAGGGCTTCGCGGGTTGCCCCCGCAACCGCCCCCTCCTCCTGATGCGAACCGTCAATCACCTGCTCCCGCCTGGCGGCAACGACCGCCCTTTCAACCACCTTCTGCAGGGAGCTTAAGAATTCCCCGCCGTAATCGACAGCAGTGGATTTGACCCCTTTATCTGAAAACTTTTTTTTCATGTCTGACTCATCTTCGCGGGTCGGGGTCATGGCAATTTCTATGGCCGCCCTAGCCACTTCGCGACTTTCCATATTTTATAGATCCTCCCGGCAATCAATGATCAATCTATTTTATTATCATCCGGCAGGCAAAAAAAGGCAAGTAAATTTATTCGGTGGAAGAGAGAGGGGCTTTAATTAAAAACAGAAGCCTGCCACGACCTGCGCTCCGGCTGATCTCAATCCCGATACAGCCCGGGACAGCTGTAAAGCTGTACCGGACCGCAGTTGGAACCGAAATCAACCTTTGCCCGACCGGTATAGATCCTTGTTGAAACCGGCAACGGTCAGGTGACCGTTGCCGATCTCGGTGTAGTCTCCTGAGCGGTAAGTATTGAAGAACCTGTACCGATCTTGGCTCGACCGCAACAGAACCCTGCAGACCCTGCCATAATCGTCCAGACTATGACAGAGCCTTTAAGAACCTGCTACGATCTTCCCTCCGGCTGGTCACAAGCCTTGAGACCTGTGATCAACCTTCGGCCGGCTGCAGCAAAGCCCTTTGACCTCGCTGCAACCTGGGCCCGGTCGTAACAGACCTCTGTTTCACCTATAGTCTATCCTGAATTAATAATTTTATAACTGCGCGGTAAGTTTTTTGCCGGGGTTGCAGGCAATATTGGACAGAATAATTTAATTATTATGGTAATAAAAAATCTTTTTATATTATAGCAGGATTATCTAACTCGTTGTTGAATACAATAACAACAGGTTAAATAACAAACCTAACCTCCTACACTATATATCTTTCAATACAGGGGTTCCCCCTGTATTTTTTTATCTCGCTGAAAACTGAAGAAAAAAGAGAAAGAAAGGAAAAATTAAGCGCCGGCTCGGCGAAAAAAAGTAGATCCGGGAAGCCCGTGCAGACCGGAATAATATCCGCTCAGGCGGCTCGCGGCCGGTAGAGCAGTGAGATTACAAACAGCAGGCCCATGGTCAGGACGATGGCGGCTCCGGAAGGAAGATCCAGGAAATATGAGAGAACCAGGCCGCCAATGCTGCCGCCGATCCCGGTGGCCAGCGACAGGCAAAACATGGTCCGGTAGTTTTTGCTGAAACGGTACCCTGTTGCTGCGGGGATTACCAGGAGCGCCGAGGCAAGGACGATCCCGACCAGCTTTACTGAAACCATAACCGTAAGCGCCATCGCCGCCAGCAGGCCGAAGTAAAGAAATTTAACCGGAAGCCTGCTCGCCAGGGCGGTCACTTCATCAAAGGAGATGGCTAGCAGCTCTTTAAAGAAAATGCCGGTAAAGAGCAGCACAATGTCCATTACCCCGGCGAGCAGCCGCAGTTCCGCGGCTGAAACCGAGAGGATGTTCCCGAATAGCAGAGAGAAAATCTCCGGATAATAACCCCTTGAACTGCTAAGCAGGGCGATTCCGAAAGCCATCCCGGCGGCAAAAAAGATACCGATAACGGTATCCTCATACAACCGTCCCCGCCGGCTGATATGTCCGGTGGCCAGCGCGGTGGCCACGGCAAACGCGCTGCCGCACCAGAATGGATCCAGTCCCGTGACCAGGCCCACGGCAATTCCTCCCAGGGCGGTATGCGAGATGCCCACCCCGAGAAAAGAGAGCCGTTTCAGGACGACAAAGAAGGCCACTGCCGAGCAGAGGGTGCCCACCATCACCGCGGCCAGCAGGGCACGCTGCATGAAGCCGTAAGTAAGCATTTCAGCCATCAGCAGGGCCCTCCGCGTGCGTGGAAGCCATCTCCAGGAGATCGAAAGAGCAGCGGTAGGCTTTCTGCAGGGCGGGGCTGTGCAGGACCTGCTGCGGTTCGCCGTGGATATGCATGGTGCGGTTGATGCAGAGAAGCCGGTCCGCGAAAACGGCCAGGGAGACACTATCGTGCGATACCAGCAGCACGGTCAGTCCGTAATTCTGCTGCAGCCGGCGAAGCCGTTCCAGGAAAAGCTGCTGTACGGTCAGATCCAGGCCGGTGTTGGGCTCATCCAATAGCAGCAGCGCAGGACGCCGGACCAGGGCCCTGGCCAGGAGCACCCGCTGCTGCTCGCCGCCGGAAAGATCGCCAAAAGGCCGCGCGGCCAGGTGGAGTGCATCCACCGCAGCCAGCATCTCGCGGCAGGCCTCTTTTTCTTCCCGCTTCAGGGAGCGCAGCAGGGTCCGGGGAGAGAAGCAGCCCATCTTGACTACATCTCCGGCCGAGAGAGGGAAGCGCCGGTCATAAGCCTGGTCTTGCGGAATATAGCCGATCTTCTCCCTGACCGGACCGAGCTGTCCGGATGGACAGCCTAAAAGCAGGGCCCGGCCGGCGCAAGGTTTGATTAACCCAAGCAGAGTTTGCAGAAGGGTGGTCTTGCCGCCTCCGTTGGGGCCGATCACACCGATCATCTCACCGCGGTTCACCTCAAAGGTGATTTCTTGCAGCACCACGGAGGTGCCTTTCTTCACTGTGAGTTCCTCAGCCAAGACGGCCGGGTAATTATTATTCTGAGAAGGCATCTTTTAACACCGCCGTATTGTAGCGCATTAAATCCAGGTAGCTTTTCCTTTGGGGAAGCCCTGCGCCGCCCAATGGATCCAGCAAAATCACACTGCCGTCAATATCACGGGCAATCATCTCTGCCATGGCGGCTGAAAGCTGGGGTTCCGCAGCGACCACCCGGACACCGTGCGTCCGGCAGAGGTCAACCAGCCCGGAAATCCAGGCTGCCGACGGCTCCTGGCCGGGGAAATCCGTGATCACCGCT
The DNA here is from genome assembly GCA_964345455.1 of uncultured Syntrophomonadaceae bacterium. Classification (GTDB taxonomy): domain Bacteria; phylum Bacillota; class Dethiobacteria; order DTU022; family DTU022; genus JAAZIN01. Next base: position 21,543 of record CAYFRE010000017.1, on the reverse strand, counting down.
GCCTGATCCAGCCCGTAACGGGCGGCAAAATAATGCCAGGCGGCATGGATAGAAATAAAGCTTTTTTCCGGCAAAACAGCCAGTGATGAGCGGATCTCCTCGTCAAGGGCGGTCAGCTCATTCTGGTAGGCAGTTAAATTGGCCCTGTAAAAAGTTTCATTTTGCGGATCCGCTTCCGCCATTGCTTCAACGAGGGCCGGGCAGAGGTAATCTCTCATTGTAAGGGGGTCCAGCCAGAGATGCGGGTTGAGTGTCTCGCCGGTCTGCGATCCTGAAGAGAGCTCCTGCGACGGGCTCCATCCCCGCTGCAACGCAGCTTCAGCGAGACCCAGAATGATCAGGCGGCCGGAGCCGGCAGCCGCCGCTTTTATCGCCCAATCATCCAATCCTCCGCCGATGTGGCATAGAAGGTCTGCCCGGGAGATTATTTTGACCTGATCCGCGGTAGGCTCAAAAGTGTGCGGGCTGGCCCCTGCAGGCAAGAGGCAGGTTACGGTCACCTTTTCTCCGCCCAGGCGGCTTGCCATATCGGCCAGGGGAAAAATCGTGGCAACCGCTTCTATTCCGGCGCTCTCACCTGCAGGCGGAGGGGGGGGCGGTTCGCAGCCGGCAATCAAAAATGTGATCACGCCCAGCAACAGCAGCAGCAAGCTCATCTTGCCGGTATTATTTTTCATAGAAGCAGTTCCTCCGGTGGACGCAGATCTACTGTTAGGACTGTTTCAAAGTCCATCGCCGGCGCTCCTGCAGCGTCCCGGCTATCACCTTAAATCTTACTCTTTCGGAGTAGATATTGCAAGAAATAGAATGGCGGAAAGGCGGCCCCAGGGGTATTATTAAACCGGGTTGAACACCCGGGGCAGACTCATGCCTATTTATATTCACACAACATTCTCACTTAACAAAAGTTAACTCTTAATTTATTTACTGAGATATGTTTTAATATAAGCGGAAGGCTTTCTAGAATAAAGCTGTCTAGAGGAGCAAGATCTATGTTTAAAAACAAGGAGAAATTTAAGCGTGGTTTTGTTCAAAAATTCAGGCAAATGCATGGTAAGGATATCGCCGCGGCCACTCCCGAAAGTGTTTACCAGACCCTGGGCTGCATGGTTCGGGAAGAGGCGGCGGCTCACTGGATTGACACCAACAAGTCGTACCGGGAAAACGGAGCCAAAAGGGTCTACTATTTTTCAATGGAATTCCTGCTCGGCCGGCTGATGGAAAATAACCTGCTCAACCTGGGTGCGCTGGAGCTCTGCCGTGAAGGATTGAATGAACTCGGCTTGAGCCTTGCCGAAGTTCTTAGCGCTGAGCCCGATGCCGGTTTGGGCAACGGCGGCCTGGGCCGGCTGGCCGCGTGTTTCCTCGATTCCCTGGCCTCTCTGGGGTTACCCGGCCACGGTTGCGGGATCCGGTACCGCTACGGACTTTTTGAACAGGTTATTGCCGGCGGCAACCAGGTTGAAGTGCCCGAAGACTGGCTTCGCGGCGGCAACGCCTGGGAAACACGGCGTCCCGAGGAGGCGGTTGAGGTCAGGTTCGGGGGCAGGGTGAGAACAGAGCAGGCCGGAGGTCGGCTGCTGTTTCACCACGAAGATTACGATTCGGTCCTGGCGGTGCCCTATGATCAGCCGGCGATCGGCTACCGGAACAGCACCGTGAACACGCTGCGTTTGTGGAGTGCCGAACCGGCCCTGATCGATTTAACAAGAGACTGCCGCCGGCTGGGTTGCTACCGCAACATTGTTGAATACAAGCACCGGCTCGAATCGATCAGCGAGTTTCTCTATCCCGACGATTCCAGTCGCGAAGGGAAATCACTGCGGCTGCAGCAGCAGTATTTTCTTGTTTCCGCCGGGCTTCAGAGCATTGCCAGGCTTTATAAAAAGAGGTACGGCTCTCTGAAGAATTTCCATCACCGGGTAGCCGTGCATGTTAACGATACCCATCCTGTCCTGGCCATCCCCGAGCTGATGCGTATTTTAATCGATGAGGAAGGGATGGGTTGGGAAGAAGCCTGGGGGATTACCGAACAGACCGTCTCATACACCAACCATACCACCTTGAGCGAAGCGCTGGAGATGTGGCCTGTCGAAATTTTTGCGCCGCTCTTTCCCCGCATTTACCAGATTGTGGAGGAGATCGACCGGCGGTTCAGGATTAAACTGGTCCGGACGGCTCCCGGGTGGAGCGGCAAGGAGCGGATCACGGCCGTGATCGCCGGCGGTAATCTTAAAATGGCCCATCTGGCGGTGGTGGGCAGCCACAGCATCAACGGTGTCTCCAGGCTGCATACTGAAATCTTGAAACAGCGGGAGATGAAAGAATTTTACGAAATCTACCCGGACAAATTTAACAACAAGACGAACGGGATCAGCCACCGCCGCTGGCTGCTCCAGGCCAATCCCCTCCTGGCCTCACTGGTTACCGATACAATCGGAGCGGACTGGATCGGCGATCCCGGGAAGTTGTCCAGGCTGTTGAACCATGCCGGCGACGCTTCATTCCAGGAAAAGATCTACTGGGTCAAACAGCAGAACAAGGCTGCGCTGGCGAAGATAATCCGGGAGCGCTCAGGCTGGGATGTCGATCTGCAGTCGATCTTCGATGTCCAGGTGAAACGGATGCATGCTTACAAGAGGCAGCTTTTGAATGCGCTGCATATTTTATACCTCTATAACCGGCTGCTCGAGGAGCCCTACCCGGAGATGACACCGCGGACCTTCATCTTCGGCGGAAAAGCGTTTCCGAATTATCTCCTGGCGAAGCGGATAATTAAATTGATCAATACGCTTGCTGATGTGATCAACAATGACAGCCGGGTTAACGATAAATTGAAGGTTATCTTCCTTGAAAACTACTCTGTCTCATTGGCGGAGAAGATTATCCCCGCCGCCGATGTCAGCGAGCAGATCTCGACGGCCGGCAAAGAGGCCTCGGGCACGGGTAACATGAAATTCATGCTTAACGGAGCCGTCACCATCGGGACCATGGATGGGGCAAACGTCGAAATAGCCGGGGCGGTGGGCCGGGAAAACATCTTCATCTTCGGCCTGGAAGCTGCAGAGGCGATGCGCTGCCACCACGACGGCTATCGAGCGGCAGAGTTTTGCGCCCGGGAACCCCGGATCAAGGAGGTTGTTGACCAGCTGGTGAACGGCTTTTTACCGGCAAGCCGGGAAGAGTTCGCCCCGATCTATGACTCATTGGTCACCTTCAATGACGAATACCTTGTCTTGAAAGATTTCCCGGATTATGTGGAGACCCAGAAGCTTCTGGCGAAGACCTTCAGGGACAGAAGCCGCTGGATAAAAATGAGCATAGAGAATATCGGCCGCGCCGGGCAATTCTCCAGCGATCGGACAATCGCCGGCTACGCGGACGAGATCTGGGGGATAACTCCGCCGGCTACGGGAGAGCCTGTCACTGCTGCTGCTTCAGAACAGCAGCAGCCGGGTTGATGGAATGTAGTAGATTCCGTGTCTGTATGGGCTTACGAATACTTGCCGGGGCTGGTTACTTGGATTATAATTTTTGCTTCTATCTGGTCATTGGCCCGACGGATTCTTCCGGGTAAGGTGCAGGCATCAATGAGCAGCAGCAGGAAGAGGCACCCCCCGGTAATATAAAAGGGGAGAAGGCCTACCGGCAATTTTGTCAGGTAAAAGTAAGAAAATGCGGTCATTCCGCTGAAAAAAAGGATGATCACTGCGCCGAGTGGATCTTTCAAATAAAATCTGTGGCCACCGAAAATTCCGGTGCAGAGCCAGTAGAGCCAGGCTGTAACCGGCTGTTTTTTATCTGCTGCGAATAGCCGCTCCACCCTTTCCAACTCCCTGGGGCTAAGATTGTCTTTGAATACAACATTGGACATCAACCTACGCCTCCTATGTCAGAATATGGGCTTATAATACAAAATTCGGCATCCGGAGAGGATTTCCCTTCAATGTAAATTATGGTATTATAAAACAAAGATCGGAAGGCATTAGAAAAACCTCCCGATCCTTCAATGCAGGCCGCCTGGCTCTTAAAACCGGCTGTGAAGCTCCTCCATGATCTCTTCGAGCTGTTATTCTTATTATTCCCTCCCGGGCTTGAGACTAAAAATTGAATAAATTGCTGAAGCAAAAATAATGTTACAGGGTGCCGAAATAACATTCTGTCGCTGTTTGGATAAATTACCTGCAGGATTTTACGTTATCTTGTAGTAATATACCTTAAAAATAAACTTCTGTCGGGATGTGTGGATAATTGATTGGCGCCGGGGGGAGGTGGCGGACAGCCTGGCCATTTGTGACTTCCAGAACCGGGTTAGCATAAGATAAACTAAATTAGAACGAGGAGAAAAAATGGAGAAGTCATTGGTCGAGAAAATAACCGCCCTTATCTCCAGGCTGGAAAGTATGCGGGCGAACTTTTACCCGGCCGATTGGGATGCAGACCCGCTTTATGATGTTATCCGTGAACTTCGCCGGATCACTGCAGAGGAAAAAGAAAAGCAGTATGAAGCGCCATCTTTACGGCAGGTAGGGACAGCCGGTAAGTAATATTTGCCGCTGCCGGCAAATACCCCGGCCCGGCTTTATCATTTTATTATGGCATATCTCCGGTAATGACAGTGACTGGAAGTAATATCAACAAGGCCGCTTTGCTTATGCAGGCGGCCTTTTCATGTGCTTAAACCATCTCCGGCAATGCCACTTTCAGCCCAACCAAAACAAAGCCTCTGATAAGTGAATATTTACAATATTTTAAAAATATGATATATTCAAGCCGCTCGAACGGTCTCCGGAAGGAGGTGTTCACATCACTGAATATCCTTACCATGAATAATTTCATAAGGAGGTGTTAACCTGCTTCGCATGTCAGGGGAGCAGGGAAGAATGATGATGATGGACCATCCCCTCTTGATTACGACAATGCTGCACCGGGCGTGGAAACTCTTTCCGAAGAAAGAGATCTTTTCGCGCTGCCTTGATCGGGATCACCGCCTGAATTACAGCCAATTATACGAACGGGTTTGCCGCCTGGCAAATGTGTTAACCTCGCTGGGAATTAAACCTGGAGACCGGGTCGGCTCATTTGCCTGGAATAACCACCGCCATCTCGAGCTCTATTTTGCCGTACCCTGCAGCGGCGCGGTGCTTCATACAATCAATTTGCGCCTTTTCCCCGAACAGCTGGTGCATGTGATCAACCACGCCGCCGACAGGGTTATCTTTATCGATGAAGACCTGGCGCCCCTGCTGGCCAGAATCGCCGATCAACTGACCACCGTGGAAAAATATGTCATTCTATCCGATAAAGAAGAGCTGCCCGAAATAGATCTGCCCAACGCGATCAGTTATGAAAAGCTGCTTGCGGAGGCCTCCCCTTCATTTGATTTCCCCGAAGATCTCGACGAGAACTCTCCCGCGGCGATGTGCTACACCACCGCCACTACCGGCCCGCCCAAGGGGGTAATCTATACCCACCGTTCCATCTACCTGCACGGGATGATGGTGGCTCTGCCCGACACCCTGGGGGTCCGTGAGCGAGACGCGATTCTGCCCGTTGTCCCCATGTTTCATGTGCTCTCCTGGGGCATTCCCTATGCCGGGGTCTGGATGGGCTCGAAGCTTGTCCTCCCGGGGCGGGTGCTCACACCGGAAGCGATCTGCAAGCTCATTGAAACAGAAAAAGTGACCCTGCCGGTCGGGGTGCCCACGATCTGGATCGGCCTCCACCAGCATCTGCAGGGCGGCAATCGCTACGATTTCAGCAGCGTTCGCTATATCGTCAACGGCGGTTCCGCCATCTCAAAGTCGCTGATCAAATCTTTCAATGAGAATTTCGGGATCAAGGTGCTGCACGGTTACGGCATGACCGAGACCTCCCCGGTAGTCGTGATCTCCGAGTTAAAAGGCTACATGGACGAATGGGACTCCGATCGCCGCTACGCCCAGCAGGGCAAACAGGGGCTGGTGGTGCCCGGTATCGAGATGAAGGTTGTCGATGAGAACGGGGCTGCAGTGAAGTGGGACGGCAAGGAGATGGGCGAGCTCTGCTTCAGGGGGCCCTGGATTGCCGGCGCCTACTACCGGGATCCCGAAAGAAGCGCCGAAAGCTTCAAGAACGGCTGGCTCCATACCGGCGATATCGTCACTGTCGATGAAGAAGGTTACATCTTTATTCAGGATCGGTCCAAAGACCTGATCAAGAGCGGCGGCGAGTGGATCTCCTCCATCGACCTGGAGAACACGATCATGGCCCACCCCGCCGTTGTCGAGGCGGCGGTGATCGCCGTTCCCGACGAAAAGTGGGTCGAGCGGCCGCTGGCCTGTGTTGTCTTGAAAGAAACGGCCCGTGAAGAGGTGATTCAAGAAGACATCCTCGATTTTCTCAAAGACAAGGTGGCCAAATGGTGGATTCCCGACCGGGTCCTGTTCCTGGATGAGATCCCCAAAACCAGCGTCGGCAAATTCAACAAGAAGCATCTGCGCGAAACCCACGCCAAACCGGAATAACCGCCAAATGAGGTGACAGGGGACGGTTCTCTGTCACCTTTTACTTACCCGCGTGTCAGGTGACAGGGGACTTTCACGGTCACCTCTTTTTTTCTGCCTGCGTGACGCTTGATGCAGGAGCCGGCAGACAGGAGACAGAATTAAGCTATAAATCGCAGTAAATATTCATTGCGTATGTTCTGAAACAGATGTCGTGTAAAAAAGGAGGAGACCGGACGTGAAAGAGATCTCCAGAAAGAACTGGACCCTGATCTGGATCCTGGGGATGACCGGCCAGATATGCTGGAACGTCGAAAATTCCTGGTTCAACACTTTTGTTTACGCCAAGGTGGCCAAGGAGCCCGCCATCATCTCCTGGATGGTCGGGGTCAGCGCGATCGTGACCACGCTGTGCACCTTTTTTATCGGCACCTGGAGCGACCGCCTCGGCCGCAGAAAAACCTTTATTGCCGTCGGTTATATCTTCTGGGGCCTCTTCACTATCTGCTTCGGCGCAGCCGAGTTTCTGCCGAAAAGCCCCCTTATTGCCATAATCACCTTTGTGGTGGCGGCCGACTCGGTGATGAGCTTTTTCGGCTCGGTCGGTTACGATGCCGCCTTCTGCGCCTGGACCACCGATATATCCAGCGAACATAACCGAGGCCGGGTCGGCGGGGTCTTTGCCGCTATGCCCGTGCTGGCCACCATCTTCGGGGCGGTGGTCTCGGGCATGGTTATAGACGCGATCGATTTCTTTCCCTTCTTTATCATCATGGGCGGCCTGGTCACGCTCATGGGGGTATTGACCCTCTTTACCCTGAAAGACGATCCCGGGCTAAAGGCCAATAAAGACAAAAAAGGTTACCTGCACCAGGTTTCCGCCGTTTTCAATGTCAAAACAGTGCTGGCCAACCGGGAGCTGTTCTGGGTGTTTATCGTCATGATGGTCTACTTCTTCGGATTCAACATCTATTTCCCCTATATCACCATCTACCTGAACAACTACCTGGGGATGAGCTATACGCTGGCGGGGGTCCTGCAGGGAGCCGGTCTTATCGCCGCCGTGCTCTTGACCATTCCGGCGGCCCGGTATATCGACCGTGGCCGGGCTGTTCCCGTGATGGTCTGGGCCATCATCGCCAATTTTTCCGGCCTGGTGCTGGTTTCACTGACTTCGCAGGTCCCGCTCCTGCTCCTGGGGATCTTCGGCGCCGGTCTCGGCTATGTCCTGGCCTTGCAAACGGTGACCGCCTGGGTAAAGAATCTCTATCCCGAAGAGCAGCGGGGGCAGTTTGAAGGGATCAAGCAGCTCTTCTTTGTCTGCCTGCCCATGGTTGTCGGACCCTCCATCGCCAGCGTGGTGATCAACCGTACCGGTGTGCCCATGGTTATCGACGGTATCGCGGGCCTGGTGCCCACGGAGAAGCTCTTCCTTATTTCCGCCTTTTTCACGCTGCTGACCTTCCTGCCGTTGATCCCGGCGGGCCGGCTGCAGCAGACCCGCCGCCGGCAAAGAGAACAGGCCAAAGCGGCCGTGTGAAGGGGAGGTGACGCCGTGCCGGGGCAGCATGAAATAGTTACCGGGGGCGCCCTGCTGAAGCAGGACGGCTCCCTTGCACAGAAAGGATACTCCACCCGCGCCCTTCTGCACTACAACCGGGAAGCGATCAAAGCGCCGCCGTGGCGGATCAAGGAATGGGATTTCTACCAGATCTCGAACGAGCGCTACTGCTTGCAGATGACCATCGGCCACGTCTCCTATGCCGGCGCCGTCACCGCCACCCTCTTCGAGCTGGATACAGGGCTGAAGCATGAAACCTCGACAATGCTGGCATTCCCCTTCAACCGGCTGAAGATGCCTCGCAGCGCTGAAGGGGGAGACCTGTCGTTTGAATCCAAAAATATGTGCATGAGCTTTGAGGCCGGTAGCGACAGGCGTATCCTGACCTGCCGCGCCGGTGATCGAAAGGGCGGCCGCATGGAGATTGCGGTGACGCTTTTTGCTCCCGATAAAACCTCTATCGTCATGGCCACGCCCTTTGACGAGGGCAGTCGCTATTTTTACTACAACCATAAAATCAACTGCATGCCCGCAGAGGGCGCCGCCGTGATCAACGGCCGGGAATATATCTTTTCGCCCGACCGCTCCTTCGGCCTGCTCGACTGGGGCCGGGGGGTCTGGCCTTTCCGTCACAGCTGGTACTGGGGCAGCGGCAGCTGTTGGCTCGACGGGAAAAGGTTCGGGTTCAATATCGGCTGGGGCTTCGGCAACACCGCGGTGGCCACCGAGAACATCCTTTTTTACGACGGCACCGCGCACAAACTGGGCCGGGTCCATGCCGACCTGCAGGAGGGCGGTTACATGTCGACGAAGCGCTTTACCAGCGACGGCGACCGCTTCAACCTGGAATTCACGCCAATCCATGACAATTACACCGCGACCAGGCTGCTTTTCGTCGACAACCGCTGCCACCAGCTTTTCGGCAAATTCAGCGGCTCCGTGATTCTCGATGACGGCAGCACACTGCAGGTCAAGGAGATGACCGCCTTTATCGAGCACGCCGTGAACAACTGGTAAAGAGGCCCAGGCCGCTCACCTCAGCTTTTGCAATTTGCGGCTGACCTTCATGAATTCACGGTTCAACCGCTCCAGCTCATCAGCCGATTCCGGGCTGCCGGGCGCGGCCAGTTCATTGAGTCTGCCCGAAAGATAGGAGAGCCGGTTCTCCAGGAGAAGAACCTCCTCGGGGCTCTTTTCAGCCGGCCGCTTCAAGTTTTCGAGATATTCGCCGTATGAACCGGGATAATTGGCCAGCGTCCCCTCCTCCAGGTGCAGAACCCGGTCGGAAAGCCGGTGCAGAAAGTAGCGGTCATGGCTCACCGCGAGGATCGTTCCGTCGAATCCATCCAGCGCCGTCTCCATCGCTTCCCGGGACTCGATATCCAGGTGATTGGTCGGCTCATCCATGATCAGAAGATTGACTCTGCGGGCCAGCAGGGTGGCCAGGATCAGCCGCTTCTTCTCCCCGCCGGAAAGGGTGGCCACCTTCCGGTTGACCTGCTCGCCGGTGAAGAGTAGGGCGCCCAGCAGATGGCGCGCTGCGGTCCCGTCCGTCTCCCCGGCAGCGGCCACCGTTTCCAGCACGGTCAATGCCGGGTTCAGAATGTCAAGTGACTGTCCCAGGTAACCGGTGCGGGCCGAGGGGGCCAGGC
>CAYFRE010000017.1:5022-11835 GCA_964345455.1 uncultured Syntrophomonadaceae bacterium | reverse complement strand
CGTGCCGGGTTCAATTCACCGCGAATCAACCGCAGCAGATTTGTTTTACCGGCGCCGTTGGGACCGACCAGAACCACGGATTCTCCGCTGAAGATGGTGAATGAGAGATCCTCGAAGAGAGTCCTGCCGTTGAACGAATAGCCCAGCTCCTCCGCGTGGATGATCCTGTTTCCGCTCTTTTCTCCGCCGGAGAAGTTCAGCCGCAGCCGGCGGTATTCCCAGGGCTTGCGGGGAGCCGTTTCATCCAGCCTCTCCAGCCGTTGCTGAAAAGCCTTGGCTGTCCGGTCCACCTTCCTGGCCCGGGCGGCCAGATAGGGGGTGCGCGGCGAAGATGCCGCCGCCGCCCGGCGGGCCCACTCCTTTTTGCGGTTTACCGCGGCGATCATCCGTTTGCGCCTGTTGCGGTAATCCCGGTAGGCGTTCTCCAAAGCCCGGTTTTCATCGTCCCTGATCCGGGCATAATCGGAGTAGTTGCCCGGATATGAGCGGATTGAACCCCGCTCCAGCTCCAGGATCCGCCCGGCAGTCTTGTCGAGCAGGTAGCGGTCGTGAGAGACGATCAGCGCCGTCCCGGGGAACCCCTGCAGATATTCTTCCAGCCACTCCAGCCCCCGGGTGTCCAGGTGAGTGGTGGGCTCGTCGAGAAGCAGCAGTCCGCAGTGCTGCGCCGCCAGCCGGGCCAAGCAGAGGCGGCTTTTTTCCCCTCCGCTGAGCATCTCCGTGTCCCGGGCTGCCTCTATGCGGCCAAGCCCCAGTTCTTCAAGATGCTTCTGCATCACCCATCCCTCCGGTGAACCTTTCCCGGAGACGTATGCTTGAACGGTCAGGCCGCGGGGCAGCTCCGGTTCCTGGGGCAGGTATCCCACCTGCTCCGGGGGCAGGTGGAGACGCACCTCCCCCTCCGTGGGCTTCTCCTGCCCGGCGATGATCTTCAGCAATGTGCTCTTGCCGCTGCCGTTGCGTCCGATCAGGCCGGCCTTCTCGCCTGCAGCCACCTGGAAGGTGAGATTGGTCAAAACGGGGCGGCCGTTATATTCTTTGCTCAGCCTGCCGGCCTCAAGAATAATTGTCATCATGATCACCTCTTAAAATAAACAGGCAGGGGTATACCTGCCCCCGCCTGAAACCTGGTCATTCGGTTTTCGGGTAAGATATCCCTGAATAATTTTTGCCCTAGACCTCGAAAGAGATGAACATGACATTTCTCCATTTGCTTGCAGCTTGAGCTGCTTTCATTATAACAGCTTGATTTCCGGTGCACAACAAAGCTCCGTAGAAAGCGCCCGAGCGTGTCACAATATCTTTTAACGGCCATAGTTTTGCCGGTAGTCTCTCCCATTCCGGTTTTGTAAATCAACGGGTAAATGTTTATAATAGGAGAAGATCTGGGAATTACGGCAGCCCCTTGTGAGGCCACATTTGGCAAAGGGACCCGGCAAATGAAGAGGAGCTTCACCAGTGAGCAGAAAAAGGCCCCGGGCATGGCTGATGTTGATTGTTATTTTGCTGATATTGATCACGCTCCTGTTCATAATTGACTATTTCAGGAGCGGCGCCAGTAGAAATGGAGAGCCGGGAAAGGCAGAGGATGCGGTGGCAGAAATTCTTCAGAAGATGTCACTGGAGGAGAAAGTGGGCCAGGTGATCGTCGCCTACTTCAGCGGGCCGGAGTTCGGATCCCAGCCGGCGGCGGAGCTGCGGGAGCTTCCCCTGGGGGGCGTGATCCTGTTCAGCAGCGCCGGCAATATCGAAAGCCCCGCCCAGGTGGCCGGTCTGACGGAGCAGATCCAGCAGGGCGCCCTCGACAGCGATCTGGTGCCTCTCTTTATTGCCGTGGACCAGGAAGGCGGCGCCGTGGCCCGTCTTACCGAAGGGGTCACGGTTTTCCCCGGCAACATGGCCCTGGGCGCCACCGGCAGCGAAGAGCTGGCCCGCCTGAACGCCGCCGTGATCGCGCGCGAGCTGCGCATCCTGGGGATCAACTTTAACTTCGCCCCGGTGGTCGATGTCAACAACAACCCGGCCAACCCGGTCATCGGGGTGCGCTCTTTCGGCTCCGATCCGCAAGAGGTGGCCCGCCTGGGCCGGGCCATGGTAGACCCCTATCGGCAGGAGAAGGTCATCGCCACGGCAAAGCATTTCCCCGGCCATGGGGATACCGACGTCGACTCCCATTACGGATTGCCGCTGATCCCTTACAAGCTCTCCCGCCTGAGGGAGCTGGAGCTGTTCCCTTTCCGGGCCATGATCGAAGCGGGCGTTCCCGCGGTGATGCTGGCCCATATCCTGGTGCCCGGACTCACCGGCAGTGATGAGCTGCCCGCCAGCCTCTCTCCCCAGGCGGTCCGCTACCTGCGGGAAGAGATGGGTTTTGACGGCCTGGTGGTCAGCGATTCCATGAGCATGGGGGCGATCAGTGAGCGCTGGGGCCTGGAGGAAGCAGCCGTGATGGCTTTCCAGGCCGGTGTCGACCTGATTCTCTTCGGACCCTGGACCGGCGTCGAACCCGGCGACAGTCAGAGGATCTTTGCCGCGCTGATAGAGGCGGTGGATGAGGGGACGATCACCCTTGAACGGCTCGACCAATCGGTGAAAAGGATCCTTACCGTGAAAATGCGCTACGGATTGATTGACGATTCCCTGCCGCGCCGGGGAAATCTTTCCGATCTTGCTTTGCCGGAAAACCTGAACGTGGCCCGGCGCATTGCCCGGGAAAGTGTCACCCTGGTCCGCGATCGCGCTTCTGTAATCCCGCTCTCCCCGCAGGAGACAGTTCCGCTGATCTGGCCCGCCGAACTGGAAAGTTCCCTGGCTCCCCTGATCGAGGGATGCTCCTTTCTCCAGCCGCACCTGCTGCCGCTTCACGCCCCTGCCGCTGAAATTGAGGAGCTCCTTGATTCACTGCGCGGTTCTTCTCTGGTCCTCGCCGGCACCTCCAACCTGCGGCGCTACCCCGCCTGGACCGGCCTGATCGATGCCCTGACCGAAGAGACAGAGGTGGTCCTGCTGGCTCTCTCCTCACCGTACGATCTCCTGGCCGTTCCCCGCGCCGGCGCCTGCCTCTGCACGTACAGCCATACCAGCGTCTCCATGCGGGCCCTCGCCGAAGTTCTGAACGGCACTCTTACCCCGCAGGGCCGCCTTCCCGTGGAGCTGCCCGGGCTGGAATAAGGCTTCTCCCGGAAAACCGCCTTTCTTTTCGTTGTTTTACCACCTGATTGCCCTCGATTTTCGTTGATTTTATACTGATCCCGCGTTAATATTTAATTGAACAACGGTTAGATCGTAAAAGGGGAGATGACAGAGATGACCGGCCGATGGAATAGCGTCCGGGGAACCAGGATAATTGCCTTTCTTCTGTGCCTCGTGGTCATACTGGGCAGTGCGGCCACGATCGCTGTTTTCAAGCACCGCTATGATCTCGAAATCGATACTTTGAATCAGAATATCGAAGCCTTGCAGAAACAGATCAACGGTATCGGCGGCGGCGAAACCAATGTCTACAGCCTGGCCTATACCGAGGGCCTCAGCGTGCCGGAAATAGCCGGTAAAGCAGGCGCCTCCGTAGTCGGCATCAAGATTACCGCCCAGGTAAGGGCCCAGACAGGCTGGTTCGGGCCGCAAATCTACCAGCAGGTCAGCGAGGGTTCGGGGATCATCTATAATTCGGAAGGATACATCATCACCAACTACCATGTGGTGGGTAACTTTATTTCAAGTGAAAGCGGTCAGATCGAGGTATATCTGACAGACGGGCGCTCCGCCACCGCCAGGTACATCGGCGGAGACCAACAGAATGACCTGGCGGTGCTCAGGATCGACCTCGACAACCTGCCGGTGGCAGAGTTCGGCTCATCCAGCAATTTGCGCGCCGGTGAGTTCGCCATGGCCATAGGCAATCCCCTGGGGATGGACCTGGCCGGCTCGGTTACCGTCGGAGTAATCAGCGGCATTGAACGCAAGGTTGAGGCGGAAAATGTCGCCGACAGTCTCATCCAGACCGATGCGGCGATCAATCCCGGCAACAGCGGCGGAGCCTTGGTTAACGGGCGGGGTGAGGTTATCGGCATCAACACCGTCAAAATTGCCACCACGGAGGTCGAAGGGCTGGGATTTGCCATCCCCATAGATTTAGCCCGCCCGATTATCGATTCGATCATCACCCACGGATATGTCAAGGGGCGGCCCGCCATAGGGATCACTTACACGGAAGTAAATGAAAGGACGGCTCGTTATTACAACATCCCGCAGGGGGTTCTGATCACCGAAGTTGCCGCCGGGAGCGCCGCAGCCAAAGCGGGCCTGCAGAAAAACGACATCATCACGGCCATTGACGGCAATGAAGTGACCGAGATGAGCGCAATCAAGAACATCTTGAAAGAGCACCGGGCCGGCGACGAGATCACCGTCACCTATTACCGCTACCGGGACCGGCAAACCTATTCGACAAAGCTGACCCTTGACGAGAGCAAGTAGGAATGCCGCCGCACCCGGCCAATCGGGATATTTTACCGGTTACGGATATGCAGCCCACCGGATATATAGCCTATCCTGCCGCCTGCAGCGCCCGGCGTGACAGCAGGCGGCGTTTCTATTCTGCCAGGAAAGCGGTTGCCTCAAGGCGGCGGAGCTCTGCCCGGGGAAGGTTAACAGTTTAAGCGTCTGCCCTGCGCCAGATCTTGAATTTAGGCAACCTATGCCTCCGGGGCATTCATCTGCAAGGGGGCGGCGCCGGACCGCTCCTGGAGCTGCCGATCAATTTGACTGTAGATTCCATACCATTTCTGGACCCCGTTTTCCAGCTTGTAATAGTGTATGATATATGGTACCAGCAGCGCAAGAATCAACAGGCCGAGAGGGAATATTTCCGGTCTCTCAAAGATTACGGCAGACAGCACCGATATAAGGAAAAAGAAGGCGAAGGAAATTGTAACCAGAAGGTGGACCAGTCTTTCATGCTGCATGATCTCAATCTGGACCTTGTTATATTCTCTAATGTGCCCAAGCTCTTCCTCCCTGTTAGAATCTAAAATACCGGCCAGATACTCCTCGTGTTTTTTCATGTATCCTATCATTAGCGTGTACCTCCTTCCCGATGGCAATAAAAACCGGGGGGCCCTGCCCCCCTGATGGGGCCCCGCTTCCGGAATGCTGATTGGGCGGCCGTCAGAGGACCTTTGCTCGCTGAAAGAGGCGGTGGAAGAGGGGACGATCATCCGTGAACGGTTCGATCATTCTCCTTGTTAACCGGGTTGGTCAGGCTGCCGATGCCGCCGATAACGACGCTGAAGGTGTCTCCGGGATTAAGCGGACCGATTCCTGCCGGGGTACCGGTCATGATCACATCGCCGGGCAGCAGCGTCATGCAGTGCGAGATATACTCGATCAGCTCTGCTACGGAAAAGAGATGGTCGGCGGTGTTTCCATCCTGAACCGCTTTACCGTTCAACACCCCTTTTACCGGCAGCGCTTCCGGATTGGCGATCCCGGTGTTGATCGCCGGGCCGAGGGGACAGAAAGTGTCAAAACTCTTGGCATAGGTCCACTGCCCGTTCTGGGGTTGCAGGTCCCGGGCGGTGACATCGTTGGCACAGGTATAACCGAAGACATAGTCCAGGGCCCGGTCCGCGCAGACCCGGTGGGTCCGGCGCCCCAGGACAACCGCCAGCTCCGCTTCGTAGTCCACCCGGCGGCTCTGGGACGGGATCATGATCGGATCCCCCGTTCCGCTCACCGATGTTGACGGTTTAAGAAAAATGATCGGCTTCTCCGGCAGAGATGCTCCCACTTCTGCGGCGTGTTTTCGATAATTCAGTCCGACACAGACCACCTTGCCCGGCCGGCAGGGGGCCAGCAGTTTTACTTCGTTCAGGTTGAAGGCCCGGCCGGTCTTCCGGAAAGCATCTTCGCTCCAGTCCCCCTCCGGCGCGGCCACCTCCCGGATGCTCTCTCCTTCCAGCTGGCCGTAGCCGGCTTCTTCTCCCTTTGAGAAACGTATTAACCGCATTGCTGTGTCCTCCTCTGGTTGTTGAATTGACCTATGCCGTGAATATTAGCTTTTCCTTTATTAAGAGCAGTGGCTGAAATCCAATCTCAAATTTCGTGAAAGGTAGAGGGTTTACCTTCAATGTGGCGGATAAATACGTTTGAAAAATATGCCGGGATATTGCCGGTAGGAAGATCTAACGAAAAAATATAGCGAGTTGGTTAACGAACGCTACTTAAGCTAAACGCAGGGCAGAGGATCTGCCGGTTATTTGTCGAAGTAGGAGAACAACCCAGAGGGAATAGCAGGAATAATTGGATCACTCGGAAGGACTGCTTTATTTTTACGGAGCGGTGGACTTTGGAGTTCTTTAGCGGGAGGGGCCCGTCCCCCCCCCGGCTGCGACACATATATGTCACTCTCTATTGATATGATCATAGCACATGTAGCACTAATACTACCTCCTGGATAAAAGTGTATGAAGGGGAGTATCTGCATTGGCCCGCTATCCCCGTACCGGCACCCAACCGGAAACGCTGGTCAAAATACTGATTACCGTTATAGAACAAACCCCCTCAGGGGGAGCCACCCTGGCGGAGTTGCAGGACGCCTATGCAGAAATCAATGACCGGCGTCCTTCTGTGAGAACCATCTACCGCCTGATTAGACGCCTGAATCTTTTTTTTGATCCCCTGTGCTACGGCGAAGCACCGGAGCCGGGAGAAGACCCGGAAGACGATGCGGACGTGATTGTTACCGGCGAGAAAGCCATCTTCGCCCGGAGGCGCGGCCACGTATTGACCGCTCAAATATGCCCCAACGCCGAA
>CAYFRE010000017.1:0-5012 GCA_964345455.1 uncultured Syntrophomonadaceae bacterium | reverse complement strand
GGCTTTCGCCGCGAAAAGAATGACCTGCCGCGCGGCGCCCAGGATGCCACCATGCTGCTGCTGGGCATGTATCCCCAGCTGCGGGGAGCGATGAAAAGCAGCATCGAGGCGGCCATGCAGAGCATCTTTCGCCATACCCTATCCGGTTTAAGCACCTTTGCCGGCATTTTAAGCGAACTGGAGCAGGTGGTCCATGTATCCGGCGCCTTTCCCGCCGATCCCGCGAAAAGCGAGGCCATGATTTGGGAAATACTGCGGGCCATCCGGGAGAAAAAAAGAGTGCGCCTCAGCTACCTGCGCACCTATGACGGCGCCGTCACAGAGCGGGTGGTGGAGCCCCACGGTCTCCTCTGCCGCCTGAACAACTGGTACCTCACCGGCCGGTGTACCCAGCGCCGGCAGAGACGCGTCTTTTTGCTGCTGAACATCAAGGATCTTGCCGTGATTGAAGACAGCTTTTACCGCATGCCTGCCGGGTTCTCACTGAAGGAGGCTTATAAAGATGTTTGGGGTACCTGGACCGAAGATGAATCGGGAGACCTGGAAACGGTGCGCCTCAAAATCCGCGCCGGTCCCGCGGAGCGCTTCAGGCACAACCTTTTTCATGAAAGCCAGCGCACCAGGGAGCTCCCCGGCGAGGCGCTAGAGGTGGCCTACCGCCTGACCGCAGCGCAGGAGATGATCCCCTGGCTGATGAGCTGGGGCGGCGCCGTGGAGGTGCTAGAGCCGGCCTGGTTAAGAGAACAGCTGATCAATAACCTTCAAGAAACGCTGCGTTATTACCGGCAAAAACAGTAACCCCCAATTTGTTCATTCCCTTCTAAATAACGATATGATTCTGCAAAAGGCGTGCGTGTGACATTATCATGTCACAGCAGTTTGCTATTATATTTCTACGTAGCTTCCCATTTGTCATCCTTGAGGGCAAATCCCGGTTCCCGCCCGTGCCAACCTGAGGGTGCAGCCGGTTCCCGCCCCTGTCATCCTGAGGGTGCAGCCGGTTCCCGCCCCTGTCATCCTGAGGGTGGATCCGGCCTTTGCCCATGCATTCTGAGGGTGGATCCGGTCTTATTCCCGTGTCATCCTGAGGGCGCAGCCGGTTCCCGCCCCTGTCATCCTGAGAGCGCAGCCCGAAGGATCTGATCTTTTAACTAACGTTCTTGGCAATACACAAAATCTGAAATAGATCTGAACCGGGTTGGGTGTACTTCTAATCATCAATATCCAAAGAAAGGTGTTAAAAAATGAAGCGGATAGCGGTTGTTTTAATTATTTCGTGTTTACTGTTGCTGCCGGGATGTGGTAGTCCCGATCTTGGACCGGCAGGAGGGGACACTGATCCTCAGGCCTCCGGCGAATCTATAGATGTTGAAAAAGGGCTTTTCGATGTGACCGTCACCTTGCCGGCCTCAATGGTGGAGTTGGAAGATCCTAAAGTCATAACTGAAGAAGCCAGGGAAAAAGGGGTCAAGGAAGTGGTGGTAAATGACGACGGGTCGGTTACCTACAAGATGTCCAGGTCCGTCCACAAGCAAATGATGCAGGATCTGCGGGAAAGTTTTAACCAGACTGTGGCAGACCTCAAAAACGGCGGCGATTTTATATCCATCAGGGATGTCATATACAACCGGGATTTAACTTCCATTACCCTGGTGGTGGAAAGGGAAGCGTTTGAAAACAGCCTGGACAGTTTTGCTGTCTTTGGTCTGGGCTTCGCGGCCATGTACTACCAGCTATTTGACGGCGTTAAGGCAGAAAACATCAAGGTGACCATCAACATTGAAGATGAAACCATGGGGGAGCTTTTCCAGACCATCGTTTACCCGGATGTTCTGGAAGCGCTGGATGATTGAGCAGCCCCTTCTGTAATCTTACCCGTAAGGGGCTGCCGCAGGCATCTCTCAAGTTTTGTTCAGGGAGTAATTGATTATGAAGAGATTCTGGTGGGAGGGGGTTAGGGCGAGGAGACTAAACGCAGGGGCTGACCACACCCGGCGGCTATGCTCTTCTCATCACTCAGGCTCGCATGCCCGCTATGCTGTTGTTTGTAGCTCCCGTTATAGATGTTTGCCCTTTTTGCTTGTCATCCTGAGGGCAAAGCCCGAAGGATCTCTAATTTAGAATAACGTTTTTATTCATCGTGCGCGCCTCTATAGCTACAAACAAAGCAAAGATATTATCACGATGAAATCAGGGAGAAGAGATAAACAGGAATCCGGCTGGCAGCGCTGCTTCACGATTTGGGGCATTCTCCTTTTTCTCATGCGGGTGAGGACCTGATGTCCCTGAAAAAAGATATGGATAAACCGTATAAACACGAAGATTACTTGGCGGCAATCATTGAGCTAATGCTGAAAGATACTATTGAAGATCATCCACTTAACAAAGACCGGATCAAGGCGTATACTGTTGCCAATTTTCTTAAAGGTATTCCCACCTTGGGCAGAGAACTTTTATTAATCAGGGAACCGTTGTTGGTGCTATGTCGATGATCTTAGATCAGGGAGTACAGGGGCATGGAGAATAAATTCTTTAACGCGCCAATCCTCAACTCACCTTACAAATACCCGTCGCGTCACTGGGAGCTTGACGAGCACGGTCAGCCGACACAAAAAATAATCGAAAGTCGCCGCAGGGCTGAATTCATTACCCCTATCCCGAAGCCCAAAAAGCAAAGAGGGGCGCCGGATCAACAGCAGTTTTTATTCGATGAAGGTAAAGGGCTTACCACAGAAGAGCAACAGTATGATCCTACTTCGGTTATTAACGCGCTTCGCCGTCACATTGATCAATGGCGAAGCCTGCCAAATCCCGGTGATTGGAAAGTTACACCTGAAACCGCGCGCTTACTCCAACATTGGCGGCATCATAGTTTTAATAACATCAGGCCGTTTTTTTGCCAGGTCGAGGCTGTAGAAACGGTTATCTGGTTAACAGAAGTTGCGCCCAAATCCGGAAAGATTGGCAAAGAATTTCTCGAACACCTGGAAAACGCGAATGCCAATGCCAACCCGGAGCTTATGCGCCTCGCCCTGAAAATGGCCACCGGTGCCGGCAAGACCACGGTTATGGCCATGTTAATTGCCTGGCAAACCATCAATGCTGTGCGCCGGCCAAACAGCAAAAGATTTACCCGCGGCTTTCTGGTGGTCACGCCTGGACTAACCATCAAGGATCGGCTTCGCGTGCTAAAACCCAACGATCCGGACAGCTACTACCGGAGCCGTGAGCTCGTGCCCCATGATATGCTGGATGACCTTCACCGTGCTAAGATTGTCATTACCAACTACCATGCCTTTAAACTTCGTGAAATCGTAGAGTTATCCAGGGGTGGCCGGTCACTTTTGCAGGGGCGGGGTGGAGAACTCAATACGCTTGAAACAGAGGGGAAAATGCTCCAGCGGGTAATGCCCGAGCTGTTGGGCATGCAAAACATCATGGTATTCAATGATGAGGCACATCATTGCTACCGGGAAAAGTCTGACCATGGTGATGAAGGTGATCTAAGAGGAGATGACAGAAAGGAAGCCGAGAAGAACCGTGAAGCGGCGCGACTCTGGATCAACGGGCTGGAAGCCGTCAACCGGAAGCTGAAAATTGCCCGGGTTATCGACCTGTCGGCGACCCCGTTTTTTCTTCGGGGTTCCGGCTACGCTGAGGGCACGCTTTTCCCCTGGACCATGAGCGACTTTTCACTCATGGATGCCATTGAATGCGGCATTGTCAAATTACCGCGCGTGCCCGTGGCCGATAACATCCCCGGCGGTGATATGCCCAAATTCCGAAATCTCTGGGAGCATATTCGCACGAGGATGCCTAAGAAAGGGCGGGGTAAAGCCAAGACCCTCGACCCCTTAAGCTTACCTGTGGCGCTGCTAACCGCACTGGAAGCCCTTTACGGGCATTACAAAAAAACATTTGAACTGTGGGCGGAAAGTGGCATTGGTGTGCCGCCCTGCTTCATTATTGTTTGCCAGAACACTTCTATCTCGAAACTTGTTTACGATTACATTTCCGGTTTTCTCCGGGAAAACGAAGATGGTTCGCTTGCTCTGGAAAAAGGGCGGCTGCCGCTCTTTGGGAATTATAACGAGCACGGCGATCCCTTTCCGCTGCCCCGTACTTTGCTCATTGACAGTGAACAACTTGAATCCGGCGAGCCTCTGGACAGAGATTTTCGTAAGATGGCCGCCGGTCCCATTGAACGTTTCCGCCGTGAAATTATTGAGCGCACAGGGGACCGCCTCCAGGCTGAAAATCTTACCGATCAGGATCTGCTGCGGGAAGTGATGAACACTGTAGGCAAAAAGGGCCGTCTCGGCGAGTTGATTCGCTGCGTTGTATCGGTCTCCATGCTTACTGAAGGCTGGGATGCGCAAAATGTTACTCATGTGCTTGGGGTGCGAGCGTTTGGCACCCAGCTTCTATGTGAACAGGTCATCGGCCGCGCGCTGCGCCGGCAGTCCTATGATACCAATGAAGAAGGCAAGTTCAACGTTGAATATGCCGATGTCCTGGGCATACCCTTCGACTTTACGGCCAAGCCGGTCATAGCTCCCCCACAGCCGCCCCGTGAAACGATCCACGTGAAAGCCATGCGCCCCGAACGGGATCACCTCGAGATCCGGTTTCCCCGGGTTGAGGGCTACCGTGTGGAGCTGCCCGAAGAGCGGCTTACCGCCTCATTTAATGAAGATTCCATTTTGGAACTGACCCCCGATCTTGTCGGCCCTTCGCTTACCCGCAATGAAGGCATCATAGGTGAGGGAGTAGACCTCACCCTGGTCCACACCGGCGACCTCCGCCGCTCGACCCTTCTCTTTCATCTTACCCATCGTCTCCTCTATACCCGGTGGCGAGATCCCGGTGAATCGCCCAAGCTGTATCTGTTCGGTCAGCTGAAGCGGATTACCAAACAATGGCTTGACAACTGCCTGATTTGCACGGGCGGCACCTACCCGGCCCAGTTGATGTATCTATCCCTTGCCGATATGGCCTGTGAGCGGATTACC
>CAYFRE010000016.1:17124-27430 GCA_964345455.1 uncultured Syntrophomonadaceae bacterium | reverse complement strand
ATTATCTATGTATCAGAAGGTGAAAAACCCACGTGTATAAACCTGGTATGCGTGTTGACATTGCCCCTAAAGCTGTTATAATTATTTTGTCAGTGTAATGTTAATTTGCGGGGTTTGCGGGGACGTGGCTCAGGGGGAGAGCGCTTGACTCACATTCAAGAGGTCGGAGGTTCAAATCCTCTCGTCCCCACCATAAAAATAATGGGTTTTCGGGCAGTTAATGCCTGGAAACCCCTTGTACTTTAGAGATCGATTGTCGATGAAAAAGCAGGCGTTTGTAAATTGCGGGCAGAATAGTATGGTAAGGCTTAACCCAAAAGGAGTGGAGTATACGTGCAACCGATTGATGAACTGTCTGTAAATACGATCCGTTTTTTAGCTGTAGATGCCATTGATAAAGCAAATTCCGGTCACCCCGGCCTGCCGATGGGCGGGGCGGCGATGGCCTATACCCTGTGGTCACGTTATTTGAAACACGATCCCGCGGTGCCTGACTGGCCGGATCGCGATCGCTTTGTTCTCTCGGCCGGGCACGGCTCGATGCTGCTCTACGCGCTGCTGCATCTTTCCGGTTACGATCTTTCGCTCGAAGAAATAAAGAATTTCAGGCAGTGGGGCAGCAAGACGCCGGGACATCCCGAATACGGGGTTACACCCGGGGTGGAAGTCACCACCGGACCGCTGGGGCAGGGGTTTGCCGCCGCCGTGGGCATGGCTATCGCCGAAAAACGGCTGGCCGCCGAATTCAATCGGCCTGACTTTCCGATTGTGGATCACTATACATATGTTTACGCCGGCGACGGCTGCCTGATGGAAGGAATTACCTCCGAGGCGGCCTCTTTGGCCGGCCATCTAAAGCTGAACAAGCTGATCTGCCTCTATGACGACAATCGGGTTACCATTGACGGCGGTACCGATATTACTTTCACCGAAGATGTGGGGATGCGTTTCAGGGCTTATGGATGGCAAGTGCTGCGGGTGCAGGATGGGAACAACGTTGATGAGGTTGCCGGAGCAATTGGCCGGGCCCGCGAAAGCGAACGCCCCTGCCTGATCATGGTGCGCACGGAGATTGGCTATGGTTCGCCGCATAAGCAGGGGAAGCCTGAATCACACGGCGCCCCCCTGGGCGAGGAAGAGGCCCGCCTGACCAGGGAGAACCTGGGCTGGCCGCTTGAGCCTCCTTTTTATGTTCCCGCAGAAGTGAGAACACATTTTGGAGACATCCGGGATAAACTTGGTCAACAGAAGAAAAAATGGGACCTGCTTATGGCCGCTTATCGCGAAAAGTTTCCGGAGGCAGCCTCCCGCTGGGATGCCTGGCATTCTCTTGGACTCCCGGATGATCTGCTCAACGACCCGGCTCTGTGGGAATTTGATAAACCTGCCGCCACCCGGGCGACATCAGGCCGGGTGCTGCAGGTGCTGGTGAAATATCTTCCCAACCTGATTGGCGGTTCGGCCGATTTAAATGCTTCTACAAAAACCTATCTTAAAGGGATGGGGGATTTCCAGGCCGGAAACCCGCAAGGCAGCAATATTGCCTTCGGCGTGCGCGAACATGCCATGGGCACGATCCTGGCCGGGATTGCCTTGCACGGCGGTCTGCGCCCCTTCGGCTCCACCTTCTTTGTTTTCTCTGATTATATGAAACCCTCGCTCAGGCTCTCTGCGCTGATGGGGGTGCCGGCAATCTATGTATTCACTCACGACAGCATCGCTGTCGGCGAAGACGGTCCCACGCATCAGCCGGTGGAGCAGCTGGCCGGCCTTCGCTCTATCCCCAACCTGGATGTGCTCCGTCCCGCCGACGGCCGGGAGACAGCGGCGGCCTGGTTTCATGCCCTTGAACGCACGGACGGCCCCACGGCGCTGGTGCTTTCGCGCCAGGACCTGCCCCAATTGCCCGGCAGCGGTAAGGAAGCGCTTAAAGGCGCCTATGTCGTAAGCCCGGAAAAAAGCGGGCCGGCCGATCTGATCATCATCGCCGGCGGTTCAGAAGTTGCCCTGGCGCTGCAGGTCAGGAATCTCCTTGAAGAAAAGGGCCGCTCTGTCCGCGTCGTCAGCATGGTCAGCCGGGAGATTTTCGAAAGGCAGGATGAAGAATACCGGAAGCAGGTTTTGCCGGATGAGATCGAGAACCGGCTGGCCGTAGAAGCGGCCCTGCCGATGGGTTGGGAGCGCTATACCGGACCCCGGGGGCGCGTCATCGGCATGACCGGCTTTGGCGCTTCGGCGCCGGGCGCTCTCTTGATGGAGAAAATGGGCTTTACTGTAGAAAACATTGTCCGCCAGGCCGAAGAAATAATGAGGGGACAGGAGACGGGCGTGTAGGTTTCGACCTTGCAGGGGCGAGTGCAGTTCACCCCCAACAAGTGGAATATGCGGGATGGGGGCTAGACGTGTAATGCGGGTGAACAGAGTTCGCTCTACAACAGAATGCGTGTGCGGACATACTTCTCACCGGCATCATATGCGGCTTTCAACGCCGCCGGATTGCTGTTGATCTCGCCCTTTTTGTCCAGGCCCTGTAAACATAGAATGCCGCCGTAGTGATAATTAATGTTGTGGTAGAAGACCTTGCCAATTGCCGCAATATTATCGCCGTATTCCGGTTTATGCAGCGCCCCCGTGCAGATGATAAACCCTGCTTTTTTTTGAGCGGGGAGGACAAAGGGTTTCCTCAGGCGGTACTTTGCCTGCCACCAGCATTGAAAGCGGTCCATAAATATCTTAAGCTGTGCCGAGAGGGATCCGAAATATACCGGTGTGGCCAGAACAAGACCTTTCACGGCGGCAACTTTTTCATAAAGCGGCTGCATCTTGTCCGCAACAACACATATTCCGTCCCCGGCGCAGCGGTCGCAACCACGGCACGGTTTCAGGCCGAGTTCATGGATGCGGATCACCTCCACGGCGACGTCTTTCTCTTCGGCGGCCCGGCAAAATGAAAGCAGGGCCAGTTCGCTGTTTCCGTGGCGCCGCGGACTTGATGAAATCGCCAGCAGGCTATGCACTTGAGTTACCCCCAGTAGATTATTCCACAGGAACCGGCGGTTAACCTCCAAGATTTTACCTGGAAAAGGAAGTAAATCAATCAAATGGCCGGCAAGCAGGAGCAATCCGGTTTAATTCGAGCCAGGTACCAGTATACACCTCCACAGGAATGTTGCCAATAGACCCGGGATGATATCATAATAATAGAAATTATAATTTATTGGTTGCCGTGCCGATAACAGCTGGTGTATGTTATGATCACCTCTGTTAAAGTTCGTAATGGGGAAGACTATTCATATCCGCTGACGATACGGTTTATTAAGTAGACCGGCGGGCATCATAATCTTAAGGTCTCATACATTCCTTCCTTCAGCTTCCTGTCCATAGCTGGCATCAGTTCAATTGATCACCTGCAGCATTTTGGCAGCATAAATACCGGTTTGTGAAATCATTCTAAAGTACTACCGGGGATGCCAAAATGAAGAGAGAGGAGTGCTCTAAATGAAAAAGGTGGTTTTAATTGAACCGCAGTCAAAAGAAGATCATGTATACAAAACGGTGCGGATGCCCCGTCTGGGCCTGCCGCTGTTGGGAGCCCGGCTGAAGGCGGCCGGCTACCAGGTGGAGCTTTACCTGGGGACAGGAGCGTCGCTGCCCTGGTCCAGGATTGTCGATGCCGGCCTGGTGGGTATCTCGACAACCACGGCGACCAGCAGTGAGGCTTACCGTATCGCCGGTTACCTGAGGTCCCGCGGTCTGACGGTCATGATTGGAGGGATCCACGCTCATTTTATGCCGGATGAGGCGCTGGGCCATGCCGATTACGTGGTCCGCGGTGAAGCTGACTTAACCATCGTGCCCCTGCTCCGCGCTCTGGAGGAGGGCCGGCTGCCCTGGAATGTCCCGGGAGTTTCATTCTGGAACGGCCAAGAAGCGGTTCACAATCCCTGCTCTACGGAGACGGTGGAGATGGATCAGCTTCCGATCCCCGATCTATCGCTGTTTGAAGGACAAAAACCCTTCCGGACAATTCCGGTGATGACTTCCCGGGGTTGCCCCTTCAATTGCACCTTCTGCTGTGTCACCCTGATGTTCGGACGGCGTTATCGTTTTCGCAGCACGGAGAATGTCTTAAAAGAACTGGCTGCTTACCGGGGCCGCAGCGTATTTTTTTGCGACGATAATTTTACTGCCAACCTTGCGCGGAGCAAAGAGCTCTTTCAAGGTATGATCGATCATAAGACAGGGTTGAAGGGATGGGGAGCCCAGGTGCGCGTGGAAGCTTCCCGGGATCCGGAAATACTTGAGCTGATGCGGCGCTCCGGTGGAAACATGGTCTATGTGGGGCTGGAATCAATCAACCCGGAGACTCTGGCCGCGTTTAACAAACAGCAGAGCGTTGAAGATGTCAGCGAATGCGTGCGCCGCTTTCATGAATACGGGATCAGGGTGCACGGCATGTTTGTCTTCGGCGGCGAAGGCGATACGGTACAGACGATCCGCGATACGGTCGATTTCGCTCTCGATTCCCGCATTGACAGCGTTCAGTTTTTAACCCTGACCCCCCTGCCGGGGACGCCGCTCTTCCAGCAGCTGGAAGATGAGGGGAGGCTTCTTACCAGGCAATGGGATCTCTACGACGGGCATCACGCCGTATTTCAACCCGCGCAGATGTCACCTGAACAATTGCAGAGCGAGACCATTGCCGCGTTCAAGCGTTTCTACGCCTTACGCAACATATTTAAGAATACTTTTTTGACCGGTTGGGAAAGCTCGTTTTACCGCTCGGTGGGATGGTACCTGGTGCGTCATTTTGAAAGAAAGAACCGCTGGTATAAACAGGCTCTGGCAAGCCTGCGGGAGATCGATTCGAAGCCCGTGCCCCTTTTTTTCAAGCTGTTAAAAGGTAACCCGGAGCAGCAAGGAGAAGAAAATTCTGCGTCACTGCGGATTTTTATAGTCGAGAAAAAGGGCGTTCTCCACCTGCGCCTGCAGGGTTTAATCAGCAGCTTAAATCTGCGTGAGCTGATCCGGACCGTGCGGGCGCTTCTGCCGCAGCGTTGTTTCCACCTGGTAGTTAATGTCGAAGGGCTGCGCTTCGCTTCAGAAAAGGTTATTGTTACCTTTACCCGCTTCCTCGAGTGGCTTGGGGATCGCACCCGCCGCCTGCAGGTTGTAATTTCCGGAGACGGAGAACAGAGGGAGAACTTTCTTGGAAAGAAGCGCCGCTTGAAGCTTCCCCGCTTCGAGCTTCTTCTTGGCAAACGTTAATGGGGCGTGACCACTAAAGACGGCAGGTCATGTGATAAATAACTGCAAATCTTGCTGTTACCGGACCCTTCAAAGGAGTATTCAGCTTGTATTATATTGCAGTTGTCGGCGGCTCGCAGTGTGATCCCGGTTTTTCCGTAGGGGGATGTCCCAAAATTATTTCTATTTGATTTGCTTTGTGGTAACAGTCAGGTGCTTGGGCCGACCCGGTTGGTCGCCCCTACGAATATAAAGGTACTTACCGTTTTCCAATCCGGCTATTGCATGTCGCAATGTTTTCTGACCTCTGACCTTCGATATGCGAGGCGCCTTGCCCCTAACCGGGATGATGTTTTTCTTTATCCGGGCCAGGCGTTAATCCCCTCCAACCTCTGACTTCCGGTCTCCAGTTTACAGCGGTTGCACTTTTTGCTTGTGTTCTTTTTTGGGCAGCGGTGCAGGGGCGTAGAGACGGCGTGAAAGATAACCGGTGTGGAGCAGGCGGTGGGCCGGCTCGCTGCCCGGGCGGCCGAGGAAGTCCCGGTACAGCTTTTGCACCGCCGGGTTGGCATGGGCCTTGCGGTGCTCCATCCGCCGGTCCAGCTCGTAGAGCCCGCCGCTGCGGTGGGAGCGGTGGGCGACCTGCTCGTTCCAGTCGTTGGTCTCGATATAGATGGGCTGCCCCCCTCCTCCCACGCATCCGGCGGGACAGGCCATTACCTCGACAAAGTGGTACTCTTTCTGCCCTTTTTTGATCGCCTCGATCAGGCGGCGGGCCTCGCCGGTGCCGCGGGCCACCGCGACTTTTAAGCGCAGCTCCCCCATTTGGATCTCGGCATCCTTATATTTATCCGAGCGGATCTGCGGAAATTCGACATCATTCAGCTCCTCCCCGGTGAGCCATTCGTAAGCGGTGCGCAGGGCCGCCTCCATCACCCCGCCGGTGGAGCCGAAGATGATCCCCGCGCCGCTGGCGAAGCCCAGCGGGTCATCAAATTTCTCCTCCGGCAGCTTGCGCAGATCGATTCCGGCCTGGAAGAGCATCTGGGCAAATTCGCGGGTGCTCAGCTCGGCGTCGACATCGCGGTAGCCGCTGTCGTTCATCTCGGGCCGCAGCAGCTCGTATTTCTTGGAGACGCAGGGCATAATCGAGACGACAAAGATACGGGCCGGGTCGATCCCCGCCTCGCGGGCGTAGTAGGTTTTTGCCAGGGCGCCGAAGATCTGCTGCGGCGATTTGACCTCGGAAAGGTTCTCGATCAGCTCCGGGTAAAAAAGCTCGCAGAAGCGGACCCAGCTGGGGCAGCAGGAGGTAAACTGGGGGAAAGGCCCCCCGCGCTCGAGCCGCTCCAGCAGTTCGGTGGCCTCCTCCATCACCGTGACGTCGGCGCCGAAACAGTCGTCAAATACGCGGTCGAAGCCGAGCCGCCGCAGCGCGGCCACCATCCGCCCGGCCACCGGCGTCCCCACGGGATAGCCGAACTCTTCGCCGATGGAGGTGCGGATGGAGGGAGCGGTCTGGACGACGACATGCAGATCGGGGTCACGCAGCGCCTCCCAGACCCGGGCGGTCGAATCTTGCTCGCGCAGCGCCCCCGTTGGGCAGACGGTGATGCACTGGCCGCAGTAAATGCAGGGGGTCTCCATCAGCGAACCGTTGAACGCAGGCCCAACTACGGCGTTGAAGGAGCGCTCCACCATGCGGTAGATCCCCACCGCCTGGTAGTATTCACAGACCGAGAGGCAGCGGCGGCAGCGGATGCACTTGTCCGGCTCCCGCACCACCGAGGGGGAGAGGTCGTCGATGGGAAAATGATTGCGGCTGCCTTCGACCCGCAGATCCCTGATCCCGTATCGTTTGGCCAGGCGCTGCAGCTCGCAGTTAAGATTGCGCTCGCAGGTGAGACACTCGAAGGGGTGATCGGAGAGCAGCAGTTCGATCATCTGCTTGCGGGCCGCGAGCACCTCCGGAGTATGGGTATAGACCCGCATTCCGGCGGCAGCCGGGAGCACGCAGGAGGCGTCCATGGTCGGCCTTCCCTCCACCTGCACCAGGCAGACGCGGCAGGCGGCGGGGGCGTTCAGATCTTTCAGGTAGCAGAGCGTGGGGATATCGATACCGGCCCGGCGGGAAGCTTCGAGAACAGTGGTCCCCTCCTCCACCTCCAGCTCCCGGTCATCGATCCACAGCTTCAGCTTCGGCACGGGGCGCCCCTCCCTTGGTGATCGCATCGAACGGGCATTCTTCAAGACAGCGGAGGCAGTCGCTGCATTTCTCGAGATCTATCTCGTAGGGGACTCCCTTTTCACCGCTGATCGCCTCCGCCGGGCAAATCCGGGCGCAGATGCCGCAGGCTTTGCAGATCTCAGGATTGATCCGCGGCCGCACCAGGCTCCGGCAAACCCCGGCGGGACAGCGGCGCTCCCTGATGTGGGCCAGGTATTCGTCGCGAAAGAGGTGCAGGGTGCTGAGAAGAGGATTGGGCGCGGCGCGGCCCAGGCCGCAGAGTGAGCCGTTTTTCATTAGCAAAGCCAGCTGCTCCAGGATCTCCAGGTCCCGCTCCTCCCCCTTCCCCTCCGTGATCTTTTGCAGAAGCTCCAGCATCCGCTTGCTTCCGATCCGGCAGGGGGTGCATTTGCCGCAGGATTCATCCTGGTTGAAGTCGAGGTAGAAGCGGGCCAGGTCGACCATGCAGCTCTCTTCATCCATCACGATCAGCCCCCCCGAGCCGATCATCGAGCCGGCTTCGCGCAGGCTTTCGTAATCCATGGGGATATCGAGTGCTTCCACGCCCAGGCAGCCTCCTGCGGGGCCGCCGGTCTGGGCGGCTTTGAATCTCTTGTTGCCGGGGATGCCGCCGCCGATTTCAAAGATGATCCGGCGCAGGGTTGTCCCCAGGGGAACCTCGACCAGGCCGGTATGTTTCACCTTGCCGGCGAGGGCAAAGACCTTTGTCCCGCGGCTTCCCTCCGGGCCCAGTTCGGCAAAGCGACCGCTCCCGTGCAGGATGATCAGGGGGATATTGGCCAGCGTCTCCACGTTGTTGATCAGGGTCGGTTTTCCCCAGAGCCCTTTTTGAGCTGGAAAGGGAGGTTTAGGTTCGGGGTCGCCGCGGGTGCCGTGCAGGGATGAGATCATGGCGGTCTCTTCACCGCAGACAAAAGCCCCGGCCCCGGTGCGGATCTCAATGTCAAAGGAAAAATCTTTTTCAAGGATGTTCTCGCCCAGGAATTTTTTCTGCCGGGCCTGGGCTATCGCCTCCCGGCAGCGGCGCAGAGCCACCGGGTATTCCGCGCGGACATAGATGTAACCGCGGGCCGCGCCCACGGCGTAGCCGGCAATAGTTATCCCCTCGATAACGCTGTGCGGATCCCCCTCCAGGATATTGCGGTCCATGAAGGCCCCGGGGTCTCCTTCATCAGCGTTGCAGATGACGAATTTTTCATTACTTGCTGCCCTCTTCACCATCTCCCACTTGCGGCCGGTGGGGAAGCCGGCGCCGCCGCGGCCGCGCAGCCCTGAATTTTTAACCTCGCCAATGACCTGTTCCGGGTTCATCTCTGCCAGGGCCCGGGCCAGGGCGGCATAACCGCGGTATTTTAGATAGTCGTCGATATGGGCCGAGATCACCCCGCAGTTGCGCAGCACCAGCCTGGTCTGCTCCCGGTAAAAGGGCATCTCCTCCCGTTTGCGGACAATCTCGTCGCTGTGCGGATCGCGGTGTATCAGCTCTTCGACGATCCGGCCGGCGATCAAATGTTCCCGGACGATGGTCCGCGCGTCTTCGGGGCCAAGTTTCTGATAGACAATTCCTTCCGGGTAAACAATCATAGATGGGCCCAGGCTGCAATCGCCGATACAGCCTATAATCTCGACCGGGATCTGATCGGCCAGGTCTTTTTTTTGCAGCTCCTCATCAAGGGCATCTTTCACCCGGCGGCAGCCCAGCGAGCTGCAGGCGATGCCGCCACAGACAAGAATGCGGTGATCGGTTTCGGGCCTGATCCTTTCCTGGATCAGTTCTTCCACCAGGGCGCTCATCTATTCTTTAACTCCTCCAGAAACTGCGGCAGCCGGCCGGGACTCATTTCCCCGTGCAGTTCTTCTCCGGTTTTGATCACCGGGGCGGCGCTGCAGGCGCCGACGCAGCGTGTCGTGGCGATGCTGAAAAGCCCCTCCGATGAGAATTTCCCCGGCCCGGCGCCGCACCGGTGTTGCAGCTCCCGCAGCAGCTCCTCCGCGCCTTTGACATAGCAGGCGGTTCCCATGCAGACCTCGATGCGGTGTCTTCCCGAGGGGACGGTGGAAAAAAGGGAATAGAAGCTGGCCACGCTGTAAACTTCAGCCAGGGGGATGGTTAATTCGTTGGCCACGTGGATCATTGCTTTTCGGGGAAGATAGCCAAATATATCCTGGGCTTCTTGCAGGGCGGCAATGAGGACGCCTGGTTTCCCTTTATATTTATCCAGGGCTGCGGTTAGCTGTGTGTACAGCTCTTTCTCCGGGGCTTGTTTGACTGCCATCAGGGTTTTCCCTTTCGTTGGTTTCTATCCCTAGGCTGACACCTGCCCGGGCCGAGCATACCTGGAAAATAACGTCAACATCGTGATTTTGATGAATGCATATTATCCGCCCCTGTTCATAAAAATGTCAACGAAGGGCTTATGTATCCGGCATCAATGGTTGAAGGAGGGATCATGGATGAACCCGCAGGCGCGCTTTTCGGTGCAGCAGCTTACGAGGGTGGCGCTGCTGCTGGCGCTGACTCTCTCCGTGCAATACCTGCGCTTACCCACCCCGGTGACCGGCCCGCTGGTCAACCTGATGCTCATACTCTCCACCGCCGTAGCCGGTACGGCCGGCGGCGTGGGGATCGGCCTGTTGACACCCTGGGCGGCGCTTATGCTGGGGATTGTCCCCATCGTTCTCGCCCCGGCAATTCCATTTATCATGACCGGCAACGCTCTTTATTGTTTCTGCTACGGGGCGCTGGCTGAAAAAATAAAAGGCGGCCCCTTGATCGGAATAATCATGGGCGCCGTCTTTAAGTTTGCCGTT